>NZ_JAHIBY010000010.1:0-161736 GCF_024151445.1 Acinetobacter sp. UC24323 | reverse complement strand
TCTGTTCTCTGTTCTCTGTTCTCTGTTCTCTGTTCTCTGTTCTCTGTTCTCTGTTCTCTGTTCTCTGTTCTCTGTTCTCTGTTCTCTGTTCTCTGTTCTCTGTTCTCTGTTATTGATATTTCTGCCTTAACTCATCTTTTTCTTGATCTGATAGAAATGCGATTTTTAGGCCGTTTTCTTGAGCTGTATAAATTTGCTCAGGGCTTAAACCTGCTAATGGGGCAGCAGTTAAATATTCATGCTGTATCTCAATGCCTTCAACTGCTGGGTCATCTGTATTAATGGTGGCAAGCACACCATGTTCTAAAAAAGTCTTTAATGGGTGTTCTGCTAAAGAAGGCACTGTGTTGGTTTGAATGTTCGAAGTCAGGCAAGATTCAATACCAATCTCATGTTTAGTCAAATAATCTAAAAGTTTTAAATCTTGAACTGCTTTAACACCATGTCCAATTCGTTCAGCACCTAATTCTTCAATGGCTTGCCAAATACTTTCTGGACCAGCAGCTTCGCCTGCATGTACCGTAATGTGCCAACCTGCATCATGTGCTTTTTTAAAGTGATCAATAAATAAATTGCCCGGAAAACCAAGCTCATCTCCAGCAAGATCCAACGCTTTAATATCATTTTTATGGGCAAGCAGGGCATTTAATTCTTTTTCGCAGGCTTCTTGACCAAAAGTACGACTCATAATGCCAATTAAATTCGCTTTTACCCTGTACACCTGACTACCCTCTTTTACGCCAGCAATCACAGCTTCAACAACACCTTCGAGCGGGAGTTGATGTGTCATTCCCATATAACCCGGGGAAAAACGCAGCTCTACATAGTCTAGGCCTTGCTGTGCTGCATCTTGCATGTTTTCAAAAGCAATACGTTTGCAGGCATCTAGGCTCGCTAATACTTTTACACCCCAATCGAGCTTAGATAAAAAACTTAATAAGTCTGGTTGGTTATCCATCACTTGTACGTGGGGTCGTAAAGATTCAATGTCGTAAGCAGGTAAATCTAAATTGTATTGTTGCCCCAAGTCTAAAATGGTTTGAATGCGGATGTTGCCATCAAGGTGGCGGTGTATATCTGTAAGTGGAAGCGTTTTAGTAATCATAAATTTCTTCTTATCTGTTGCTATTAATTCATCATGCCTGTTTAGATGCACTGATAAAAGTTTGGATTTGCTATGTTTTTGTGAAAAGCGTTGAGTTGAGTTTTTTGAACTTACTATATTTGTATAAGTTTTAATTTTGATGACATTGTTCTGGCCTAAGAAGACAACGCAGTCTGTGTAAGATACAAGCACCAAGATTTTTATTGTTTTTAATTTCGCTGAGCCTGTTTTGTTGACTCTTCAAGAGTGGATTGGCTGAAGAATGGTCATTGGTATTTTGCCTTTTAGTTGTAAAGATGAATAAAGGCTTGCTAAAGACCAAATTGATAAAGCGATTAATTTATCTGTAGAAATCTATTTCTAGCAAGTAAATGAAAAAGAAGAAATAGGAAGGGCTCAAATGAAGTCGGTACTTTGTCATCAAGCAAAACTACAAGTGGTGGACCAACCGAAATTAACGCCTGCAAAAGGGCAAGTTTTATTGGAAGTGGTGCGATGCGGGATCTGTGGTTCAGATTTACATATGCAGCATCACTGCGACCACATGCATGATTTGGCTGCACGTGTCGGGTTTAATGGTTTAGCGAAGTCTACAGATCCGTTTGTACTAGGACATGAGTTTTGCGGCAAGGTTTTAGACTATGGCCCAAAAACACGTCATAAATTTAAAGCAGATACACTTGTTTGTGCAATGCCGCTTTTAAATGTAGATCCGCATGGTTATTTGTCTACAGGGCTTTCCCCAAATGCTTCAGGTGGTTATGCCGAGCAAGTATTGGCTCAATCAAGCTTGATGTTTGAAGTACCGAATGGTCTAGATGCCGATAGTGCTGCCATGACTGAACCTATGGCGGTTGCATTGCATGCTGTTCGCCGTAGCCGTGTGAAAACTGGTGAACCTGCGATTGTAATTGGCTGTGGCCCTGTTGGGCTAGGTGTCATATTAATGCTTAAAGCAGCTGGGGTTAAAACTGTAGTTGCCAGCGACTTTTCACCAAACCGCCGTAAGCTTGCCGAGCAATGCGGTGCAGATATTGTGGTAGATCCTAAAGAGACATCGCCATTTGCTAACTGGAAAGAGTTTGGTTTGCTTGGCAATGTTTCTGATGCCATTAACATGGGCATGGGGCTGTTTGATAAGTTGCAAGCGACACGCTTACCTTGGTGGCATGGATGGCGCATGATTGACAAATTAGGCGCTCTACCAAAACGTCCTGTTATTTTTGAGTGTGTAGGCGTACCGGGTGTTTTGCAGCAAATTATTGAAGGTGCACCTTTGTTTTCCCGAATTGTTGGGGTGGGTGTCTGCATGCAAAGTGACAAAATCGAACCAGCACTTGCGATTAATAAAGAGTTAGAAATTCAGTTCGTGTTGGGCTATACACCGCTTGAGTTTCGAGATGCGCTACACATGATTGCAGAAGGTAAAGTGAATTGCTCACCGCTCATTACCGGTGTTGTTGGCCTAGAAGGGGTTACGAGTGCATTTGAAGCATTACGTGATCCTGAACAGCATGCCAAAATCTTGATTGATCCGAAACGTAGCGGTTCAGACATTCAATTAATGAGTCATTAATTTCAAAGTCATTTACGCTTAACTAAAAAGGTTGTGATTTGATTAATCACAACCTTTTAAGAGTATTGAGCGTAAATGAAAGCTGCTGAGCTAATTCGTATTAGTCTTTAGTTGTTCTAGTTCTTGGTAAATCCACTCAACAAATTTTTGAATAGTCGGTGAGATGTCTTGGCTCGAATGAATGAGATAGTATTTTCGGCTACCTTTTAATTTTTTATTAGAAACAATCACCAGTTCTTTTTTTTGTAGTTCAGACTCAATCAACATTTGTGGAATTAAAGCCATTCCCATGTCATGACTGGCAGCAACGGCAAGCATCGAAAATAACTCATGGCGTTGTCCATCAAAAGGCTTCGGGTGTTGCATCTGATGGGTTAGAAACCATTCTTGCCAAATGCTAGGCCGAGTGGTTTGTTGAAGTAGGGGGATTTTCAGTAAATCTTCAGAGCTTAAATCATAGGTATTTTCATTGATCATGACTGCATCTGGAAAATACTTTTCGATGAGTCTCGGCGAGCACACGGGTACAATTTCTTCATCCATTAAATAATGTGCTTGTATGCCGGGCCAGTGATCAATTTGCTGCTGCGTACCTGCAAAAATAGCAGCGTCAAAAATATTGTCATTAAATAAAAAGGGCTTGGTACTGGTTTCTAAGTGAACCGTAATTTCAGGGTGTTTTTGATTTAAAAGATGGAGCTTGGGTAACAACCAGCGCGTTGCAAAGGTAGGTACCACGCCTAACTTTAATGTTCCACCTAAACCTTTATGAGAAATCACATCGGCTGTACATTTCTCTAGTCCTAACAAGTAAGGTTTAATGCTTTTAAAATACTGTTGACCTGCAATGGTGAGTTCAACACCATGCCGAGTACGTATAAAGAGTTCAACGCCCAAGAAATCTTCTAACTGCTGAATTTGGCGCGAGACTGCACTTTGGGTAATACATAACTCTTGGGCAGCATAGGTATAACTTAGATGTTTTGCTGCACTTTCAAAGCAAATCAGGCCCTGAATGGATGGGATACTTCTTCGCATAAATAAATCCTTTTATTTGTCGTCATATTTCAAAACAGCATATGACCTAAATGCAGAGAGCAGAGTTTAGTATAAAAATAAGCCATTTTTAATGAAATACAACGAATTAAATATCTAAATTTAATGCATCTTATTTTAAATATGCGTAAGTCGCATATCTGCATGAACATTTATCGTTTGATTACTGCATTTTTCACGCATAACATCGAGTTAAATAAAGAAGATCAAATCAAGCAGAGGATGCGATGAATCACATGGTGACAACAAAAAAAGCAAAAGTTCAATTTAACTGGCAAGACCCATTTTTAATTGAGCAACAGCTTACCGAAGATGAGCGCATGATTCGTGATGCAGCTCATGCCTATTGCCAAGAACGTTTGCAACCACGTGTACTTGAACAATTTCGTCATGAAACAACAGATCCATCTATTTTCCGTGAAATGGGAGAGCTAGGCTTACTGGGTCCAACCATTCCTGAGCAATATGGCGGCGCGGGTTTGAACTATGTGAGTTACGGTTTGGTTGCACGTGAAATTGAATATGTCGATTCGGGTTACCGCTCTATGGCGAGCGTGCAAAGCTCATTGGTCATGGTTCCGATTCATGAATTTGGTACCGAAGAGCAAAAGCAAAAGTATTTACCTAAACTAGCTACGGGTGAATATATTGGTTGTTTTGGTTTGACAGAACCTGATCATGGCTCAGACCCGGGCAGTATGATTACCCGTGCTAAAAAAGTTGACGGTGGTTATCGTTTGACTGGCGCAAAAATGTGGATTACCAATAGTCCAATTGCCGATGTATTTGTCGTTTGGGCAAAAGAAGTTTCTGCTGAAGGTAATGTTGGCGATATTCGCGGCTTTATTTTAGAAAAGGGCTGGGAAGGTCTATCTGCACCTGCCATTCATGGCAAGGTTGGTTTACGTGCATCGATTACAGGTGAAATTGTAATGGATAACGTATTTGTACCTGAAGAAAATGCATTCCCTGAAATTCGAGGTTTAAAAGGCCCATTTACCTGTTTGAACAGTGCCCGTTATGGTATTGCATGGGGCGCAATGGGTGCTGCCGAGTTCTGCTGGCATACTGCACATCAATACACCATGGACCGTAAACAATTTGGTCGTCCGTTGGCTGCAAATCAGTTGATTCAAAAGAAACTCGCAGATATGCAAACTGAAATTGCTTTGGGTTTGCAAGTAGCGTTACGTTTTGGCCGTATGAAAGATGAAGGTATTGCGTCAGTTGAGGGTACATCCCTAATTAAGCGTAATAACTGTGGAAAGGCGCTTGATATCGCTCGTATGGCGCGCGACATGATGGGTGGAAATGGTATTAGTGACGAGTTTGGCGTAGCACGTCATTTGGTTAATCTTGAAGTCGTAAATACCTATGAAGGTACACATGATGTTCATGCTTTGATTTTAGGTCGTGCTCAAACAGGCATTGCCGCATTTAGTAACTAGCTCATTCATTTTTAAAAATAAGGGTGTTCTTTCGGGAGCACCTTTAGGGATTTTTACGCAAAAATTTATGGATAATGACAAGATTCATCGTAAGGATACTCATGTGAAGATGTACCTCTGTGTACTTAAATTTGAAAGTAAGTTGATGAAAAGTATAGAAGATTAAGTCATACAGAAAACATAAGTAAGCTACCGATGACTCATTTGGGAAAATGAGGAACTAAAGATGAACAATGACGTTCAAGTAATATCGAAAGAATTAAGAAATACATTTCCAAGTAACCTTGGGACATACGAAAGGATTGGCCCTCATACATGGAAATGGGCGTTGTTATTTGCCTATTTTGCAATGGTGGTCGATGGCATTGATATTATGCTGCTGTCTTATAGCTTGACCAGTTTAAAGGCAGAGTTTGGTTTAAGTACCTTTCAAGCGGGTGCCTTAGGCAGTGCCTCTTTGGCGGGTATGGGTATTGGCGGTATTTTGGGTGGTTGGGCATGTGACAAGTTTGGCCGTGTAAGAACCATTGCGAACTCGGTAACCTTCTTTTCGGTAGCGACTTGTTTGTTAGGCTTTACGCAAAGCTTCGAGCAATTTATGGCTTTACGTTTTATTGGTGCTTTGGGTATTGGGGCACTTTATATGGCTTGTAATACCTTAATGGCTGAATATGTACCCACCACTTACCGTACAACGGTATTGGGCACGTTACAGACGGGTCAGACTGTAGGTTATATTGCGGCAACCCTTTTAGCAGGGGCAATTATTCCAGATCATGGCTGGCGTGTTTTATTCTTCCTGACCGTTGTACCTGCTTTCGTTAATATTTTCCTACAACGATTTGTGCCGGAGCCAAAATCTTGGCAGCTCACCAAAATTGAAAGCTTGCAAGGCAGCAGACAGTCTAAAGAAAGAGTGGTGGCTGAAAAGCCAAAAAGTAGCAGCATTTATAAGCAAATCTTTAATAACTTTAAACACCGTAAGATGTTTTTGTTGTGGATGACCACAGCATTCTTCTTACAGTTTGGTTATTACGGCATTAACAACTGGATGCCAAGTTATTTAGAAACAGAAGTGCATATGAACTTTAAAAACTTAACCAGTTATATGGTGGGTTCATATACCGCAATGATTTTAGGCAAAATTTTAGCAGGTTATCTTGCTGATAAGTTTAATCGTCGTGCCGTTTTTGTGTTTGGAACAATTGCCAGCGCCGTGTTCTTGCCAATCATTATTTTCTTTAATACCCCTGACAATATTTTGTATTTATTAATCACCTTTGGCTTCTTATATGGCATTCCATACGGTGTGAACGCGACTTATATGGCTGAAAGTTTTTCAACCGATGTGCGCGGAACAGCCATTGGCGGTGCCTATAACATTGGTCGTGTCGGGGCAGCGATTGCACCAGCCACCATTGGATTCTTGGCATCGGGCGGTACGTTTACTATGGCCTTTATTGTGATGGGTGCTGCGTATTTTGTTGCGGGTGTATTGCCGGGCTTATTTATTAAAGATCGTCAGTACGATCCGCAAAAACAATCATAAACAATGACAAGAAGGTGCGTTGAGTACCTTCTAAAAAGATAAGGGTATCGTTATGGGTGCATTACAAGGAATTCGGGTTTTAGATTTAAGTCGTGTGCTTGCAGGGCCTTGGTGCGGACAGATCTTGGCTGACCTTGGTGCGGAAGTCATTAAAATTGAACGTCCTCGAGTAGGTGATGACACTCGTATGTGGGGACCACCATGGATGCCCGATCAAGATGGAAACATGACTCGTGAATCTGGCTATTTTCAGTGTACCAACCGCAATAAATATTCGGTTGCGGTGGACATTACCACATCAGAAGGTCAGGCTTTAATTTATGAAATTGCCAAGACTGCCGACGTGGTAATTGAAAATTATAAGACAGGGTCTTTGGCTAAATATGGCTTGGACTATGCGTCATTAAGTGCGTTAAATCCAAATATTATTTATTGCTCGATTACTGGGTTTGGGCAAGATGGCCCACGTGCAGAAGAACCCGGTTATGATTTTATTATTCAGGGTATGTCTGGCTTAATGAGCATTACTGGCGAGCCTGATGATGTGGCAGGTGGTGGTGCGCAAAAAGTTGGTGTGGCTGTGGTAGACATTCAAACTGGTTTGTATTCAACCATCGCGATTCAGGCTGCATTGATTGCACGCTCGCAAACGGGACGTGGTCAATATATTGATATGTCACTCCTGGATGTGCAGGTCTCGGCACTGGCAAATCAGGGAATGAACTATTTAGCTTCGGGTAAAGCCCCGCAGCGCATGGGTAATCAACATCCGAGTATTGTGCCATATCAAACTTTTAAGGCTAAAGATAAAGAATTTATTATTGCTTGCGGTAACGACAAACAGTTTAAAGATTTATGTATTGCGATTGGTTATCCAGAGTTACTCGAAAATGAAAAGTTTGTACGCAACCAAGACCGCGTAAAATTTCGAAATGAACTGATTCCTTTATTGTCGAAGCACTTTTTGCAGAAAACTGCCAAAGAATGGGTTGAGATGATTCATGCGCTTAAAGTTCCCGTAGGTGTTATCAACTCTATTGAAGATGCTTTAGCTGAACCACAAATTGTACATCGCAACTTGGTGGTGAACATTCCTCATCATTTAAATGAAAACTTCCGAACCATTGGCTCACCCATCAAACTGTCTGATACTCCCGTTGAATATCATCATGCACCGCCAGAGCTTGGTGAACATACTGCTCAAATCTTATCGAGATTTAAAACAGCAGAAGAGCTTGCTACGTTAAAAGAGAAAGGCATTATTGATGGAAAAATTGCTTAAGCTATTACCGTTTTCAATATGTCCATTCAATTATCATTGTAGTTGAATATAAAAAACCGCTTTTATAGCGGTTTTTTATTAGGAAGTTTTTCTAATCTTAAACATTATGACTTCTTCGAAATACGCTCTTCGATGGCAAATTTGAGTAAAGAAGCACTGCGGTAAAAACCATGTGCGAACTTTCCAAATGGCATGGTAATGAAGAATGTCATGACCGTAGCTAAATGGAAAATCAGTAAAAGTGCCATGTAAGGGGTATTGCGAAATGCCATGAGTGCTAACCCTGAAGCGCTAACGATAAGTAGAAGGAAAATAAAGCCTCGATCTACAGGTTTTTGCTCACGGTCACCATGCAACGGATGACGTTTAAGATTTAAATAGAGTAAGCCAGCAGGCCCGACAACTAAGCCAATTCCACCCAAAGTACCCAAAATCACAGGCAAGCTAAAGATAGGGTAAGGCGCATGTAGGTCAAGAAAATAGTGATATAAAGTCGCTACACCTGTAGCTGCAAAGCAGAGCATAAAGCCATAAAACGTCAGGTGATGGAACACACGGCGGATTTGTGTGTAACGGTCATCTTGCTCATTACAGCCTTTGCCATGTCCACCATCTAAATATTTAAGTGTTAATACGTTTTGGGTAGCTTGAACCAGATCGGGTTTCTCAACTTTGCCATGAATGACTTTAGACGTCTGTCGCCAGAATTTGCTAATTCCGATGCCGAGTAAAACAATTGCAACTGTAAAGGTCGCTCCAAACAATAGGGCTAAAAAGTTATGCGGGAAAATCGCATAGAAATTACCTTGGTAACCTGCAAACAGGTCAGTGCCTTTGTACCACACCACAGCTAACATGCAAAAAAAGAAAATAAGTGTTAAAGCTGAGACAAAAGGAATACCTACAGACTTATAAAGTCGGCCTAAAGGCTGAGGGGTCGCAAATTCTTGATAAGTTTCTAAACGTACTTGTGCCATCGCTTTTGGAATGTTTACCCCAAACTCGTGTGGTGGAGCATATTGGCAAGCATGTAAACATGCACCACAGTTATGGCACAGGTTTGCCATGTAATGAATATCGGCTTGGTTAAACTCAAGACGTTTGGTCATAGCCGCAAATACAGCACAAAAAGACTCACAGTAGCGACAAGCATTACAAATCTGTAGCACTCTTTGAACTTCCTGCTCATGGTCAGAGAGCTGAACAACTGGAATTAGGGCTTTGGTACTAGCATTCATGTTCAACTCCTTGTGAAAGTGCATAGTGGGCGGCATTTTTTCCGGCAATGCGTCCAAAGGTTGTGCCGATCGACATGCCAACGCCTGCGGTATAACCCTGACCAAGTACGTTACCTGCCATCATTTCACCTGCGACAAATAGGTTACGGCTTGGTTTATTGTTAAAACGCACCGCAGCATCGTCTTCGACTTTTAAACCTAAATAGGTAAAGGTAATGCCGGGTTTAAGCGCATAGGCGTAGAAGGGTGGTTGATCGAGAGGAACGGCCCAGTGGGTTTTGTTGGGAACAATATTTTCGGTGGTGCAGTCATCTAAAACCGTGTGGTTAAAGGTGCCTTGTACGCAGGCTTGATTAAATTCTTCTACGGTGTGGCATAAGGTTTTTGCATCTAGCCCGATTTTTTCGGCCAGTTCTTGAATGCTATTTGCTTTCACACCCGCAAACACAGGTGGCATAAAGCGACCAATGGCTTTTGAGTCGATAATCGAATAGGCGATTTGCTGAGGTTGTTTGGCAACAAGGCGGCCCCAAATCGCATAACGTTTTGGCCAGAAATCTTCGCCCTCATCGTAAAAACGTTCAGCTTTGTTATTGACTACAATTCCCAGTGAAACGCAGTCAATACGGGTGCAGATGCCGCCGTCATATAACGGTGCGCGTGCATCTACCGCCACACAGTGCGATTGTGATGGGTCACCAATAATATCGGCGCCTTGATCTATCATAAATTTGAGTAAGTTGCCCTGATTAAAACGGGTACCACGAATAATGAAATTATCGGCAGGCCATTCGCCGTTTTCATTTTGCCCCCATGCTTCTCTTAACCATTCGAGATTTGACTCAAAACCACCTGCGGCCAATACACAGCTTTTCGCTTTAAATACACGACCATCTTCCGCAATTGCAGCTTCAAAATGTCCTTGATTTAACTTTAGATCTTTAATTTTTGTGTTGTATAAAATTTCGACACCAAGTTCTTGGGTGCTACGGTAATAGGCATTAATGAGAGCTTTACCTCCACCCATAAAAAAGGCATTGGTACGTGCAACATGTAAGGCACCTGAGAGCGGCGGCTGAAAATTCACACCATGTTTACGCATCCAGTCACGACAGGTCGCCGTGCTACGAATAACTAGACGAGCTAAGTGCTCATTGGTTTTGCCCGCAGTCACTTTAAGTAGGTCTTGCCAATATTCTTCTTCAGGGTAGGCATCGACTAATACATCTTGAGGAGCATCATGCATGCAACGGAGGTTACGAGTGTGTTGTGAGTTACCACCACGCCACTCTTTGGGCGCTGCCTCTATTACCAGTACAGAAGCACCACTTTCTTTTGCTGTGAGCGCGGCACACAGTGCGGCATTCCCACCACCAATTACAATCACATCATGCATGGATTTCTCCCTTTCTCAGCTAGGGCTAATGTAGCTTCAAAAGGGAAGATGAAGTGAGAGGCTAGGCTTGAATGGGTGTTTAGTAAAAATAAACACTAATGGCTTAAGTGTTTATGAGTTCCGCACCGGGCCAGCGCTTTTCATTAATCAAGTTTGCTACACAGGCACGAATCACCACTTTTGTGGCTAAGGTGGCAGGCGAGAGCTCTTCTTCAGAGAGACTAATTAAATAATTAATACGTTCAATAGCAGGTTCTATAACGCGCAGTAAACACAGGTCTTGCCGCGAGTTTAACGATGCACCCGCAGGTTGGATGGTTGCCATTTCGAGTTGGCTAATGCTTTCCATTAACAAGTGCAGCCCATCAATTTCATAGGCCACTTTAAGTTGGTGAATTTTCTGATCGAGCAATAAACGCAGTCCATGTCGTTGGCTCGGTAAAATCAGTGGAAGTTCTTTAAGCTGTGAATGATTAATGGTCTGAGTGTCGATACAGCTTTCAAGGTCGAACTGACTCAGCACTTCTTTAGGCGAGATTAAAAACATCTGTTCTTTGACTAAAGGCTGTATGGCCCACTGTGGGTCGACATCGTCACTAAAGATGATCGCGACATCGAGCTGCCTTGCATTCACCAAAGCTTTGAGGTCACCCGATAAGCCTTCGATTAAACGGACTTTAATATCGGGATAACGATTTCTCATGAGTTTTAAAAAATGCGTGCCTATAACAGCCGCAACACTCGGTGAAAAACCCACGGTGACGTGACCACTTAAACGTGAGGAGTGCGCAGAGTCTACGGCATGGTCTAGGTGTCTAAGTGCCAGTTGCACTTGTTGAAAAAAAGCTAAACCCGCAGGGGTGGGAACCGTACCCAAAGCGGTACGTTGTAAAAGGCGAATAGAAAGCTCGCTTTCTAATTTTGAGATTTGCTGGCTTAATGCAGAAGTTCCAATATCGAGATTTTTTGCAGCTTTACCCAAGCTTCCTGACTCGATCACTGCAATAAAATACTTTAATTGTTTAAGTTCCACGGCAAATACTACATTAACCTTTATGGATTAATTCTACACTGGTTTATCGCTATAGATTTTGTTCTATTGCTTTGAGTAAACCACTAAAAGAGAAAAGGCAACATCCTCTCAAAATGCTGCCTTTTAGAGCTTTTATTGTTTAACCTGCTCAAGACCCTGTTCTTCAATAATTTGTGTCGCTTGAGGCGATTTCACAAATTGAATAAGTTCTTTTGCGACTTTTGCATGTTCCGAGTTTTTACCAATGCCCGCCGCAAACACGGTAACTTTTTGGTAAGGCGCAGGGATTGGACCAACTAACTCAACTTGACCATATTTGCCGGTAAAAGGTTTGATTTCACTAATTTGCTGGAAACCAATATCAAACTGGCCTTCGGCGATACGTTTTGCAACGCGGTCGCCTACCACTTTTTCTGCTTTACTCGAAATTACTTTGTATTCGACAGGTGGGAAGCTTGGGAAAACATCTTTTTCAAGATGTGTACCACTCGCACTTGCTGAATAGCCTATGTGCTTGGCATTTAATAAAACTTTTTCAAATTTCGCCGCAGAGCTAATGTCTGGCTTTGGTACACCTTTAGGCACAGCCATGCCAATGCTTGAATTCACTAAAGCGCTTTGTGAATTTGGGTCAACATAACCTTTTTCTGCGAGTTTGCTTAGTTCAGGAGCAGCCAACACAACAATGTCAAAACGTTCACCACGATTAAGTCGGTTTGGAATTGCAGTCGGTGATTCACCCATAGATGAACCAGATGATAGGTGAACCGTGTGACCAGTTTGCTTTTCAAATATTGGAATGAGTTTTTCCATAGATGAATAGAAACCGCCTGAGCTAATTACTTCGAGCGTATCTGCATTGGCAAATGTAGATCCTAAGCCTGCACCAGCTAGGCAAATAGTTATGAAGATAGGGGACTTTTTCATAGTGCCTCACTTGAATTGCAAGAAAGCACAGTACGGAGATTTAAGGTCTGCCGTACTGTTTATTAAAATTTCAGGTTAAGGAATGAGTTGTTTTAAGCGCTAACCTTTGCAGGTTCAGCAATCGCGTCAGGATCTTTCTGTTTAGAACCACGACATAAATACAAGCTTGAGATGAGACTACATACCGCAGCGAGCATGAGCCAGAACGCTGGTGTGCTTGCATTACCTGTATTTTCGACAAGGAAGGTACATGCCATTGGAGTCATACCACCAAAAATCGCGGCTGCAAGACTAAATGCTAAAGAGAAGCCAACGGTACGTACACGTTTTGGCATCACTTCGGCAAGCGTTGCGACCATAGTGCCGTTGTACATACCAAAGAAGAACGAGAAGTAAGCAAGGGTAATAAGTAGGTTTGAGAAGCTAATGTCGCTCACCAACCAGCTTAAAACCGGATAGCTGGTAAAGATCGCAAGAGTCGTAATACCCACTAATACTGGACGACGGCCAATTTTGTCGGAAAGTAAGCCACCCATTGGTAACCAGAAGAAATTCGACAAACCTACAAACACGGTTGCTAAAAGGCTATCTGTTACCGACATTTCTAAAGTACGTTTCGCATACACCGTGGTGTAAACCGTAATAAAGTAGAAAGTTGTCGTAGTCATCGCACTCATCATCATGCCAGCAAGTACAATGCGCCAGTTGCTTACAAGTGTGCTGAAAATTTCTTTTGAAGATGGGTGAGTTTTTTGTGCTTTAAAGTCTTCAGTTTCCTCTAAAGTACGACGGAACAAGAAGATTAAAGGAATGATTAAACAGCCAATTAAGAACGGAATACGCCAGCCCCATTCACCCACTTGAGCATGAGTTAAAATGGTGTTGAGCCAATAACCAAGTAAGGCCGCAAACACAACCGCAATTTGTTGGCTACCAGACTGCCAGCTAGTAATAAAGCCACGGTTTTTATCGGTTGCAATTTCAGCGAGGTAAATTGAAACACCGCCAGATTCAACGCCTGCCGAGAAGCCTTGTAATAGACGGCCAATTACCACCAAAATTGGCGCGATAATACCAATGGTTTCATAACCCGGCACAAAGGTAATTAAGATGGTGCCAATTGCCATAAGACTTAAAGTCACAATTAAACCTTTACGGCGACCGACTTTGTCGACATAGGCACCCAAGAAAATAGCGCCGAGAGGACGCATAAGAAAACCAGCAGCAAACACGGTAAATGTCATCATTAAAGAGACATATTCATTATCAGAATGGAAAAACTTTGCTGCGATATAGGTGGCATAGAAACCAAAAAGAAAAAAATCGTACTGTTCTAAAAAGTTGCCACTCGTTACATTTAATATTTTTTTAAAAGTAGCCCTACGGTTATTAACGACATCCATTGGAGACCTCCTTGGCCTAACAAAATGGAAACATTCACGATCTTCAAGGTTTGGACGTAAACTGATTCAATCAATAAACCTAAATAGGAAATGGGTTAGAGATGAGATTTAAAGGTGTCCTTCGTAGAAAATGTGATGCCTTGTTTCCAGTTCAAACTACACATCTATGTTTCGATAAACAGAAAACCACTTATCATTCGAAGGAAAATGTAATCTTAAAAAGCAGGAGGGAGTGAGAGGAGAAAATTAATTAGGTATTTAGAAAAATTAATGACCCTTTATAAAATAATTTCAGAACATGGCCAAATCTGGTTTTGAATCAACTCTTTCACACATGCCTTAATGGCTGACTTGGCAGCAAGTGCGGCAGGTGATAATTCTTCTTCGGCAAGGCTCACCAAATAGTTAATTCGTTCAACTTCAGGGTCGACAACCTTAAGCAATTGCAGCTTGTGTTTATACTCTTGTAAACAAGCACTACCGGGCCTCACACTTGCAAGGTCAAGATGAATCAGGCTGTCCATAAGCAAATGCAAGCCATCAATTTCATAGACGACATTAAGCTGTCCAATCTTGTGCTCAAGCAGTTTTCTTAAGCTATGGCGTTGACGTGGCAACACTAAAGGAATATCGCCGATTTGATGCGACTGAATAATTCCGCTTTTAATACATTCGCTAAGACCGTATTTTTCGAGCACTTCTTTGCGTGCCATTAAATACATTTGCTCGCGTACCAAAGGCTGAATTGACCACTGTTTATCAATTTCATTGGTAAAAATAATGGCAATATCAAGCTGACGCGAATTAATCGACTGAATCAGGTTCCCCGACAGGGTTTCCACAATCTCTAAACGAATGTCTGGATAACGTTCAGACATTAGTTTCATTAAAGGGATGCCAATTAAAGCGGTAATGGTCGGTGGAAAACCAAGGCTGACATGACCTGAAAGCCGTGCTGAATGTGCAGCATCTATGGCGAAGTTCACTTGACGCAAAATAAGTTGAGAGTGCTTTAAAAAGGCAAGGCCAGCAGGGGTTGGGGTCACACCAAAAGCATTACGCTGTAATAAGCGAATGCTTAACTCTTGCTCGAGCTTACTAATTTGCTGACTAATTGCCGAAGCACCCACATCGAGTTTTTGGGCAGCTTTTCCAATACTGCCTGATTCAACGACCGTCAAAAAATACTTTATTTGCTTGATTTCCATAATAAATGTATTCGCTCATCATCCTTGATTTATAGAGATATGAAGGATTGGGAAATCTATCATGCGTTTTAATATTAACAGCAATATATAAAAAAGTTTCTTAAAAATTAAGCGGCTCTACTGAAACTTAGTAAAAAGCAAAATCACACCTAACACACATAAAATTGAACCAATCACCCTATTAATCTGTACTTGCTTGGCTAACATTTTTTGTCTTAGTAGCATGGATGAGAACAGTACAGCCACAAGTGAAAACCATACAAAATGGGCAAATGACATAAAAAAGCCATAAGCCAAAAGAATAGTTTTAGGCGTGGTTAAACTCACAATTTGCGTATAGGTACTAATCACAAATAGCGTGGTTTTAGGGTTGAGGGCGTTGGTAAAAAAACCGTATTTTATCGCTTGCAAAGTACCTATAGAAGTTAATGCCGCAGTGTCTAAAACTGGTTTTTGAGTAAAAGTCTTATAGCCAATATAGATCAGATAAAACGCGCCGATATACTTCACAATATTCAAAATTTGCGGCGTATAAGTCATCACAAAGGTAACGGCGACTAACGTATAAGTCACATGCACCAACACGCCAAGCGATATTCCAAGTGAAGTAAACACACCTATTTTTCGACCGTACAAGTAACTATTTTTAGTCACAATCGCGAAGTCTGCTCCGGGGCTAACCACCGCCAAAATCGTAATTAAAATAACCGCAATAAACTCTGCCATTATCTTGTACCCTCACTGAAAACGAGGGGAATGCTCTGTACTTTTTGGAATGTATTTGAGAGGAGAGCTGTTCTACTTAAAGCTGCTATTCTTTTGGTGAGAAAGATTGGGACTTTACATTTATGAAGATAGATATAGATATTTAAAATATTTTTCATCATCTAAAATAGGTTTTAATAAAGATGATTTTTATTTTGAACAGAAATCTAAAAATAAAAATCGATAAAAACGACTATATATCTATGAGCTTTTGGAATGATTGAAAGAATATCGCTGAATTCACTAAAATTTTTCTACTTTGTGGCGAAGTATGGCAGTGTTACTTTAGCTGCAAAGAAATTATTTGTGACGCAAAGTGCGGTTAGTAAACAGATTTATAATTTAGAAGAAGCTTTAAATACGACTTTATTTGACCGTAAAAATAAAACGCTTGTGATGACCGAGCAGGGTGAAACTTTATTGAGTTGTTGCCATCAGGTGTTTGGTCAACTCGATGAATGTTTAATAGAGCTTAGCCAACCCAAAACCGAAAACAAGCAACTGGTTTTGTCCTGTGAACCGACTCTTTCTATGAAATGGCTCATTCCGCGGTTATCAAAATTTAAAAAGCTCGGGCATGATTTTGAGGTTGTGCTACTCACAGCAGGCGGTGTGGTTGATTTTGAAAAAGATAATATTGATATTGCGATTCGTAGAAATGACTTTGATTGGGGAGAGCATATTTATAGCGAAAAAATTGCCGATGAATATATCGCTCTAGTTCAATCAACCAAGCCATCGGAAACCAACGACGTACTCATTTCGACCTCTAGACCAAATTTTTTCAAAAGTATGAGTCGCATTGCTGAGCTAAAGCAAAGTTTAAAAGGCTACACCAAAGTTGAACTCGAACATTTTTATTTATGTTTAGAAGGTTGTTTGGCGGGACTTGGCGCGACAGTCATCTCAATTTATATGATTGAAAAAGAGCTTGAATGGAACTTACTGCAAAAAAATTCACCAGTCGTTCAAGATGGTTCAGCCTATTTTCTACTTTCTCATCGTGCTTTTGAGGAAGATCCACGTAAAACCCTATTTTTAGAATGGCTAAAAGCAGAGATGAATGAGAGTCAGCATAAATTACTTTAAGTCTAGCCATTTTCTCTAAAATTATATTGTTTAAATTATTGAAAATAATAATAAATATTTAAAATTTTTAAGTGCTGTGTGAGCGCCGTATAGTAAATTTCTACTGTCTAAACTTCTCTAAGATGAAAAAAATTTAACTTCATACTTATTTATAAAACCCTAAACATGAATTTCACTCAGTTTTGAATGAGACTAAATCATTTTTATTCATGTTGTGATTGCGGTATAAATCTATCCATGCTCTGAAGCGCTCCAGTAATTCACTTTTGATAAGACCACAAGGCACAAAACTGACAAGGCTGGAAAGTTCAAACAGAGCAAAAAGATTTTTTAGGTTTATCTCAGAAATTAGGGTACTGATCACAATGAGTAAAGAATTTACATTTACGATTAAGAGTATTTGTTTCGATGAGAACTATCGTCCAGCAGACAATACGCGTATTACAACCAACTTTGCTAACTTGGCGAGAGGGATGAGCCGCGAAGAAAATTTGCGCAACACATTACGGATGATCGACAATCGTTTCAATGCCTTAGCTCATTGGGACAATCCTAAGGGCGACCGCTATGGCGTTGAACTTGAAATCATTTCAGTTGAAATGAACATTGATGCCGAAAACCGTACCAGCGGGCTTCCTCTCATCGAAATATTGAAAACCAATATTGTTGATAAAAAGACCAATGAACGCATCGAAGGTATTGTTGGTAACAACTTCTCGTCTTATGTACGTGACTATGACTTTAGTGTGCTGTTGTTAGACCACAACAAAAACAAGTCTACGTTTAGCACGCCAGAAAAGTTTGGTGAATTGCACGGTAACTTGTTTAAGAGCTTTATTAACTCTGAAACTTACAAAGCCAACTTTAAAAAGGCACCAGTCATTTGCCTAAGCGTTTCAACAAGTAAGGTGTATCACCGTACTGAAAACGAACATCCTGTTTTGGGTGTCGAATACAAGCAAGAAGACTATTCATTAACCGATGAATATTTCCAAAAAATGGGCTTAAAAGTTCGCTATTTCATGCCGCCGCATAGCGTTGCGCCGTTAGCGTTCTACTTTACTGGCGATTTGTTGAGTGATTACACCAACCTTGAGTTGATTAGTACTATTAGTACGATGGAAACCTTCCAAAAGATTTACCGTCCTGAAATTTACAATGCAAATTCAGTGGCTGGAAAGTCTTATCAACCAAGCTTGAAGCACCAAGATTATTCACTTACTCGAATTGTGTATGACCGTGAAGAACGTAGCCGTTTGGCTATAGAGCAGGGGAAGTTTGTTGAAGAGCAATTTATCAAACCATACCAAGCGATTCTTGAGCAGTGGTCTGCGAATTACGCTCCTAATTAATCAACATATAGGTCATTTATTATGAAAAAGTTATTACCGACTTCAACTGCTGGCAGCTTACCGAAACCGTCTTGGCTTGCAGAACCTGAAAAGCTTTGGTCGCCGTGGAAACTCGAAAATGAAGGCTTAGTTGAAGGTAAAAAAGACGCGTTACGTTTAGCACTTCACGAACAAAAACTTGCGGGCATTGATATTGTCAGCGATGGCGAACAAACCCGCCAACACTTTGTGACTACGTTTATTGAGCACTTAAATGGCGTAGATTTTGAGAAGCGCGAAACAGTTCGTATTCGTGACCGTTATGACGCAAGTGTACCGTCTGTGGTAGGTGCAGTGTCTCGTCAAAAGCCTGTGTTTGTTGAAGATGCAAAGTTTTTACGTCAGCAAACTGATCAGCCAATTAAATGGGCGTTACCTGGCCCAATGACCATGATTGATACACTTTATGATGGTCACTACAAGAGCCGTGAAAAGCTTGCTTGGGAATTTGCCAAAATCTTGAACCAAGAAGCGAAAGAGTTAGAAGCTGCTGGTGTAGATATTATTCAGTTTGACGAACCTGCATTTAACGTATTCTTTGACGAAGTAAATGACTGGGGTATTGCGACTTTAGAGCGTGCAATTGAAGGTCTAAAATGTGAAACTGCAGTGCACATTTGCTATGGTTACGGTATTAAAGCCAATACTGACTGGAAAAAGACACTCGGTTCAGAATGGCGCCAGTACGAAGAAGCTTTCCCGAAACTTCAAACTTCTAACATTGATATCATCTCGTTAGAATGTCACAACTCTCGTGTGCCAATCGACTTACTTGAACTTATTCGTGGTAAAAAAGTCATGGTCGGTGCGATTGATGTTGCAACAAACCAGATTGAGACACCGGAAGAAGTTGCCAACACACTACGTAAAGCGCTTCAGTTTGTAGATTCAGACAAGCTTTACCCGTGCACAAACTGCGGTATGGCGCCTCTTTCTCGTGAAGTGGCACGCGGCAAGCTAAATGCCTTAAGTGCAGGTGCAGAAATCGTTCGCCGAGAACTTACGGGTTTTGATCTTACTGCTTAATATTTACCAATAAGTGGTATAAAGGGTTACTTTTTTGATGGTGGTTGATAATCAAACAAGTAACCCTCATTTTACTTACTACATGTCGCTCTAATCAGATCGCATGTCGATAGTACCTTCCTGATGGAGTTGGGCGGTATAGCAAACACACAGGAAAAGGTACGGTTCAATTTAGGAATAATGTCATGGTTCAAGCAACAGACTTTAGAAATGCAATGTCTTTACTCACAAGTGCGGTTAGTGTTGTGACCACGGCAGGCATGTCTGGCCGTTTTGGATTTACTGCCTCTGCTGTTTGTAGTGTGACTGACACGCCGCCGACATTATTGGTCTGTATGAACCAAGCTGCGAGTTCACATGCACATTTCCTAGATAACAAAATCTTAACCGTAAATGTGTTAGGCGCGCACCACGAACATATTTCAAAAGCATTTTCATCTAAGCTCACACCAGAAGAACGCTTTAAACATGGCGAATGGATTGAGTTAGAAACAGGCGCACCTGTGTTGGAAGATGCTTTAGTAAGTTTTGACTGCGAGATTGAGCAAATTCAACAAGTCGGCACACACACGATTTTTATATGTCCGATTGTGGCGATTAAACAAAGCCAACATGACCAAAGTTTGGTTTACTTTAACCGTGCTTATCACCAAGTGGGGCAGACAGAGACTGTCTAATCCTACTTATCATTTCGTTATTTCATATTAAAAGTCTCATTAAGAAATCAATAAGCACGGATCGCTTCTGTTTAATTTTAAAAATATAATTAAATATAATATCTTAAATAATAATTTAGTTAATCTAATGAAAAACAATAATAAATTTAATCACTTGTCATTAAAGCCACATTGACACATCTCAACTCTCAGATTATGCTTTGCGTGCTGGCCACATTGCCAGCCGGCTTTGACAGGCTGATCTTTGAGAACATTGAAAAAACTCGTTTTTTTGATGTAGACCCACTCGTCTCCCTTTTTGTAGCGGTAGGACGGAAGGGGGACGCCTTTGTGCGTGCTGGGTTCTCGAAGCCAGTCTGTCAACCCTCTTTCGTTCTGCCACCATAATTCCAAAAGAATGCTTTGGCAGAACTCCCAAAATCAGGAGTTGGCTATGCACATCCATCATTTCTTGGCCTTAAGCGCCAAAAGCTATAACGACACAGCTTAAAAAATTACAGCAGCTTGAACGCCATAAGGTTTTCAGGCTTTAAGTCATTTTTACTTAAAACTTAGCAAAACAAAACTTGAGATGTGCCAAGCACCGTCTTACGGCTTTGCTGTGCCTTTTTTTCTCCCAGAAAGGGCACAGGCTTTTTATCTCATTTAGAAACAACAAGAATTTATAACGGTAAAACTATGCCAACTTTAGAAATATCTTCCAAAAAATTACAGGTGGTCCAAACCGCCATACAACTCTTTACCACGCATGGGTTCCATAATGCAGGGGTAGACCTCATTATCAAAGAAGCCAAAATACCGAAAGCCACGTTTTACAACTACTTCCACTCCAAAGAACGCCTAATTGAAATGTGCATCGCCTTTCAAAAAAGCCTACTCAAAGAAGAAGTACTCTCCATTATTTACTCAAGCCGTTACTACACCCAAAAAGATAAACTCAAAGAAATTATTGTCTTACATACCAATTTAAACAGTCTGTACCATTTGCTGCTTAAAGCGGTTTTTGAAATAAAACGGTTGTACCCGCAAGCCTACCGTATGGCAGTTGAATACCGAAAATGGCTGCATCGGGAGCTTTTTGACCTGATTTTTAGCTGTGAGACCCGTGCTTTTAAATTCGATGCAGATATGGTTTTAAACCTTATAGATGGCTTGATGCTACAGGTTTTAAGCTCTAACAGTTTGGATGAACGGGATGTGGTGTTGGAGCGGTTTTGGGGGAGGACTCTTAAAAGCAGCTGTTTAAGTTTTAACTCTTAATATACCACCATATAAATTTAAATTTATTCAATAATTATAAAATATATTTCTTTAAGAATGGGTGAGTAAGGTTAGCTATTTAATAAGCTGTAAAAATTTTAAGTTTATATTAGTTAAATTAATAAATTATAATAAATGGAATATAAAATATTGAATTTTATATTCCCTATTTTTTAATATAAAATTAATAAGAAATTTATGGAGCATATCCTAAAATAATTAAAACTTATCTATCTTTTAATAATCTTAACGAATGTGAAAGAATATTAAATTAGGATGCCCTTGCGATGTACAGCCAGCCAAATAAATATCTACAGTTTTTTTTGCTAAAAAAGCAGCTAATAATGAGGCATATGCACGTTTCCCATGAGGTGTTTCAGCATTATCAAATCTGAATTCATTTGTGTTAGAAACAGGACAGCCTAAGGTTGAGCCAAAAGGATTACCTGATAAACTAACATAGCATGTACCAGAGTCTGCATGACAGCCAATATCTATGATTTTTCTACCCTCTACACCTTCAGCTGCAAATAATGTGGTATTAAAACATAATGTTAGAAATACAAAAAATAATAGTTTTTTCATAATCATAGAGGCTCTACTTGTTGTACTGTACAAAAACTAGGATTATTAGAATAATCTCTATCAACATAAACCGTTACGCTTCTTTTCTTCTGATACCATTGAGATAAGGTTAAAGCAATTATAGTTTTACGAGCCTGAGGAATAAGCATCCACCCATAAGCAGTTTTATTTTTACAAACATCTGGAAGGTTTCCGGGTTCTAATTTTATTAAAAGTCCTTCTGTCACACTTGTAATTTTAGTTAGAGTTCCACTTACATAATCTTGTTCTGCATTCGCAGTTTGAATACAAGTGAATATAATCATTAGATAAAATACAATTTTTTCCATTTAAATTTCCATTAGATTTCTAGATATTCAACTATGTAAGATTTACTGTCTCATTTTATTTAGTCGAACTCGAATTTTTGAAATGATTAGTTAATAAAATATGACTATTTTATACAGAGCCGACAATTGCTTAAAAAAATTTATAAGCTGGTCTCATCAACTTTATAATATCTAATCTCTACAATTCTTCAGCTATTTCCTTTCATAGATATATGTCTTAAAAGTTATTAACTAATAAAGCTAAAAATTCTTTTCCATCATTCCCTAGTCCTTAAATATTAATAAATAATGTGGATATTGTAATTTTATTTAATAAAATATATTTTATGTGTAACTTTAACAAAAAGTAAAGAATTGGAATGAAAAAAATATTTCTAAATATGTTTTTTTTTACACAAATTTTATTTGTAAATAACGCATTTTCAAGTACCTACATTGGAAAAGTTTCATCTATTAATGTCCGTGAAGCTGATGGTTTAGTCTGGGTGGATATTATAGGTAGTCGCTCTGGTGATGTGCCAAATTGTGCACAACACCGCAATTACATGATGATTAAAAATGAAAATAGTGCAACGGGTAAAAGACAGTTGGCATTATTAATGATGGCTCAAGCATCAAATAAAACAGTGAAGATTGATGGGATGAATACCTGTACTCGATGGGGAGATGGGGAGGATATCGGTACGGTTCAAATTCAAAAAAATTAATAAAATAAAAAGAGATATTTTTATGCAAATAATAATAGGTATTTTTTTAGCTATAATCTGCTCAATTACTTATGCCGCGCCCATTAACTGGACAATCGCGACCACCTCTTTTCCATCTGATCAAAGTATGGGAGATACAGGACAAGAAAAAGTTCCTAATGGTCATATTGATTTAATGAGTGGGCAAATTGTTTTTGATATTCCAGAAGTAACTCTAAAAGGTCATCGTGGTCTTGATTTTACTTTATCTCGCTCTTATGGAAAGGTAAATAACGGATTTAGGTCTATAGCTAACTGGGAGTTGGAAGTACCACGCTTGGTCATGATGACGGGGGCTTCAACCAAGTTACAAGGGGACTACAACGGGCAAGGAATTTGCCAAAGTAATGGCGATTATTCAAATGGAAATAGTAGTGCGGGTTCGCCTATTTACCAAACCTCTATTCTTGATTCAGGTTATAAAAATGAGGTTATCCCTTCTTATCTCGAATTAACGAATGCTAACTATCTAAAAAGTCTTGCTTATGCTTTACAATATGCCTCTAGTGATAGAAGTACTTTAAATTCAAGTGACTATTTTTATAATAAACTTCAGTCCCAAAGTATTTATAATGGAATAAACCCTACTTACTATTATACTGCAAAAGTTTCAACTGACATTCAGACCTTTACCAATGATCTCGTTGCAAAAAATAAGAATAATATAAATGCATTAACTGCACACTTAACTTCATCTTATTTTACATATAGCCTTTATATTAGTGGTAAAGATATAAGAAGGATCGATATTCTTTATTCAGGTAATTATTTAGGTAAAACAAAATCGATATACGTCGATACTGCTGATTTCTATGGTTTTACAAAAAAAGTTCTCATCCCAAGTTTTAATTATGAAGTTCTGGGGGAACCTAATGTAAAAGTTAGGTTTTATAATTCAGCAGGACAAGAAGTTATTTTAAGGGATTATAATAATCAACTTGTTGATATTATGCCCTTAGTTTACACAAATGCCTATGCAAATACAGTGTTGTCCTTACTTCAGTTAAAATGGGATGGTCAGTTATCAAAATCGCCATCGAATGAGTTATGGAGTTTTAATAAGCCGACAACATCAACATCAGATTTTTATCTTTATTCTAATGTAGATACACGACAAAGACCAATTAGCCTTTATTTACCAGGTCAAAAAAATATTATTTTTTATCCTATCCAAAATGGTGTAACTGGGTATCCTGCAAGTACGCGATATATCTCACAGGATAACTGGATTATTTCTTGTGAGAATGGTGGAAATAACTTCAGAGTTAGAGCACCTAATGGAGTAAACTATTTATTTCCTATTGAAAATAGAGAAAATCAAACAGGCTTTCCTACAATATTCTCAAGTCAATATATTGCTGGACGTGTAAGCCTCTATGCCTCAAAAGTTGAGAACCAGTTTGGTGAATCATATTCGATGAACTATTCCCGAATCGAGAATACTAATCCAACCTATCAGGGATATAACAACTCTTCCAAATTATTCTTGGAAAATGTACGACATCAGCTAGATGGTAGGGATGTTCTATCTACTCCAGAACTAGCCTTAAGTTATGCAAAATATAAAGATGGTTCAGTTATTAGTGAAAATAAAGATGAATTTTCAAGTATTAATGGCGATATCATTCTAAGTAATATTAAAAGATATATAAATGGAAGGTATGTGGTATGGAAAGCCTATACATATTACACAGGGGATAAAAGTAATTATTTAAATAATGACCCTATACCGGGAAGTACTAATACTGTTGCTCAAGTTCAAAATAAACAGGCAGCGAGTGTTTATTTAAGAACTGTAGGAGACGTAAGTGGTGATGCTATTGCTTACGAATATGGTGGTCCTTATCGTATTATTGGTAACCATCCAAAATCGATCAATGGTATTACTTCACAGGGCTATATGTGGTTTTACAGTGATTTGATGGGGGCTAAATTTTTTAAAGCTTCTTCCAATGGTTTAATTAATGTCAAATCTGTGAATTGGTCGTATTCATTAATCAATGCTCCACGCCCTGGGTTTGATGAGGCACAGTCTTTCAAAATTACTTACTCAAATTATACGGGTGTAAATGCGAACAGTTTGCAAATTAATTATGGATATAGCCGTAATAAAGAGAGCAATGAACTGACGACTACCGTTACCACCAAAGATTTGGTAACTGGTTTGAGCAAAGCCTATACCTATGTAATGAATGCATTTGATGGTGGTGTTGCAGAGAGTTTTTTACATGGTTTACTGAAAAAAGTAACTATTGGCGATCGACAAGAAAATTATTCATGGACCACACTATCTTTAATTGGGCAAAATCCTGCAACAGCGAATGATAATTATACAGGGTATAATTATGTCTATTTAGTTCGTCCTAGTAGCAAAACAATCAACCATTTTGGCGAATATAAGACGACTTATAGTAATTTTGACCAATATGGTAATGCTCAAACGATACAACAAACTGGTTTAAATGGTGGGAGTGCAATTCAATTACCAAGTACAACGACGACATACTTTAATGCAAATGCAGGAAATGATGCGGTAAATAATGGTAGTTTACCTTGGATTATTGGATTACCTAAGCAAAAAACATCTGGTAATTTTACAGTACAAACGACTGAATATGACGAGTTAGGTGCAATTCAGAGCCAGACTCAGGCAGGTCGAATTACAAAATATAAATATGAAACTCTTTCATTTTCAACATGTCTTGGCAATTTAGTTGATTTTCAATGGTCAACTTTTGTCGGGTGTTTTTCTAACTATGTATCAGGAGATCGACATACAGGCTTACCTATTGAAGTAGATGTAGGGAATGGAAAGCAAATTACTCAATTTGCTGCCTATCAAAACGGTATTCCAACCCAAATCAAACTTGCAAATGGCGGGCAGGAGTCAAATGTAGTTGATGATTTTGGACATATTGTAAGACATACTGATGCGGATGGCGTTCGTTCTGAAAATCAATATGATGATGCAGGTCGTTTAATTGTCGAAACACCAATCGCTGGCTTGAGCTATACTACGATAAGTTATGATGGTCTAAATATTCTAAAGACAGCACAAAACGGTGGAAATTATAGTAAAGCTGAAAAATATAATGGTGATGGACTTCTGATTCATTCTGCTGAAAATACAACAGACAAAACTGTTGTGATGACCAATAGTTATGATGCCTTTGGAAATATAACATTTAGTTCTAATCCATCTTCAAATGGTACGACAACCGGTATTTCTACTGACTATGATGTATTTGATCGTCCGAAAACTGTAAATGATAATGGTGTAACCATAAATTATTGTTATCAGTCATGTGCTGGACGTTCAGGTGCAATTGCTTTAGTGAGCGATGCTTATGGTGTTACTGAATCCAATTATCTGTCAGCTGGTGATTTTAGTCCGGAATTAAAAACGAGTGTCAGTCGAAAAGGTAATGACGGATCGGTATTTGAAACATTTACAGATTATGATCTTGCACTGTTACAACCGATCGCTGCAACATCTGGAGCGTCCATACAACGTTATACTTACAACAGCAATGGTACATTAGCAACTGAAAAAGATAATAGTATTAATGGACAAAAAACCTATGGCTATGATGCTACAGGTAAAATTAATACCATTACTCATCAAGATGGTTCAGTCGAGACGATTGAATACTATCCAATCAATGATTTAATTACTTCTCGGAACTGGCGTGGTGTAACAACAAGTTATGGTTATACTGCTGCAGGCCGTTTAACTTCTACAAGTAATGCCAACACGGCGCAAAGTTATGGTCGTGATAATTTAGGACGAGTGATTTCACTGACCCAAAGTATTAACTCGCATGATGCAAATTATGCATTTACCCTTACATTTGGCTATAACAACCTCAATCAGATTATATCTATTAATTATCCAAATGGAAAAGCGGTCGATTTGTCCAATCAAAATGCATTTGGTGAAATTGGTTCAATACCAAATGTTATTCAGTCACTTAACTATAACGCATTGCATCAACTGATTTTTGTACAGGCAAATTCTGATGTTGCATGGGATTATTCTTATTCAAATAATGGTTTACCTACAGGCGTAAGTTCAACCAGCCTGAATAAATGTGCTGTAAGTATTAGTTATGGCTATGATGCATTAAACCGTATTAATAGAATGGTTGATAATTGTGGCGCAACTTATAACGCTTCAATTGACCGCTATGGTACAGGGTTAATGAAGCAGGTCGAACAAGATCATGCACGTTATCAATATAGCTATAACAATGATGACATTAGTACTGTGAATGTGATAGCAAAAAGTCAATTTGTTGCACCTGCTTCGTATGTCTACCAATATGTAAACGGAACTTCACGTTTGGGTAGTGTGAGTGGCTCTCCTTATCAGTTTAGTTACGATGGAATGGGGAATGTTACCAATGATGGCATTCGAGCACTCGATTACGATGCTTATTACCGTATAAGCAAAAATGGTAATGAAAGCTACATTTACAATGCAGATGGCTTGAGAGTCAGGGCTGTACGGGAAAATGGAATCACCGATTATATTTATGATTTGGCAGGACATTTAATTTACGAAATCAACCATAGAGCAGGCTATAGTCAAGCGTACGTGTATGTTGGAGATAAACTGGTTGCAACGCTGGAGCATTATCCGGATGCAAATGACGGCTATGATTTTATCAATAATTTTGAGGCGGCAGAGTTTGGATTACTCAACTTGTTAGATAGCTATCTGGATAGTGATGATGATGGTTTACCTGACTATTTAGAGCGTTTCATTGGTTCTGATCCGAATAATCCTGATACAGATGGCGATGGCTATAAAGATGGTTATGAATATAAACAACTAGGAGCAAAAGGGGTATTAGAAGCAGGAATTCATCCAAGTGAACCTGATCCTGATGAAGAAATGATGGCCTGGTTACCCACAGTTTTAGATCTTATTCTTGAAGATGACTAAGGAAGGTAGCCATGAAAACAATAATGAAAAGTGAAATGAAAAATAACGATATGTATTCAAAGAAAATATGGTCATCTGCTATTCAGTTGGTGCTATTGAGCTTAATTTTACTTCTTAGTCAGCTCACGCTGGCTAAGGACAGGATTCAATATCATATCCAGAACTTTGATGGATCAACCTTAAAGGTCATCAATGAACAAGGTATTGTTAGCCAGTCGTATCAATATGCACCCTTTGGGCAACAGTTACAGTTAAAGAAACCGAGTAACCTAAAAAATCCTCAAGCATTTGTAGGGGGAGTACAAGATGCGAATGATCTGGTTTACTTAAAGCAAAGGCACTATAACCCAGTATTAGGACGGTTTTATCAGCCCGACCCAGTTACATTTATCAGTGGTGGGCATGGACAAATCAACCGTTATCATTATGGTGTCAATGATCCGTTTACTTATAGTGATAAGAATGGATTAGAGTTTAGTATAATTAATGATAATTATTTTATTCAAAATCATGAAAAGAATTTTGTAGATTTTACAAACTTCTCGGCAGGGGTTGGAGATACTTTATTTCTAGGTGTGCCAGTTTATCTGAGAAATACATGGGATATAGGTAATATTGATCAAAACTCTTCAGCTTATTCTTTTGGTGAATATGTTGGTATAGGCTTATCGTTTTATTCTGGAGGAGCTGCAGGCTGGAAAGCTGCTGGAACCAAGGCTAGTGGACTTGAATTTTCTCATTGGATACCAAATCGATTTGTAAATGCAAAGCAAATTGAAAATAGAATCACATTTCTAGATAATGATTTTGGTAAATGGCTATCTAAGAGTGGTAATAAGTGGAATGGGAATTATGTTTCAAAAGAATCCCATGCCTTATCTGATCCATATAGATATAGAACGATGCCAAGATCATTTAAGGACTTAAATCCACCTCAATCTATATTATTCCAACAATATAATAGAATACCACTCGTTTATAAAGGGTCTATTGTGGGTGGTGCTTATGGAATAGCAGGAGCAAATTTAAATGATTAACTGGTTAAAGAAAAAATGGTATGGTTTGAATGAAATAAATAATCTTGAGAGGTTAGTTTTAAATGCAGTTAGAGAAAAAATAGAACCGGAAGCTAGAATACTTTGGGATAAACAAATTGATAAAATTAATAAAGTTTCTAGATTGCCGCACGGAGTGGAAAGTATCTTCTATCATATAAATTTAAAAACGGGAAAACCAGACTTTGATGATAATATTAGGTTTCCTAATAAAAAGTCAGATTTACTTTTAGCAGTAGTTCGGCTTAAGTTCCGAACAGATGAAATTGAAATAGAAGTTTGGTGTGAAAGAGGACGAGTACTACTTCTAAATTTTAAAGGTAGCGCATATTATTGGATAAACTATCTGGAAAATGAATCGGCTAATGAGAAAGTAATAACTAACTGTAAAGTTATAGCTGATCTAATGAGTGTTAGTTCATCCGAATCGGATTAGGGAGTGGTGCTTGTTTAGAATTATTTAGCAAAAATATCATTCATTTTAAAGAATTTTCAATGAGGCATATTATTACCTCCTTATAGAAATCTTACTCCAATTTTAGAAAGGAAATAAATAATGGATATTTCAATGGATTATTTTAAAAAAAATATTTTTCCTAAAATTAAAGAAAATTATACAGTAACTTTTTCTAATGCTACAGAGGGAGAGGTAATGGGTTTTGGTAATTTAGAGAGGGTTGAAATAGAGGGGAATAATATTTTAGGGGGAATCGAATTTTGGAGTTCTGGGTGGTTAAGTATCCATTTAATTAATATAGAACGTGATGAAGAAATATTAAATTCGTTAATTTCTCCTGATGATTCTAAGAGAAAAAATAAATTATTGGAAGATTTTGAAAAAAAATTAATAGAATTTAAGTGATTAAATAAGATGTATGAATTTTATTTTAGATAATGAAGGTTAAATATCCTATTATAAAAATAGGATATTTTAATAAGGTGGTTTTAAGTAATGAGAAAAATGCTAATAATTTTACAGTGCAAATATTGATATTATTATCATTTTTAGTCCTTAGTTAGCTCGCGCTGGCGAAGGACAGGATTCAATACCATATCCAGAACTTTGATGGGTCGACATTAAAAGTTATCAATGAACAAGGTATTGTTAGCCAGTCGTATCAATATGCACCCTTTGGGCAACAGTTACAGTTAAAGAAACCGAGTAACCTAAAAAATCCTCAAGCATTTGTAGGGGGAGTACAAGATGCGAATGATCTGGTTTACTTAAAGCAAAGGCACTATAACCCAGTATTAGGACGGTTTTATCAGCCCGACCCAGTTACATTTATCAGTGGTGGGCATGGACAAATCAATCCATATCAATATGGATGGAATGATAGTTATACATATAGAGATATAACAGGAACAACTGTCACCGAGGCTTTCGGTGGACTACTTGTTGAAAGTTGGTATGCAGTAACAGGGCAACCATATAACTACTCTAATGTAAAGGATGCTCTTTTTAATGGTTATAATGGAACTGGTTGGGAGGCTACAACTTCAATCTTTTCAGATTGCTTAAATTTTTGTACTTTGGGTGTAAGTGGTGCCGCAGTTAATGGAGTAAAGTTTGGTATAAATGAGCAAGAATATTTGCAGCATCAACAAAGTTTGCATTGCCAGAAATTAATATAATAAGCCGAGGAGCAGAGAGTAGTCTTCAAGGGGCAAAGTTAACTACATATTATACCCAATTTGAGAAATATGGGGCAGGTGGAGTAAAAGAGTTAACTGATGGGCGTTTTAGATTTTATGGCGAATTCATCCTGCAAAAAAATCAGGTGAAATGATGGGAGCTAGATTGGTAAGAGAGTGGAATCCATCTACTAATTTATCAAGGACTTGGTATGAAAAATTGGATCATGCAGGGAGAATTCGTAGTGTTGCTCCCAAACCAGTATTAGAACCTTTCAACCATAGAATATTCGATGTAAATGGAAAATATGTAGGGCGAAGATAAAGTGACTTTAAATGATGAATTATTATTAAAATTAAATAGCTTATGTAATGGAGCTGAGAGTAGGGAAAATATTGCTGAATGGGCTTTTTCTATGCTTAATGATAGTGATTTAGTAACTGATCAAGTAGTTCGGGATATTCTAGTAAGGATGGGGGCTGTTGACATTATTGATGTAAGCAATAAAGATGAATACCTGTATACACTTGAGGATTTTAATGAGTGGATAAAGCTTCTGAGAAATAAATAAACTATTATTTCTATATTTACTTTATTAAATTTATATAATTTAAGACATACTGCTGTAAGAATATCTAACTAGAGCTATTCTATAAACTCTTTAGAAATAATGATTAGTGGTGGGGATAATGGCTGTTTTGGACAATATCCTTTTATAACTAGACTAGATTTAAGAAAATGATATGAGTTGATATAAATGGAAAAAGCTTATGACTAAACTATTTTACTCTATTTTTGAGTCTAACATTTTGCTCCACTGTATTTGCAAATAGCCCTTTCCCACAAACTAAGGTTGGAAAATTAGTTGTTCATGATAGTGGTTCATATGTAATTGTAGTGCTTAAAAGTCCAGTAGCAACTGGTGAGGGGTGTACATCTTCAAATGAAATAAAACTAAATGCAAACCATCCGCTATTTAAAATTATGTATGCAACGCTTTTATCAGCGCTCCATAGTCAAACACTTATAGAGGGATGGGTGAATGGTTGCGATGGTAGAGAACCAATTTTAACTCATTTAGATATATCCAAATAACAGATCAATAAAATTTGTTTAAAAATATCTTTAGGCATAAAACTTAGTTTCAGCTATCTCAAGCTAGAACGATTTATTTTTTTTAATTTAAAGAATTTAATAATAATGACCAGAATAGCTACTGGTCGTGCAAAACTAAAAATATTCTCCACAACCTCTATAAAGAACCTTCATACTCCACGTAACCATCTTCAATGGCTGGAATAATCTCTACAAACTCAAAGTAGGGCACTGTACAGAACTCAGAGTCTCGAATCGCATCTTCCTAAGGTCCACAAAAATACCGATAAGATGTTCTACATCAGCGAATATGCCAATCATTGTGCCTGCAATCTTATCAATCCCTCCATTGATCAAACCTGTTTTTAGCTTTTGGTGCTTTGTAGAACATCAATACATCACTGATATCAGTAGATCAAAAGTTTAAATGTTTTATTTTTGACCTACGGTGACTATACTTAAGGTCATTCAATAAAATTTTATTTTCATACTAATATTTAGCCGCTAAGGGTATATGAAATATATTTATATATTAATTTGAGAATCTTTATTTTGGTTAGGATATATTAATAATGAAATTATTTATAAAAATTATTTTATCCTTATTAGCTATTTTTCTTATTCTATTAGTTGTAACCTCATCTTTTAATTTGAAATTAGAAGTTTTTAAATTATTTCATCCTGATTGGGTTGAAGTAAAAGGTTATAAAATTTTAGATTACAAGATTTACTGCTCAAGTAAACCTTGGCGACGAGGAATGGATAGGAATGCTCGTGGAGATATAAAGTATCAATATACGTATCGAAATGCCACTTATACATCAGAAAGAGAAGATTTTTTGGTTGTATATAGATTATTTATTTCTGAAAACTGTGATGAGATGAAAGGTCAGAACATATCTATATTTAATGAAATAAAGAAAAATAATGAAATAAAAATTTTTATTTCACCAGACACAAAGAAATCGAAAATATTAATAACCAAAAAGGGTTTATCATTTAGAAACTCTTGGGTGATAAATCTTATGTTGGAAATCCAACTAATAATTTTAGTATTAATTGGTTTAATTATATATCTTACTGTCACATCTAAAAAATAATAGAGGACTAATTTGCATGTTAATAGTATATAATTATCAGTCAATTGCTAAAAATTAATCTATTATAGTTTTGAGTTATGAATAAATTTTTCTATAGTAGTCTCTATCTTGTATTGTTTTTACTTGTTTTAATTTTTTTATGCACAAGTATTCCTGCTGCTAAGTTAAAAATCTTTAATGTAACTCATCCAACTTGGGTGCGGCTAGAAAAATTTCAGATCTTAAATTATGAAATTAAGTGCTCAAGCCCTTGGGGACGAGGCGGGGATAAAATGGCAAATCTAGCAGTTTCATATCAATATAATTATGGAAATAAAAGCTATTTTCAACAAGACCAAGTTTTTTTTAGAGTATATAAAACATATATTTTTGAACGTTGTGATTCTTTTAAAGAAAAGAATAAACAGCTTTTTAATAAGGCTGTAAAAGATCATACAATAAAATTATTTATAAATAAGAACTCCCCTAATAAAGCTAAGTTATTTCTTTCAAATAAAGAATTTAACTATAGATTATCTTGGTTAAGTATTTTCTTTTCAGAAATACAAGGAATTCTATTAACCTTACTTGTGGTAATTACAATTTATACTGTTTATATTATATTTTTGAGAAGATGATTTTGTAAGTGGTTTTTATTTAGAAAAATTAAAAGAAGTTTATATTTAAGGAAATAAAAGTAATTCAAAATAAATTTTTTCTGATCATTAAAAGTGTTGTTAATAAAAATAGATTTAATATTCAGAGTGTACCGATTAATAAATCTATTTTTATATAATTTTTAATTTTATTGTAATTTAATGAAATTGTTGTAAAGCTTCTTTTGCTGGTTCATATCCATTGTCGGCAGCTTTTTGGAACCAAAATTTAGCTTTTTCATAATCCGAAAAAACATTAGCATACATATAGGCTAGATTATTTTGAGCTTCAGGTACGCCTTTTTCTGCTACTTTTATATATAGCTCTAAAGCTTTTTCATTATCTTGTTTAACAAGAGTACCATCAGAATAAATATTTGCTAAATTATATTGAGCTTCAGAAAGATTTTGATCTGCAGCTTTCTTATATAATTCTAGCGCTAAATTAATATCTTTTTTTATTCCATTCCCTGAAAGATAAGCATTTGCTAAATTATATTGAGCTTTAGCATATCCTTGATCAGAAGATAATTTATAAAATTCTAAAGCTTTTGATCTATCTTTATTTACATAATAGCCATTATCGTACATCAAACCCAAATTATATTGAGCTTCTGGAAAGTTGTTTTTAGCAGCTTTCTCATACCAATAGTAAGCTTTTTCTTCATTTTTCGGAGTGCCTATTCCTTTGGAATACATTCCTGCTAAATCATTTTGTGCAATAGGTAAGCCTTTTTCAGCTGCCATTTGGAAATAAGAAAAAGCTTTTTGATAGTCTTTAGGAGCATCTTTACCTAAGAAATATTTACCGCCTTGTTCATATAATTGGCTTGCTTCACTTTGAGTTTTATTTTGTTGGGGAATAGGTTCTGAGCAGCCTGCACTACCTAATAAAAATACACTTATGAGGCTAGAAATCATTAAATACTTTAAATTCATAATATATCTCTTATAAGCTAATCTGGTTCAATTTAATACTAATAATTATAAAAAATCCGACATAGAGTCGGATTTTTTATAGTCTCAAATTACTTTGAGTAAGAACGCTTCAACTTACCAGCTTAACGCACCACCAGTTTGGTAGTCAGTTACGCGAGTTTCAAAGAAGTTCTTCTCTTTACGTAAGTCCATCATCTCCGACATCCACGCAAATGGGTTAGTTACACCAGCAAATTGCTCTGGTAAACCTAACTGAGATAAACGACGGTTACAGATGAATTTCAAATATTCTTCCATCATGCTTGCGTTCATACCCAATACACCACGTGGCATTGTGTCACGTGCATATTCGATTTCAAGCATTGTACCTTCAAGAATCATTTGAATTACTTCTTGTTGGAACTCGGCAGTCCAAAGGTGAGGGTTCTCAATCTTGATTTGGTTAATCATGTCGATACCAAAGTTCAAGTGCATAGACTCATCACGCAAGATGTATTGGAACTGCTCAGCAACACCATTCATCTTGTTACGGCGACCCATACTCAAAATTTGAGTAAAGCCACAGTAGAAGAAGATCCCTTCAAGAACACAGTAGAACGCGATCAAGTTACGAAGTAAACGTTGGTCGTTTTCAGGCGTACCTGTGTGGAAAGTAGGGTCACTTAACGATTGAGTGTACTTCAAGCCCCAAGCTGCTTTACGCGCAACCGATGGAATCTCGCGGTACATGTTGAAGACTTCGCCTTCATCCATACCTAAAGATTCGATACAGTATTGGTAAGCGTGAGTGTGAATTGCTTCTTCAAACGCTTGACGCAAAATGTACTGACGGCATTCAGGGTTCGTGATGTGACGGTAAATTGCCAATACGAGGTTATTCGCAACCAAAGAGTCCGCAGTCGAGAAGAAACCTAAAGAACGCATAACGATCGTACGCTCATCTTCAGTTAAGCCATTTTCAGACTTCCAAAGTGCGATATCGTGGTTCATGTTCACTTCTTGAGGCATCCAGTGGTTTGCACAACCATCTAGATATTTTTGCCAAGCCCACTCATATTTAAATGGAACAAGCTGGTTCAAGTCGGCGCGACAGTTAATCATGGCTTTGTCGTCAACCTGAACGCGTTGCGCGCCCATTTCTAACTCTTCAAGGCCAGGAGCAACATCCAAATGTTCTAAGGCTTCAGATGCTCGAGCCATTGAATCGGTTGGATTTGTTGATCGCACGGAATGGGTTCCAGTGGATTGTGGAGCTGCCACGCTCTGCGATGATGGCTGCGCAGCAGATACATTCTGCGAATCAGGCGTTTTTTCCGGGTTGACGGGCGCAGACTTGTGTTCAGGTGCAGCCGGTTTTTGCGAATCATCTTCAAAATCGTCCCAACTAAGGATAGACATTGTTGTTCTCTCTTCGTTGTATATATCTATGTTCGACATCTCTAAACGAAGATGTCACTACTATACGCTCATAATGTGTAAACAAAATTAAGTTTTATTGATGTATGACCAAATTTTGGGCCTTTGGTCCATTATCCCTACAACTTATTTTGCTTACGCTGTTGTTTACGAATTTTAAAAAAGGCGTAAACCATAGGCGTATAAAAGAAAATAAAGGCAAAGATTAAGATTCCAACACCAAGCATATAGTTATGGCTGAGATGAAAAAACATAATCTTTACCTCGTTTAAAGTTGCTCTTTTTGTTAAAGAGCAACTTTATTGAATGTTATTGGCAAGCTTCGCAATCTGGGTTGTCGATTGAACAAGCCATAGGAACCGGAGCTGCTTGAGTAAAGCCGTCTTCTTCAACTGCTTCAGGCTTCTTCGCTTCTACCACTGGAGCTGCCACAGGTGCTGCTGCTTCTACAGTTGCAGGTTTAACCGCGTTTAACGCACCTGTGTTAATTGTAGATTTTTCAGCAGATGTTGCGCCTAACGCACGGAGGTAATAAGTCGTCTTAAGACCACGTAACCATGCCATCTTATAAGTGATGTCAAGTTTCTTACCGTTTGCACCAGAGATGTAAAGGTTAAGAGATTGTGCTTGATCAATCCATTTTTGGCGGCGTGATGCAGCATCAACAATCCAGCGTGGCTCAACTTCAAACGCAGTTGCAAAGATTGCTTTTAATTCTTCAGGAATACGAGCAATTTTTTGTACTGAACCTTCAAAGTGTTTGAGGTCATTGACCATCACTGTGTCCCAAAGACCACGTTCTTTTAATGCACGAACAAGGTAAGGGTTAATTACAGTGAACTCACCAGACAAGTTAGATTTCACATATAAGTTTTGGAATGTTGGCTCAATAGACTGAGAAACACCACAAATGTTCGAAATGGTTGCAGTTGGAGCAATCGCCATTACGTTTGAGTTACGCATACCGTCTTTTTGAACTTTGGCACGTAAACTGTCCCAATCTAAACGTTGAGTACGGTCAACTTCAAACATACGTTCTGGACGAGATTTCGCAACAATTTCTAAAGAGTCGATTGGAAGGATGCCTTGATCCCACAATGAACCCTTAAATGTTGAGTAAGCACCACGTTCAACAGCCAAGTCACTTGAAGTTTGGATTGCATAGTAGCTAATCACTTCCATTGACTCGTCAGCAAAGTTCACAGCTTCATCAGAACCGTAAGCCATACCCATTTCGTAAAGTGCATCTTGGAAGCCCATGATACCCATACCAACAGGGCGGTGTTTCAAGTTAGAGTTCTTCGCTTGTGGTACAGCGTAGTAGTTAATGTCGATAACGTTATCGAGCATACGAACTGCTGTTTTAACAGTACGCGCTAACTTCTCACGGTCTAATACGCCACCTTTAACGTGTTGAACAAGGTTGATCGAACCTAAGTTACATACCGCAATTTCGTCTTGGTTGGTGTTTAACGTAATTTCAGTACATAGGTTAGATGAGTGAACTACGCCAACGTGTTGTTGTGGTGAACGTAAGTTACAAACATCTTTAAACGTGATCCAAGGGTGACCAGTTTCGAACAACATAGAAAGCATTTTGCGCCATAAGTCTTTCGCACGTACTTTCTTGTGCAACATGTTCTGTTCTTTCGCAACAGACTCATAGTATGCATAGCGTTCAGCAAACTCAGCACCAGTTAAATCGTGTAGGTCTGGAGTTTCAGACGGAGTGAATAGTGTCCATTCGCCATCTTCAAACACACGTTGCATAAATAGGTCAGGAACCCAGTTTGCAGTGTTCATGTCGTGAGTACGACGACGGTCATCACCTGTGTTTTTACGAAGTTCTAAGAATTCTTCGATGTCTAAGTGCCAAGTTTCTAAGTACGCACATACCGCACCTTTACGCTTACCACCTTGGTTTACCGCAACGGCTGTATCGTTCGCAACTTTAAGGAACGGAACAACACCCTGAGATTTACCGTTTGTACCTTTAATATAAGAGTTCAAGGCACGTACAGGTGTCCAGTCATTACCTAAACCACCTGCCCATTTAGAGAGCATCGCGTTGTCACGCATTGCACCATAAATATCATAAAGGTCATCGCCAATCGTTGTTAAGTAACAGCTTGAAAGCTGTGGACGTAATGTACCTGAGTTAAACAGGGTAGGCGTAGAGGCCATGTAGTCAAAGCTAGACAACAAGTTATAGAATTCGATTGCACGCTCTTCTTTGTCTTGCTCATTAAGTGCAAGACCCATTGACACACGCATGAAGAATAATTGTGGTAATTCGAAGCGAACGCCATTTGAATGGATGAAGTAACGGTCAAATAGAGTCTGTAAACCTAAGTAGGTAAACTGGTTAGAACGTTCCGGTTGAATCGCTGCTGCTAGTTTTTCTAGATCGAACTTAAGCAAGTCCGGTGAAAGCAAATCAAGCTCTACACCTTTTTTCAAGAATGCTTCAAGTGCATTGTTTTCAGCTGTATCGGCCGGTAAACCTAAGAATGCTAAGCCAGTGCTTACCAACTCATCACGAAGCAAACGTGCAGTTACGTATGTATAGTTAGGTTCTTGTTCAATACGTGTACGTGTTGCCATCATCATGGTGGTAGCAATATCGCTTTCTTTTACGCCGTTATATAAGTTTTTAACGGTTTCATCGATAATTGCTTGAACATCAATACCTTCTAAGCCTTCAGCAGCTCGATTTACAGTTGCTTGCAGTGCACTTAAATCAAGTGGTTGAAGCTGACCGTTTGCATCGGTAACTTGCAAGGTAGGGTGATGATTAGAATTTGTGTCTTTACGGGCACTTGCGCGTTGATCGCGATAGATAACGTAAGCACGAGCGACTTTGTGCTCCCCAGTACGCATCAGTGCAAGTTCAACTTGATCTTGAATCTCTTCAATATGAATGGTACCGCCAGAAGGTAAACGGCGAGTGAAAGTGTTCAGTACCATTTCCGTCAGTTGGGTAATACGGTCGTGAATACGGCTCGAATCCGCACTTTGTTGACCTTCCACAGCAAGAAAAGCTTTACCAATCGCAACAGAAATTTTCTCTGCATCAAATGCAGCAACATCTCCGGTGCGTTTAATCACCTGAATTTGACCGGGAGTCGAAGTAATTACGCTCATGCCAGCATAGCTCCATTGTCACTTTTGTTATGTTCATAGACCGTTTGAACCGAGCAAAAAACATGCCACGATATTTGAGGGATAAACACAAGACTTAGTAGTTAAAGTTTATTTTCAACACAAGATACGGGATTTTTTACGGTAGATCAATCTTGACTTTTTAGTAATTTTTTATCTGTATGATTTGTCGGGAGATAGCATACCAAAGCTGTGAAAAAACACTTATAGATAACTTTGTGGATAACTCAAAAAACAAACACTTGAGTGAATTTAAATTTAGTGAAGAAATAATTTGTTTAATATTCATACATAGGAAATATGAATAGATTATGACATTTAAGAACAATAAACAGATAATAAAAATACCTGAAAATTCAAAGATTAATAAAATGCAACAAAACATGGTTGTCATGTATCAGTTTGGTGAACGCCTACTTGTTTACAATGTAAACGTGTGTATATTGCAAATGATAAACGAATGTATCTGCAAGATTTTTAAGATACATGTAATGAGATTTATAGGGGCAATGATATGAGCCAAGAAGAAAAGTTACCAAAGATTCTGATCGTTGAAGACGACGAGCGTTTAGCGCGATTAACTCAAGAATATTTAATCCGTAACGGTTTGGAAGTTGGTGTAGAAACCGATGGTAACCGTGCAATTCGTCGTATTATTAGTGAGCAACCGGATCTTGTGGTCTTGGATGTCATGTTGCCGGGTGCAGATGGTTTAACCGTTTGTCGTGAAGTTCGCCCACACTATCATCAACCAATCTTAATGTTGACTGCACGTACTGAAGATATGGATCAGGTACTTGGTCTGGAAATGGGTGCAGACGATTATGTCGCGAAACCAGTTCAACCACGTGTATTATTAGCGCGTATTCGTGCTTTGTTACGCCGTACGGATAAAACTGTTGAAGATGAAGTTGCTCAACGTATTGAGTTTGACGACCTCGTCATCGACAATGGTGGCCGTTCGGTAACGTTGAACGGTGAGCTTGTTGACTTTACAAGTGCTGAATATGACTTGTTATGGTTGCTTGCATCAAACGCTGGCCGTATTTTATCGCGTGAAGATATCTTCGAACGTTTACGTGGTATCGAATACGATGGTCAAGACCGTTCAATTGACGTACGTATTTCACGTATTCGTCCAAAAATTGGCGATGATCCTGAAAATCCAAAACGTATTAAAACTGTACGTAGTAAAGGTTACTTGTTTGTTAAAGAAACCAATGGATTGTAAAATCTGATTAAACTTCCTATAAGGTTGGTCGAGTGTTTAAACACAGTATATTCCTGCGAATATATGCGGGGCTGGTAATTCTTGTTGTTTTGGTGGCTGTTTTTGGGTATTTACTGGTACAAATTATCAACTACCAACGCGCACAAGAATACCGAGAATCTTTAACTGATGGTATTTCTTATGTCATTAGTGAAGGAGTCGCTCGACAACCTGGGAAGCAGCAAAAAATAGATTGGATTTCTGACGCATCTGATTTGCTCGAACTTCCAATTTATTATACCGATGCAAGTAAGGTTGAGCTGTCTCGTACCGAGAAAAAGCGGATCGAAGCACAAAAATCTGTAGTTCGTTACGATGCAAGCAATAGCATTGCATATGTCATTATTGGCTTGCGTGACGACCCACAACATTACCTATCTATAAAAGTCGACAAAATCACTGAACGCCAAATGAAGGCTCTTCCTATTTTTGTGCTCGACTATTTAATGTTTTATCCGGGGCAGGAACAAGAATATCTTGCCAAGATTGAAAAGCATTTCTCATATCCGATCAATATTCAAAACATCCAAGATGTAAATCTGGACTCTGAACAGATTGGACGTTTGCGCCAAGACCAAAGTGTCATGTTGTACAAAGATAGTGCAACAGTGCGCGGTACAACCATTTCGATTGTGTCTCCAATACCGAATCATCCTGCGCAGGTGTTAGTGCTGGGTCCGGTTCCAATGTTTAACTGGATGCCTTTACAGCTTTCGGCGGGTATTACTTTATTTAGCTTGTTTTTATTAAGTCTAGGCGTTTACGGTTTGATTTTACCGTTAGAGCGCAAAATCCGACAGGTGCGTTATGCATTAAACCGTATGAAATCGGGTGATTTGTCACTGCGTGTTCCTATTGAAGGAAGCGACGAAATGGCAAACTTGGCTTCAAGTTATAACAATATGTCTGACCATATTCAGCGTTTGATTGAGGCTCAACGTGAGTTAATGAGAGCAGTATCTCATGAGCTGAGAACGCCTGTAGCACGTATTCGCTTTGGTACAGAAATGTTAGCCGAAGAAGATGATTACAATCATCGTATGCATCAGGTCGACATGATTGATAAAGATATTGAAGCACTCAATACCTTAATTGATGAAATTATGACTTATGCAAAACTAGAGCAGGGTACACCTTCATTAGACTTTGCAGAAATTGTACTTTTTGAAGTGTTGGATCAGGTTGCAGTTGAAACTGAGGCTTTAAAAACACAGAAAGAAATTGAACTTATTCCACCGCCTTTATATGTGAAAGTAGATGCAGAGCGTCGTTACCTTCACCGTGTCGTGCAAAATCTGGTAGGTAATGCAGTCCGTTATTGTGATAACAAAGTTCGGATTACGGGCGGTATTCATAGTGATGGCATGGCTTTTGTCTGTGTCGAAGACGACGGACCGGGTATTCCTGAGCAAGACCGCAAACGTGTATTCGAAGCCTTTGCCCGTTTAGATGACAGTCGTACACGCGCATCTGGCGGTTATGGTTTGGGTCTCTCTATCGTAAGTCGTATTGCTTACTGGTTTGGTGGGGAAATTAAGGTAGATGAAAGTCCAAGTTTGGGAGGCGCACGCTTTATTATGACTTGGCCAGCACATCGCTTTAAACAACCGCCATTAAAGAGCAATAAAAAAGCACCTGCATAAGGTGCTTTTTTTATTGGTTCATTTATAACTGAGTTGCATCAGGTTCCAAAATAGGTTTGCCGCTTCTCAGGCTATTGAGTGCATCTATATTAAAGTCAATCAAGAGCGAATTATTTTTAGCATCAATTTGATATTTTTGAATAAGAGGCTGATCCCCATTCAAAGTCTCAACTCTATATGAGTCTGCAATATGTAGAATGCCTTCTAGATTTGTTGTGGTTGATGCGAAATCTTGCCTAAAAATTTCATAGACATCTCGCAAGTCAAAAATGGCATTATCTGCATCTGGGTGTTTATGAATATAGCTTTCTATATGTCGCACCAGTAATTGTGCAAACAAGTAATAGTCTGGTTTATGCGTATATTCTAGATTCATGCATTTTTCTCCTTATTATCTGTTATTAGCATACATGGCAAAACAGAAGATATTGTATAAAATTCATTACACTAGATGATGACTTGGAAATATTACAAAGAAATAAAAACTCTATTACGCCCTTGGCGCTTTGCTTGATAGAGTGCATCGTCTGCTTCTTTAAACAAACTTTCAATAGAACGGTGATAGCTTGGAGAATATAAGCTAATACCAATACTTACCTGCACAAAGATGGGTAATTTGCCATATACATAAATCGGTTGCTGACTAATTTGAATGCGTATTCTTTCCGCGAGTTCAAAGGCAGCTTCTCTGGTGGTATCCGGAATAAAAATTGCGAATTCTTCTCCACCAAAACGTCCTAGTAAGTCATGAGGATGTAAAATATTTTGTATGGTCGTTACACAGGTCTGTAAGGCTCTATCCCCAATTAAGTGGCCATAACTATCATTCACTTTTTTAAAATGATCGACGTCCAACATAAAAAATGCAGAGGTCTTATTTTCCTTTTGTACTTTTTCTTGGAGTAGGCGGACTGACTGTAAAAATTGGCGTCGAGTTAAACTTGAGGTGAGTTCATCATGGGCAATTGCATGTTGTAACTTCTGAATTAATTCAGAATGGAGTGCGCTAATACTGGAAACGGTAAGTGGTGCAACCGTCATCATGATCAGCCCTATACGTATAGAAATGGTATTGCCTAAATAGTCTTGCGGATACAGTAATAAATAATGCCCTGAGACATGATAAATAATATATGCACTGGTAAAGGATGTAATGAGAGCAACAATAATGGGTTTATAGCGGATAGCGCACCAGATTAATGCGGCGATGGGGTAGAGTAGGGAACCTGGACCCGAGTCGTAATAACTCACTCCTATCGAAATTAAAACAGCGAATAAAGGCAAAAAATCAATCGCTTTGATATATATACGATTACCCTTAAGGTGGTTTTTTATTTTAAGGTAAGGGGGGATGTTTAAAATAATGGGCAACAACAATAAAGCATTTTGAAGCTCTGATGTAACCCAATAACCAAATTCGGCCCAAAAACTACCAATCATAAATTTGGTGTTAAACATAGGCACAAAAGTTGCTGCAAACAAAGCACCGGTTATGCTGCCAATCCCGCATAGTGCGAATAAGAGTAAATAAGAATAGCCTTGATAAGCTGCTTTTATATGGCGATTAAACAATATTGCGAGTGCTAAAGTCGTTACTACATACAGGTAGTTGGATATCGTTAAAATAAGGGTGAGAAAAAGAGGTGTGCCATTAACTAAATCGGCAATCATGTAACCGGTAAAAGCACCAGCAAAACTACCTATTTGGCGAGTTTGTGGAAAACGAAGCAATAGGCCTAGAAATACCGAATTAGCAGGCCAGAAAAAAGCAAGAAAACTAAGAGGGCGAGATGCAATTCCAATAAAGCAACATAGCGTAATAATGATGGTAAATAAGAGAAAAAATTTCAGGGAGGTAGAAAATGAAAATTCACGAAGTGAGTATGGCATCAGCTGCCCTTAATGATAAACACTCTTATCCAAGAGTAATAAAATATTAATGCATGATTAAACATTCATCATAATTCAGAGGGGAAGATGAATACAATAAAAAACCGATTAATATTATAAAAAAGTAAGGTGTTTAATTTGACCGATTGAGCAATTGTGCAAATAATATTAAAAATCAGAAAATGAAAAAAATCATTACAAGTGCGAAAACTATCAAATAAACCGATTATAAGCGGTGAAACCCCCTCTACAAGACATAGATGATTACTTTTGATTGGAAAATCATCCAAAAGACTAAGACGCTTCAACTAGCAAGGGAAATTAGAAATCAGGTACAATTGGCGGGATTAATTTTGTGTTTGGTGTATTTGAAGGCCAATACATACATTCTTTGTTAAATAATAGGCCTGCCAGGAGTTATCCCCGCATGAGTGCCATTACTCCATACGACTGGGCGATTATCGCCTTCGTGATCGGCGTTACATTTCTTTGCGTCTTTATGCTCACAGTTCCCTTACTCCTCGGGGGAAAATCGTGGGGACGTGCTAAGCAAGAGCAGTTTGAATCAGGTGTCGTGAGTGCTGGTGGCGCTCGCATTCGCCTGTCTGCAAAGTTCTATCTAGTTGCAATTTTCTTCGTTGTTTTCGACTTAGAGGCACTTTACCTCTATGCATGGTCTACTTCGGTGCGTGAAGTAGGATGGTTGGGTTATACCACTGTCGTAATCTTTGTCGTTGACCTATTAATTGCGCTTGTTTATGCCTTCTCTGTAGGTGCTTTAAGTTGGGCACCGGCAGATCGCCGTAAATTAGCAGGTGAGAAGATTAAAGTCGGTTCACCAACAATGAACATTGCTGAAATTACACGCTTTAACTCTATTGAAGAGCTCGTAACTGACCCTACAGGCCAGATTCCAGCCCAATCATCAGGTCGTGTTAAGTCAAAAACTACACCTGCATTGTCATCTGAAAAGGAGTAAGTCGGGATGAAATATACTCTGACCCGCGCGAATCCGGATGCTGATCAATATCCATTGCAAGATCGTCAAATTGTGACAGATCCACTTGAAGAGGAAGTGAATAAAAACGTATTCATGACTCGTTTAGAGGATGTCTTGCATACAGCAGTAAACTGGGGACGTAAAAACTCTTTGTGGCCATTTAACTTTGGTACATCATGTTGTTACGTTGAATATGCAACGACTTTAACAGGCGTGCATGACTTGTCCCGTTTCGGTGCAGAGGTTATTCGTGCTTCACCTCGTCAGGCTGACTTGATGATTGTTGCAGGTACCTGCTTTGTAAAAATGGCTCCGGTTATCCAACGTTTGTATGAACAAATGTTAGAACCTAAATGGGTTATTTCAATGGGTGCTTGTGCAAACTCTGGAGGTATGTACGACATCTATTCAGTAGTACAAGGTGTAGACAAAATTATTCCTGTTGACGTGTACGTCCCAGGTTGTCCGCCTCGTCCTGAAGCATTAATCCAAGCATTAATGCTTTTACAAGACCAGATTCAATTAGAGCGACGCCCGCTTTCTGCCGTGATTGGTGATGATCTTCAGCCAGTGTATAAGCCAAAGATGATGCCAGAACGTGATCGTAAGAATGCGCAGCGTATTGCCGTTAAAAACTTACGCTCTATGGATGAGATTAAATAATTTTTTGACGGTGTTTTGACATATCTAACCGATATGTTCATCGAGAAAATTGACAGAATTTGTATTAAATAGGAAGCCAAGCCAATGGCTGAAACTGACATTGCTATGCCAGAATCAACACCAGTTGATTCACGCCCAGCATTTGCAATCGTAGAAGAGCTCAAAACCAAATTTGGTGAGAACTTTTATGTGCAGGCGACTTTTGAAGAGTTTCCAACAGTCTGGGTTGAGCGCGCACGCGTGCAAGAAGTCCTCATGTTCCTGCGTAAAGTGGAACGTCCTTATGTAATGCTGTTTGACTTATCAGCGATGGATGAGCGTTTACGTCAACATCGTGATGGTTTGCCAGCATCTGACTTCACTGTGTTCTATCATTTATTATCGCTTGAGCGTAATAGTGACATTCGTATCAAGGTTGCCTTGAACGAAAACGATCTTAACCTCCCGACAGCGACAAATATCTGGCCAAATGCCAACTGGTATGAACGTGAAGCTTACGATATGTTCGGTATCAATTTCGAAGGGCATCCAATGCTTCGTCGTATCTTGTTACCAACTTATTGGGAAGGTCACCCGCTTCGTAAAGAATATTCAGCACGTGCGACAGAATATACGCCGTACATGCAAGACAAAGCGAAGCAAGATTTCGAACAGGAACACTTACGCTTTGTACCAGAAGACTGGGGTCTTAAGCGTGGTAACGCTGACGAAGACTTCATGTTCTTGAACTTGGGTCCTAACCATCCATCTGCGCACGGTGCATTCCGTATTGTATTGCAGTTAGACGGTGAAGAAGTGAAGGACTGTGTTCCTGATATCGGTTATCACCACCGCGGTGTGGAAAAGATGGCTGAGCGTCAAACATGGCACTCTTTCATTCCTTATACTGACCGTGTTGACTACTTGGGTGGTTGTGCGCAAAACATGCCATATGTCATGGCTGTTGAGCAGCTTGCTGGAATTAAAGTTCCTGAGCGTGCACAAGTGATCCGTGTCATGTTGAACGAATTGTTCCGTATTAATAACCACTTACTTTACTGTGGTACGGCAATTCAGGATGCCGGTGGTATGACACCAGTATTCTATATGTTCGCAGACCGTCAAAAAGTATACGACATCGTTGAAGCAATTACGGGTTACCGTATGCACCCAGCATGGTTCCGTATTGGTGGTACAGCACATGACCTTCCAAACAACTGGCAAAAACTTGTTAAAGAGTTGCTAGATTGGATGCCAAAACGTTTGAACGAATACTACACAGCTGCATTTAAAAACTCTGTGTTTATTGGCCGTACACGTAATGTTGCTCAATACGATGCCAAATCTGCGCTTGCATGGGGTGTAACTGGTACTGGTTTACGTGCAACAGGTATTGATTTCGACGTTCGTAAATATCGTCCATACAGTGGCTATGAAAACTTCGACTTCGAAGTTCCGGTTGAGTATGAAGGCGATGCGTACGCTCGTGTACTTGTTCACTTCCGTGAAATTGAACAATCACTCAAAATTATCAAACAGTGTTTGGATAACATGCCTTCTGGTCCATATAAAGCGGATCACCCATTGGCTGTTCCACCACCAAAAGATAAGACGTTACAAGATATTGAAACTTTGATTACGCACTTCTTGAGCGTGTCATGGGGTCCTGTCATGCCTGCTGGTGAAGCGTCATTCATGACTGAAGTTGTGAAAGGTGCAAGTACTTATTACTTGACTTCGGATAAGGCAACGATGAGTTATCGTACTCGTATCCGTACACCGACGTTTACTCACTTACAGCAAATTCCTTCAGTGATTAACGGCAGTTTAGTATCTGACTTAATCATTTATCTGGCGACCATTGACGTGGTTATGGCTGACGTGGATCGCTAAGAGGTAACGCAAAATGATGATTCTGACTGATAAAAAACCACGTGTGAATGTTGAAGGGATTTTGACTGCTGAAGAAATCCACGAAATTGAACATCACATTGGTCACTATCCATACCCACGTGCAGCTTCTTTAGATGCATTAAAGTGCGTACAGCGCCGTAATGGCTGGGTAGATGATGCTCAAATGAACGCCATCGCACAATTATTAACGATCAGTGTTGCAGATTTGGAAGGTGTAGCAACGTTCTACAACCGTATCTATCGCCAACCTGTAGGTCGCCACGTAATTTTGCTTTGTGACTCAATTGCTTGCTTCTTGATGGGTGCTGAAACACTTGCTGAAGCATTCCAACGCGAATTAGGTATTCAGTTTGGTCAAACGACACAAGATGGTCGTTTTACGCTGCTTCCAATTTGCTGTCTAGGCAACTGTGACAAAGGCCCAACGTTAATGATTGATGAAGATACTCACGGTTTAGTAGAAGTGACATCAATCAAACAGTTATTGGAGAAGTATGTATGAATACTGAACCAAAACCAATTTATGGCGACGGTAATCCGGAAACTCATCCACTGACTTGGCGTTTAAGCAAACAAGAATCGGTACGTAGTGCTGACGATTACGAAGCACTTGAAGGTTATGCCGGCTTTAAAAAAGCATTAGGTATGAAACCTGCTGAAGTGCTTGAGGTCATTAAAGCTGCAACTGTAAAAGGTCGTGGTGGTGCAGGCTTCCCTGCAGGGATCAAATGGTCTCTTATGGCGCCAAATGATGGCGGTCCACGTTACTTGATCTGTAACGCCGATGAGATGGAACCAGGTACCTTTAAAGACCGTTTGTTGATGGAAAAACTTCCTCACCAATTGATCGAAGGTATGTTGATTGCAGGTTATACCCTAGAAGCAACTCAGGGTTATATCTTTATTCGTGGTGAATATATCGAGGCTGCACAATACCTAAATGAAGCGCTTGAGCAAATCCGCGCTAAAGGTTACTTAGGTGACAATATTTTAGGTTCTGGCTGGAACTTCGAGTTACACGTGCACACTGGTGCAGGTCGTTATATTTGTGGTGAAGAAACTGCATTGATTAACTCACTTGAAGGTCGCCGTGCTAACCCACGTACTAAACCACCATTCCCGCAAGTTGCTGGTGCATGGGGTCGCCCAACGATTGTGAACAACGTTGAAACTTATAACAACTTGCCAGCAATCATGCTTCGTGGTCCAGAATGGTATATCGGTTTATCAGCAGGTAAATCAAAAGATCCGGGCACAAAGATTTATGGTGCGTCAGGTAAAGTAAAATTCCCTGGTCTTTGGGAACTACCATTTGGTACGACTGCACGTGAAGTAATCGAAGAACATGCTGGTGGTATGCGTGATGGCTTGAAGCTTAAAGCATGGTTACCAGGCGGTGCGTCTACTGACTTTTTACCGGCAGATACCATTGATTTACCAATGGATGCTGAAACCATTATGAAAGCAGGTTCGCGTTTAGGAACATGTTTATTAATGGTGGTAGACGAGACCCAATGTATGGTGTCGTTGACCCGTAATCTGGAAGAATTCTTTGCGCGTGAATCATGTGGCTGGTGTACACCTTGCCGTGATGGTTTGCCATGGGCTGTTAAAGCGCTTAAAGCACTTGAGACAGGTGAAGGTAAGAAAGAGGATATCGACCACTTACAAGAACTTACTCGTAAATTGTGGATTGGTAAGACTTTCTGTGCCCACGCACCAGGTGCGATGGAGCCGCTTATGGGCGCACTCAAACATTTCCGTAGCGAGTTTGAAGCGAAAGTGACTGATCGTCCTGTCGTGCAAACTAGCAACGTAGAACAAGCTTAAGGGATTCGACTATGGCTACAATTCATGTCGATGGAAAATCGTACGAAGTCAATGGATCAGAAAACTTGCTACAAGCATGTTTATCCCTTGGCATTGATATTCCGTATTTTTGTTGGCACCCATCCTTAGGTTCTGTTGGTTCATGTCGTCAATGTGCCGTAACTCAGTATGCAAATCCTGAAGATACGCGCGGACGTCTTGTGATGTCATGTATGACACCAGCATCTGACAATACCTATATTTCGATTGAAGACAAAGAAGCAGTAGATTTCCGTGAATCTATTGTTGAGTTCTTAATGACCAATCACCCACACGACTGTCCAGTGTGTGAAGAGGGTGGTCACTGTCATTTACAAGATATGACTGTAATGACAGGTCACGACCGTCGTCGCTATCGTTTTACTAAGCGTACACATTACAACCAAGAACTAGGCTCATTCATTGCACATGAAATGAACCGTTGTATTGCTTGTTATCGTTGTGTTCGTTACTACAAAGATTATGCAGGCGGTACAGACTTTGGTGTATATGCCAATGCATCACGTGTTTACTTTGGTCGTCCAGAATCAGGTACTTTAGAGTCTGAATTCTCTGGTAACTTGACTGAAGTATGTCCAACTGGTGTATTTACCGATAAGACTCATTCAGAGCGCTATAACCGTAAATGGGATATGCAATATGCACCAAGCGTGTGTCATGGCTGTTCTTCAGGTTGTAACATCTCTCCGGGTGAGCGTTATGGCGAAATCCGTCGTGTAGAAAACCGTTTCAATGGTTCGGTTAACCAATACTTCCTTTGTGACAAAGGCCGTTTTGGCACAGGTTATGTAAACCGTGCAGATCGTCCACGTCAACCTCAATTCCGTAATGGCGAAACAGTAGCAACTGTTTCTGTTGACCAAGCGTTGGACCAAACAATTGCGAAACTTGAAGGTAAAAAAGTTCTAGGTATTGGTTCGCCACGTGCAAGCTTAGAATCAAATTACGCATTGCGTGAACTAGTGGGCCAAGCAAACTACTCAACAGGTGTTGCACAAAAAGAGCAAAGCCTCGTTGAACTTGCTGCTTCAATCATGCAAACAGAGGGTATTTACAACCCGAACATGCGTGAAATTGAAAGCTACGATGCAGTATTAATATTGGGTGAAGATTTAACTCAAACTGCTCCACGTATGGCATTGTCAGTTCGTCAAGCTGCAAAAAACAAAGCTCGCGAAATGGCTGCAAAAACACGTACACCGGACTGGTTGGCTGAGCCTGTACAACGTATTGGTCAGGAAGCGAAATCTCCGATCTATATCTTGGCTGCAACTCAAACTCGTCTTGCAGATGTTGCGACAGGTGAAGTTGTTGCATCTCCAAATGATATTGCGCGTTTAGGTTTTGCAGTTGCTGCGGCAGTTAAAGGTGAAACAGTTAATGGTTTAGATGAAGATGCAAAAGCATTTGCTCAAACTATTGCCGACACTTTAAAAGCAGCAAACAAACCGTTAATTATTGCGGGTACGAGCTTGCAAGATGCTTCAATTATGGAAGCGGCAGCAGAGTTAACGCAAAACCTTGGCTCAAAAGCTGGTTTAAGCCTTGTTGTTCCTGAAGTGAACTCTATGGGCTTGGCATTATTTGGTGGCTTAAGCCTTGAACAAGCATTTGCTCAAGACTACGACACACTTGTTATTGTTGAAAATGACTTATTCCGTCGTTTACCGGCCGCTCAAGTTAAAGCAGCACTTGATAAAGCTGAAACAGTAATCGTGCTTGACCACAGTGAAACTGAAACTGTGAAACAGGCTGATATTGTACTTTCAGCAGCAAGCTTTGCTGAAGGTGATGGTACTGTCGTAAGCCAAGAAGGTCGTGCACAACGCTTCTACCAAGTTTACGATCCAAGCTACTACAAACCTGAATACGCGATTAAAGAATCTTGGCGTTGGTTGCATGCCATTGAAACTGGCCTTAAAGGCAAGCCAATTGATTGGACAGTACTTGACGACGTAATCGAAACAATCGTGAAGAACGTTCCAGTACTTGAAGCAATTCAAGATGTTGCGCCAGACGCTGGCTACCGTGTACATGGTTTGAAAATTGCTCGTGAACCACGTCGTTATTCTGGTCGTACAGCAATGCGTGCGCCTTTATCGGTTCATGAACCTAAACAACCGACAGATCCAGACTCAGCATTAACATTCTCTATGGAAGGTTATGTAGGTCCGCAAAAAGCTTCTTCGCTTGTACCATTTGCGTGGGCACCAGGTTGGAACTCTCCACAATCTTGGAACAAATACCAAGATGAAGTGGGTGGTCACTTAAAAGGTGGTGATTCAGGCGTTCGTTTATTCGACCGTTTAGCAAAACGTCCAGCACGTAGCTATGTCGCTCCAACAGCTGTAGTTGCAAATCCTGAAAGCTTCCGTCTTGTACCAATGCACCATATCTTTGGTTCTGGTGAATTCACAATTAAAACACCTGCAATGGAAACTCGTATTCCTGAAGCTGTATTTGCTGTGGGCGAACAAGACGCAACACGTTTGAATCTACAAGAAGGCCAACGTATTACAGTAAAAGCAGGCGAAACAACTGTGAGCTTACCTGTACAAGTAATCGAATATTTACCTACAGGTTATATTGGTTACCCAGTTGGTTTAGCTCCGACAGTATCTTTAGCTGAACCTGTTTCAGTGGCATTAGGAGTGTAATTCATGAATCAAGAAATTATACGTCAAACGCCACTTTGGGCTGAGAACTGGCCAATTGCTTACGCTGTTGTTCAAGCAGTTGTGATTTTGCTTGTTGTTGTTCTTGTTGCAGCGTTGATGTCTTTCATTGAGCGTCGTTTGCTTGCTTGGTGGCAAGACCGTTATGGTCCAAACCGTGTTGGTCCTGGTGGTATGTTCCAGATCGTTGCCGACATGCTTAAGATCATGTTCAAAGAAGACTGGACACCAAAATTTGCTGATAAATTAACTTTCCGTTTAGCTCCGGCAGTTGCGATGGCAACTGCGGTGCTTTCGTTCATGGTTATTCCTGTAAGCCCTGCATTGGGTGTTGCGGACATGAGCATCGGTTTGTTGTTCTTTATGGCAATGGCTGGTATTGCGGTTTATGCAGTGTTATTCGGTGGTTGGTCATCAAATAACAAATATTCATTACTCGGTGGTTTGCGTTCAGCTGCTCAAACAATTTCTTATGAAGTGTTCTTGGGTATCTCGCTAATGGGTGTGGTTGCAATCGCTGGTTCATTTAACCTTCGTGAAATTGTTGAAGCTCAACGTGATGTTTGGTTCATCATTCCACAGTTCTTAGGTTTCTTGATTTTCGTTGTTGCAGGTGTTGCGGTAACTCACCGTCACCCATTTGACCAACCTGAAGCAGAACAAGAATTGGCCGAAGGTTACCATGTTGAATATGGCGGTATGAAATGGGGTATGTTCTTCGTTGCTGAATATGTAAACGTTGTACTTATCTCTGCATTGATCGTGACTTTATTCTTTGGTGGCTGGTTAGCTCCATTTAATTTAGAAATTCCATTTGTTCCACCAGTGTTCTGGTTTGTGATTAAAACAGCATTCTTCGTAATGATGTTTGTATTGGCACGTGGTTCTTTAATGCGTCCACGTTACGACCAAGTCATGAACTTCGGTTGGAAAATTTGTTTGCCGCTGGCGTTGGTTAACCTATTGGTAACTGGTGCTGTGATTCTGATGAATCAGGCCTAAGACAGCAGGGAGTACAAAATGTATAAAATTCTAGCTGGAGTTGGGTCAATCGTTCGGACGTTATTCATGGTATTTACCCATGGTTTCCGTAAACGTGACACAATTCTTTATCCAGAAGTACCAGCAGAGGAAATTGTACCACCTCGCTATCGTGGTCGTATTATCTTGACACGTGACCCAGATGGGGAAGAGCGTTGTGTGGCATGTAACCTTTGTGCGGTTGCATGTCCGGTTGGCTGTATTTCACTGCAAAAAGCTGAAAAAGAAGACGGACGTTGGTATCCGGAATTTTTCCGTATCAACTTCTCTCGTTGTATCTTCTGCGGTATGTGTGAAGAAGCATGTCCAACTACAGCGATTCAGCTCACACCAGACTTCGAGTTGGGCGAATACGTACGTCAAGACCTCGTATATGAGAAAGAAAACTTGCTCATTTCAGGTCCAGGTAAATACCCAGACTATAACTTCTACCGTGTAACTGGTATGGCAATTAACGGTAAAGAGAAAGGTCAAGCACAAAAAGAAAGTGCACCAATCGATGTACGGAGTCTATTACCATGATGTGGCCGTTTTATTTGATGGCGCTCGTGGCCATCGTTTCTACGGTTCGTGTAGTGACTAACACGAACCCTGTACATGCATTGCTTAGTCTGATTGTTTCATTGCTTGCTGTTGCTGGTATTTTCATGATCGTAGGTGCGCCGTTTGCCGGCGCCCTCGAAATCATTGTTTATGCTGGTGCGATTATGGTCTTGTTCGTATTCGTTGTGATGATGCTTAACTTAGGGCAACACACAGTTGAACAAGAGCGTAAATGGCTTTCTTCGGATGCTTGGGCATATCCAGCACTCATGAGCTTTTTACTTGGCTTACTTTTAGTTTGGATGCTTGGTGGCGAATATACAACCATCTCTGCACCACTTGGAGCACAAGTAATTGGACCAAAAGTTGTTGGTCAAGCGCTCTTTACACACTATTTATTGTTGGTTGAAGTTGCCGCGATGTTATTGCTAGCAGCCCTTGTTGCAGCATACCACTTAGGTAAACGTGAACCAGGTGCAGAAGAGGAAAAAGAATAATGGGCCAGATCCCTTTAGAACATGGTTTGATTGTTGCGACCATTCTTTTTGCACTCGGTTTTTACGGTGTAATGGTGCGACGCAACCTACTATTTATGTTAATGAGCCTTGAGATCATGATGAATGCTGCAGCGTTAGCATTCGTTCTTGCGGGTAGCGTATGGGCACAACCAGATGGACAAGTCATGTTCATTCTGATTTTAACCCTTGCTGCGGCAGAGGCGTGTATCGGTCTTGCGATTGTCCTTCAGTTCTATCATCGCTTCCATCATTTGGATGTGGATGCTGCTAGTGAGATGCGCGGATGAGTTATTTATATCTAACAGTATTATTTCCGCTAATCGGTTTTATTTTATTGGCGGCTGGGCGTGATAAGCTCTCTGAAAATGTTGCAGCAATTATTGGTGTAGGTTCTGTAGGTTTATCTGCATTATTTGCATTGATTGCTGGTATGGCATTTACCAGTAGCGGCCAGCAAGTTTTTGTTCAAAATCTTTGGACATGGTTCAATGTTGGTGGTTTCGCGCCTGGCATTAGCTTACATTTAGATGGCTTATCTTTACTCATGATGGGCATGATCACGGGTGTTGGTTTCCTAATCCACATCTTTGCATCATGGTACATGCGTGGTGAAGAAGGGTATGCGCGCTTCTTCTCTTATTTCAACCTGTTCGTTGCAAGCATGCTTTTGCTTGTGTTGGGTGACAACTTAGCGTTGTTATTCTTAGGTTGGGAAGGCGTAGGTCTATGCTCTTACTTGCTGATTGGTTTCTATTATGCAAATCCTGCAAATGGTTGGGCAGCGATCAAAGCATTTACAGTTACCCGTGTAGGTGATGTATTCTTACTTATCGCTTTATTCTTGCTTTACCAACAATTTGGTACGCTTAATACTCAGTACATCGTTGAACACGCAGCAGAAGTAATGACGAAGAGTTCGTCACTTACCATCTGGACTGCATTAATGTTGTTCTTGGGTGCTGCTGGTAAATCTGCACAAATTCCATTGCAAACATGGTTAGCAGATGCGATGGCAGGTCCTACACCTGTTTCTGCATTAATCCACGCAGCAACAATGGTAACAGCTGGTGTGTACTTGTGCTGTCGTCTATTCAGTGTATTTGAACTTGCGCCTGAAGTGATGCAATTCATTTCGGTAACAGGTGCTGTAACTTTATTAGTTGCAGGCTTTGCTGCTCTCGTACAAACAGACATCAAACGTATTTTGGCTTACTCAACTATGAGTCAGCTTGGTTATATGTTTATGGCTGTCGGTGCAGAAGCGTATCAAGCTGGCTTGTTCCACATGTTGGCTCACGCATTCTTCAAAGCATTATTATTCTTGTCTTCTGGTGCAGTTATTCTTGCTTACCATCACGAACAAAATATTTTCAAAATGGGTGGTTTGTTCTACAAAAACAAATTCCTATTTGCATGTTTTGCGATTGGTGGCGGTGCATTAGCAGCTATCCCATTCTTAACAATCGGCTTCTTCTCTAAAGACGCGATTCTCGGTGAGGTTTGGGTACAAGGTCAATCGATTGCTTTATATAACAGCTTATATTGGGCTGGTGTAGCAGGTGCATTCCTGACTTCAATCTATACCTTCCGTTTAATCTGGGTTGTATTCTTCGGTAAAGAAAATACACATTACCATGAGATTAAAGGTGCTACTTACTGGGCTCCATTAGGTATCTTGGCTGTATTGTCTACTTTTGTTGGTGCTGCATTAAAAGCTCCAGTAGCAAATATTTTGAATACAGCAAAAATTCCTGAATTCCATGTTGCTGAACAATTTGTTGAAGGCATGCATGGGGCAGAGCATTTAGCAGTAGGTATCGCGCTTGTTGGTTTAGCTGTTGGTATCGGTCTATTTGCATTTGCTTACGGTGCAGTAAAATCGTTTGCAAAAACAAGTCTTGGTGCTGGCTTAGCTCATATTTGTCGTACTGCATTTGGTTTTGATGCGTTGTATGACATCGTTTTTGTTAAACCTTATTTATTCTTCGCCAAACTATTTGGTCGTGATCCGATTGACAGCTTGTGGCTTGTTCTTCCTGCGCTTGTTAAAGGCGGAAACAGTTTCACAAGCTCACGTCAAACAGGTTCATTGCGTGAATACGCATCAAGCATGTCACTCGGTGTAGTGGTGTTATTGATGATCTTGATCGTTATTCAGGTAGTGGGGAAATAAAATGGAAAACAATTTAATTTTACCCGCGCTGATCCTTGTTCCGTTCATTGCAGGTTTTACTTGTTGGTTAGTCGATAAACTCGACAAAACTTTGCCACGCTGGATCGCCTTAATTGGTATGCTCATTACGTTGGGCTTAGGTCTTGCACTTTGGCAAAGTGGTACTTATAGCTACGAGTTAGGCTCAAAAGTCCCAACTTGGACAGCTGAGTTTTACTTACCGTGGATTCAATCTCTCGGTATTGGCATTCACCTAGCAGTGGATGGCTTGTCTTTACTCATGGTGTTATTAACAGCTTTACTTGGTGTACTTGCTGTTGGTTGTTCATGGGGTGAGATCCAAAAGAATGTTGGTTTCTTCCACTTAAACTTGTTATGGAGTTTAGGGGGTGTTATCGGCGTGTTCTTGGCAATTGATTTGTTCCTATTCTTCTTCTTCTGGGAGATGATGCTTGTACCAATCTACTTCTTGATTGCGTTATGGGGTCATAAGGGTTCAAACGGTCGTTCACGTGTTTACGCTGCAACCAAGTTCTTCTTATATACGCAAATCGCTGGTTTAGTAATGTTAATCGGTATCCTTGGCCTTGTGGTTTATGGTTACATGATGACTGGTATGATCGGTTTTGATTACAACTATTTATTAGCTGTAGCGAATCGTTTACCTGCTGGCTTCGCGTATGGTTTCATGATCTGCTTCTTTATTGGTTTTGCAGTGAAGTTACCAGTTTTCCCATTGCATGGCTGGTTACCGGATGCCCATGCTCAAGCACCTACAGCGGGTTCTGTAGACTTGGCTGGTATCTTGATTAAAACAGCAGCGTACGGTTTGCTTCGTTTTGTAATTCCATTCTTCCCGGCAGCTTCTGCACAGTTTGCAGATATTGCAATTATTTTCGGTTTGATTGGTATTTTCTACGGCGCGTGGTGTGCTTACCAGCAAACTGATATGAAACGTTTACTTGCGTATACGTCGATTTCACATATGGGCTTCGTTTTACTTGCTATTTATGCAGGTAATATTTTGACCTTCCAAGGTCTAATGATCATGATGTTGGCACATGGTTTGTCATCAGCTGCATTGTTCATTATGTCTGGTCAAATCTACGAGCGCTTACATACACGTGATTTACGTTTGATGGGTGGTCTTCGTGGTCAGCTCCAGTATTTACCGTTCTTCTTAATGTTCTTCGTCGCAGCTCTTGTTGGTGTGCCAGGTTTAGGTAACTTTATTGGTGAATTCCTGATTTTGATGGGTTCATTTAATAAATATCCTGTATTCACGATCATTGCTTCTATCAGCCTTGTATTTGCAGGTTTGTATGGTTTGATCTTGATTCACCGTGCTTTGTTTGGTGAACCAAACTCTGAACAAAAGCAACACTACACTAGTCCATTAAAAGACTTATCTGCTCGTGAAGTTAGTATTTTGATGATTTGTGCGATTGGTCTCGTTTGGCTTGGTATCTATCCACAAACATTCTTGGATGTATCTCATTCAAGCATGCAGTGGTTGGTCAATAGTTATGTACCAGTACAAGAAGTCGTTGAAACTGTTCAGCAAACAGCTACTCAACTTGACCATGTGGAGATCCAATAATCATGAACTTCACAGTATCATTTTCTACGCTTATGCCTTTAGCACCGGTGATGATTGTTGCTTTGACAGCAGTCGTCGTCATGCTGTTAATTTCAATTAAGCGTAACCATAATTTAATCGCAACAACCTCTGTTGTCGGTTTAAACCTTGCTGCACTTTATATCTTGTTAGAATTATTTGGCGGCAAATTTGTGCCGGCAAATGTGATGGGCATGTTTATGGTTGATCCATTTACCATGTTCTATCAATTCATGATTTTAGTTGCATCATTGGCTTGCTGTACTTTGTCTCATGCATATATTGAGACTTATAAAGACAACCGCGAAGAACTCTATCTTCTGTTACTTGCTTCTGTAGCAGGTGCAATGTTGATGGTTGCAAGTTCACATTATGCATCATTCTTCATTAGCCTTGAGTTAATGTCGATTCCTGTATACGGCTTACTTGCTTATACATATCAACGTAGTCAGTCGCTTGAAGCAGGGATTAAGTACCTTGTACTTTCTGCGACAGCCTCTGCAATGTTGTTGATGGGTATGGCGTATATCTACGCTTACACTGGTTCGCTTTCATTCTATGATTCTGTACAAGCTTTATTTGGCGCAATCAAACAGCCAATGGTGTTATTAGGTTTAGCACTCATTATTTTTGCTGTTGCATTCAAATTGTCGCTTGCACCGTTCCATAAATGGACACCAGATGTATATGCAGGTGCGCCGGCTCCAATGGCAACGTTCTTGGCGACTGCAGCTAAAGTTGCAACAATTGGTTTGTTCGTACGTTATTTGCTTGCTTCTGGCGCAATCATGGTGAACTCACTAGTGACTGTTTTGACAATCATTGCCGTATTGTCAATTTTAGTCGGTAACTTGCTTGCTGTTCGTCAGGTCAACTTAAAGCGTATTTTGGGTTATTCATCTATTGCTCACTTTGGTTATTTGTTAATTGCTTTAATCAGCATGACATATGCAAGCTTGGGCAGCGTAACTGTGTATGTGGTGACTTATGTATTAACGACTATTGGTGCTTTTGGTGCAGTAGCGTTAATGTCTAGCCCATATAACAACGTAGATGAAGCGCAAAGCCTTGCAGACTACCGTGGTTTGTTCTGGCGCCGTCCAGTACTTACAGCAACATTAACAGTCATGATGTTATCTTTGGCTGGTATTCCATTAACAGCAGGCTTCATTGGTAAGTTCTTGGTTGTTATGGCTGCTGTAACAACTCAACACTGGTTCTTAGCTGCAATGATTATTGTGGGTAGTGGTATTGGTTTGTATTATTACTTACGTGTGATGGTTGTTATGTATATGACTCCACCTGAAACTCCTCGTATTGATGCTGATGCACATTGGGGACAAAAAGTGGGTGGTTTAATGGTATTGGCTGCTGCTGCATTAGTTATTATTTTGGGTGTTTATCCAGATCCAATGATTAATTTGGCATTAAAAGCAGAAATTTTATCTCCATTACATTTCATGCTTTCACAGCAACAATAATTCTTGTGTACAAAAAAGCCTCCAAATATGGAGGCTTTTTTTTATTGATAGTTAAAAAAAGATTATAATAAATACGTTTTTATATTTTTAGGTAACATCTGTGGCCATTCAAGAAATTCGTCACCCACTTATTCGTCATAAATTAGGTTTATTACGTCGTGCTGACATCAGTACCAAGAATTTCCGTGAGCTTGCTCAGGAAGTGACTATGTTATTGACATATGAAGCGACGAAAGACTTACCAGTTGTGGATTGTGAGATTGAAGGTTGGGCTGGCAATGTTACTACTCAGCGTATCGCGGGTAAAAAAATAACGATTGTACCGATTTTGCGTGCAGGTATCGGTATGCTTGATGGTGTGCTTAACCTAATTCCAAGTGCAAAAGTAAGTGTGTTAGGGCTTGAGCGTGATGAAGCAACTCTAGAAGTACGTACTTACTATAAAAAGTTAGTTCCTGATGTCGCTAACCGTATTGCCATGATCATTGATCCAATGTTGGCAACAGGTAATTCTTTAGTTGCTGCTATTGATGTATTAAAGGCAAGTGGATGTAAAGATATCCGTGTTATGGTGTTAGTTGCAGCACCTGAAGGAATCGCGAAAGTAGAGGCAGCACATCCTGATATTCAGCTTTATACTGCATCTATTGACAATGGCTTAAATGAACATGGTTATATTGTTCCAGGTTTAGGCGATGCTGGTGACAAGATTTTTGGTAGTGTTCAAAAAGACTAATTTTTGAAATAACGATAAAAAGAGACTTCATTAAGCCGTATAACTTTTAAGAGCGGAAATGAAAGTCTCTTTTTATTTACTACAGTAATTGCATTGGGAAATTAGGGTGAAAAATTATGAAGCAAGAGTTTTATACGGGAAGGATAAAACAATATAACGCCGATAAAGGGTTTGGTTTTATTTCGACGACTGAAGGAGATATTTTCTTTCATATTTCTGATTTTCCTGCATTCGAAGGTGAACCGAAAAGAAATGAAAAAGTGAGATTTCTTGCTGCAGATAATCGAGGAAAGTTTAAAGCAATTAAAATTGAGCGTATCGATCCTAATCCTGCGAAGACTAAGAAAACTAAAATTGCTGATCACAATAAAGCGATCACAAGTGAGCTATTGTCTAATTTCCGACGTTAATAATGAATTAAATGTTGCCGATGGAAGTACCTAAGTAATGTATTAGACAACTACTTCGCTAGCACTTAGAAAGTTTAAATGATTTAGAATTAAGGGAGATATAATTTTCCCTTAATTTTCTTAAGAATGAATAATAAGATTAAAAAATGGGGAAGTATGATTCAACGGGAAAAAATTAAACGCAGCAGATTCAAGCTGAGTTCAAGTGAATACATCAGTATATTTATCGTTAGTATCTTGGTTATAGTTGCATGTGTGAGTTTTATGGTATTGCACTATCGTCAGCAGGCTCAGCAACGTGCATCACACGAAAAAGTGCAATTATTAATACAACAACAGAAGACGATTATTGAAGCACAGCGTGCAGCTTTGGGTAAATTACCGGATGTTCAGCTTTCTGAAAAAACGAAAAAGGCTTTAGCACTTACATCAGAAAAAGTTCCAGAACGGGTAAATGATGAAACATCAGCTTTTCAGTGTGATGGTCGTGAGTACTGTACGCAAATGCATTCTTTAGAAGAGGCACGTTGGTTTGTACGAAATTGCCCGAACACTAAAATGGATGGTGATCGTGACGGTGAGCCATGTGAAAATGACTCACGATGGCATTAGAAAATCAGGCTTTAAGCCTGATCTTCATCGCAAAATTTTAAAAATGCTTTAAGGCCCGGACCTTGATATTTTTGGCGGTGCACTAGCATATAAAGAGGGCGGGTAAGTTGCCAAAATGGGGTATCTAAAATAACAAGTTGACCTTTTTCACTTAAAGGTTCAATCGCTAACTTTGAAATACACGACATTCCTAAACCACCAGCCACTATTTTTAAGATCGCTTCGTTATGTCCAAGCGTCAAACGAATGTTTGCATCTGGTAAATCTTGCAAAATTGCATTATCAAAGACTTCACGAGTACCTGAACCTTCTTCACGTAATATCCATTCTACGTCATGAAAATCTTGAGGGGTAAGTGGGCGATTTAAACGTGTTAACGGGTGGTCAGGTGAGCAGCACACTGCTAGCTCATCGTCACGCCAGTGAATACATTGGAGTTGAGGTAAGTGACAAGACCCTTCAATTAAAGCTAAATCAAGCTGAAACTGATTTACAGCTTCAATCATTTGGCGTGTGTTACCAACTTGAAGTTGTAAATGTGCTTGTGGATGACGTTGTAAGAAGTTAGCCATTAAATCTGGCATGAGATAATCACTGATGGTTAAAGTAGCCCCGATACGAAGGTCAATACTCTGTAACTCACCCTTGGCTGCTTGTTCAAAGGCTTCACAGCGGCCTAAAATTTCTAATGCTTGGGGAAGCAGAAAACGTCCAAGATCATTTAGCTGCAAGCGCTTACCTAAACGATCAAATAAAGGAGCACCTAAGCCGTCTTCTAAATCGGCTAAAGCCATACTTGCTGCACTTTGCGTCAGTCTGACCGCATCACTGGCTTTAGTAACGGTTCCTTCTTGGGCGACTGCTACAAAAACAGCCAACTGGCGTAATGTCATCCGCATGTTTAAAAAGCCTTAACGTTTAAAAGTATTCATTATTTCGGCTGTCATGCTAACATGAGCGCACTATTTCATGCCACGTTGAAATCATGTCAATTGAAAAATTTAGCGTAGAAAAAGTTTTATCTGTTCACCGTTGGACCCCAACACTTTTCAGTTTTACCATGACGCGTCCTTCGCATTTTAAATTTACGGCAGGGCAATTTGCGCGTATTGGTTTAAAGGTAGGAGATGAGCTGGTTGTCCGTGCGTATTCGGTGGTGTCTTCTCCATTTGATGAAACGCTAGAGTTTTTCTCAATTGTAGTACCAGACGGTGCCTTCACTTCGAATCTACAGCATTTGAAAGTCGGTGATGAGCTTTATTTAGAAAAAATTCCATATGGTTACCTGACGTTGGCACGCTATCAACAGCCTTTACCGCATGATCTGTGGTTACTGGCAACAGGTACAGGCTTGGCTCCATTTTTGTCGATGCTACAAGACTTTGAAACTTGGTCTAATTACCAGAAAATTAACTTGGTCTACAGTGTTCGTACTGCGGCTGAGCTGGCTTATGTTGACCGTATTCAAGAGATTGCTGAAACGTTTGGGGAAGGGCATAGCGGTTTTAAATTTATTCCTATTATTACCCGAGATCCATCTGCACCGTTACATGAACGCTTACCCGTGTTAATCGAAAATGGTGAGCTAGAAAAAGTAGCAGGCTTAGAACTCAGCCCAGCATCAAGTCATGTCATGCTTTGTGGAAACCCACAAATGGTTGATGATACGAAAGAGGCTCTAAAACGCCGTGGTCTCACAATGAATCGTCGTGGTGAAGGAAATATTGCGGTAGAAAATTACTGGTAGAAACAGGAAGTAAAATATTTTAAGAAAATTTTTTATAGATATGTTTATTAATGGACAAACATATCCATAAACTCACGGATCTCTGCAATCGCACTGTCGACATCTGTTGAAAGCCATGTTGGTTCAAATAATCCCGCATAGTGTTCAAGGCGGTCTTGAGGAACAACTAGGCGAACAGGACAATCTTCTTCGAGTAAACGCCACGGTAAAATTGGAACTTCATTGTCCAGAAATACATTGATATTACGAATATCAACAATCATCGCATTAATGCATTCAGGAAATGGCATGACCGAGAACTCTTCGGTGCGGCGACGGAAATATTCAAGATCACCCCATTTGAGTTCATAACTTGGTTTATTAAATTCAATAATACCAATGAGATGGTCATCTCTTGTCTGATGCAAATAACATTGATGTGTGACGTCAGTGTCGAGATCAAGAGTTACGCTTTGCTGACGATACATCATAAAATTGAGTAGCTTTAAAACAAGGGGGCTTATTATAGCCTATTTTATAAAAAGTAAGGGCTAAAACATATTGTATTACAAATCGGACTTTAGCGAAGATTCTGAATATCGAGAAGTTAGATTCTAAAACGTTATAATTAAAGTGGCTAAATTTTATACTAAATTAATATTTTTAAAAGTAGAGTTTTGCAACCGTAGACACCTTCTCATAATGCTTTTTCACACAATGCAACAAATCAAATTGTTATGATGAATATAAAGTTAATGATAATAGAAGAGGGGAAAGAAGATGCATGATTTTTCAAAACCGCCTCATGTGACGAGTCCGGAAGAGACTGCAAAAAAAAGAAGATTGCCAGTTTATATTTTAATTATTGTTGGGCTTTTTCTTCTCGCACTTGTGGTTTATATGGTTGCTGATCACAGCAAAACGCCAAAAGAGGAAGCCGCTTTTCAACATGAGACCATACCACAAGTCATTAGTGGTACTTCTGATTTGAAGACCTATGAAGGGTAATAAGCTAACCAGTATATCGTGATAAAAAGCCTTTAGGATGTGACCTGAAGGCTTTTTTTGCAATCTTTTGCATCAATTTGTTGTATTTATGCAGAAGGTTGTTGATTGAAAAATATTCAAAACATAAGGTGACATAGACCGCATTTATCGTCATTTTTTACAACGAACTGGTGTTTTTCATTTAGTGATAACACTGAAAAGAACATAACAATTGAGGACATAACAATATGAATGAATTTTTTAATGGGCCTCGCGGCGCTCAGTTTGATGCGATGTATTACTGGGATCAGTTTCATCCTATTTTAGCTGCAATTGTCATCTTACTGGTAGGCTGGATCATCGCTTTATTGGTGGCGGCAGGTGTAAAAAAACTTCTGCAAAAAGTAAATACCAATGCGAAATTATCTTCAGCGACTGGACGTACACCCAATATAGAAGGTCTGATCTCCAAAGTCGTATTCTGGTTTATTCTGATTCTCGCCGTTGTTGCTGCTTTAAATGTGCTCAACATTAGTGGAGTGAGTGGTCCATTTAGCAACATGGTTAATCAGGTACTCGTCTATATACCAAATATCATTGCTGCTGTAGTGGTGGGCTTTATTGGCTGGATCGTTGCTCGATTGGTGCGGGCGGGGGTGACCAATGTTTTATCCCGAACTCAACTTGATGATAAGTTAAGCAGCGAAGTGGGTGTAGGGGGAATTAGCCAGAATATTGGTGAAATTCTTTACTGGCTTGTATTGTTACTTTTCCTTCCGATTGTTCTTTCAATCTTAGGATTAACAGGCTTACTGATTCCAGTTCAAAATATGGTAAATGATGCTGTAGCATTCTTACCAAATATCTTTATTGCTGGCGTTATCGTTTTTGTTGGTTATATATTGGCAAAAATTGTACGCGGTATTGTTGAAGGATTAATTAATAGCTTAGGTGTGCAATCTCAAGCGGAAAAAATTGGTCTTTTCAAAAATTCAAATGTAGGCAAATTCTTAGGTTCATTTGTTTTTGCCATCATTATTATTACGACATTGATTGTAGCATTTGAAGCTTTAGGTATTGAGACTATTTCTCAGCCAGCAACAGCAATGCTCAATGAAATTTTACAAGCTATTCCAAACATTATTGCTGCTGGTTTAATTTTACTGGTTGCTTATATTGTTTCACGTTTTGTTGGTCGCTTGGTTGCCGAGTTAATTGCAGGAACTGGTGTTGATGAAATTCCTGCAAAATTAGATGTACAACGCTTTTTAGGTCAAACTAAAGTTTCTAATGCCGTTGGTTGGCTAATCGTGTTCTTTACCATGTTGTTTGCAGTTTCTGAAGCTGCTGACCGTCTTGGTTTCGATCAGATTAGTGGTCTAATCGCAATGTTTATCCATTTCGGTGCAAACATTCTATTGGGCGCTGTAATCTTGGTGATTGGTTTCTGGCTTGCAAATGTTGTGGCGAATGTTGTTCAACGCGGTGAATATAATAGTTCGCGTTGGTTAGGTAGTTTGGTTCGTGTCTTGATTATTGGTTTAGTCCTTGCACTTGGTTTAAGAGCGATGGGTATTGCCGATTCGATCGTAAACCTTGCGTTCGGCTTAACGCTAGGCGCAGTTGCAGTTGCTTTCGCTCTTGCATTTGGTTTGGGTGGTCGTCAACCAGCAGAAAGACTTTTATCTGATTTACTGGATAAAGCTAAGAAAGAGGCAAATCAACCAAATCCTTTATATCAACCGCCTACTACTAATAATACAACAGGTAGTTCGTCTACGGCTTCAACTCCGTCAACGACTACAACTGCACCATCAACAACAGTTTCATCTGATGCAAAACCAGCTGATTCTGCACAAGTAAATCCATCACAACCACCAGTAAATAAACCGTTTGGTTCTACTGGCGAAAATGATGAAATTTAGTAGGTGTAACTAATTTTCAGATAAACAGTACAAAAAATCTTTGATTTTTGTGATAAGTTCGACCACTCTATATTGAGTGGTCGTTCTGTCTTTGACAGCTATAAAAACAAATAAGTGAGGAAAATACGATGAAAAAACCTGGTCGTTTTTTAGCACCTGTTGTAATTGCTGGGATTACCGTTGGTTTTTTAGCAAGTGCTTATAAATTTGTATTTAGTAAATCCGAATCATCAAAACAGACAACAAGCCATAAGCATGATTCTGAAAAATCATCCAATGATTCGAAAGCATCAAATTAGCTTATTCATCATTTAAACATATTGTGCAGCTGCATAAGCCGAAGACCAAGCCCATTGGAAGTTATAGCCTCCTAAGTGGCCAGTCACATCAAGTACTTCTCCAATAAAGAATAGTCCTTTCTGCTTTTTGCTTTCGAGTGTTTTAGATGAAACTTCAGTTGTATCAATTCCACCTAAGGTAACTTCGGCAGTACGATATCCCTCTGTGCCTGATGGTTTAACGGTAAAACCATGTAGCTGCTCGGCAATATGCTCTAGCTGTGCATCACTGATATTACCAATGGCTGTCTCGCTTTGCTCTGGCCATATAAGTTGTTGTAACTCTTGTACAATACTTTTTGCCGTAAATTCGTTCAGAAGAGTACGCAGAAAAACTTTAGGTTGGGCTTTCTTTTTATCTTTTAAATAAGTTGCTAAATCTTGGCTCGGGAAAAAGTCGATTTTAAAACTTTCACCTGTATTCCAATAGTTTGAAAGCTGTAATGAACTTGGACCACTCAAACCACGATGCGTAAATAATAATGCCTCAGTAAAGCTATTTTTTTGGTTGCTTAACGTGACATCTAAAGCGTTACCACTCAAGCGTGTGGTGACTTCTTTAATATGATCCGAAAAAGTAAATGGTACTAAACCTGCACGGGTTGGGAAAACTGTATGTCCAAATTTTTGTGCCAATTCATAGCCAAAACCAGAGCCACCTAAAGTTGGGATGGATAATCCACCTGTAGCAACCACTAATGATTCACAGCTAAAACGGCCCTGATTTGTGTGTACTGAAAAACCACCTTGTTCTAATGGATCGACTTGTCCAACCTCACAATGGGTCTGGATTTCGACATTGTTTGTTTTATTACACTCACTTACCAACATCTCTAAAATTTCTTTAGCACCGTTTAGCGTAAATAATTGCCCGTGTTTACGTTCTTCATAGGCAATTCCATAATCACAGACCAGACCAATAAAGTCCCAGTTGCTATAGCGTGACAGGGCAGAAATAACAAAGTGCGGATTATGAGAAATATAGTTTTCAGGTTCTACATAGAGGTTGGTAAAGTTACATTTCCCACCGCCTGACATTAAAATCTTTTTACCAATTTTATTGGCTTTTTCTAAAATTAAGACCGAACGTCCCCGTTTAGCAGCATGTGCAGCCAACATGAGTCCAGAAGCACCTGCACCTAAGACAATGACATCGACATGACTGTTAGACATAAGAAGTTCTCGATTAGTCGTAAAAATTAAAAAGGGGCATATACTATCATGCCAGCACTTACTCATGCTAAGGACATTTATACAGGTAAGGGATAAGGCCTTCTAAAAGCGGGTGAGTCATGTGTGAGGTCTATTTCTAATATCGGCTTGTAAACCACCGGAATGAATTGCCAAAATGCGTGTATTCGCTGGAAAATAATTGTTTTTTATAAGATCAAACAGACCAAACATCATCTTTCCCGTATAGATCGGTTCAAGTGGTACGGCATGCTGCTCTTCAAAATTTTCTATAAATGCCAATAGCTCGGGTGAGGTTTTTGCATATCCGCCACAGCAGTATGCATCTGTCAGAGACCAATTTTGTTTTTGGGTCCACTGCTGAACTTCTTGTTGTAAAAAGTCGCCTTTTAAAGCCGAAAATCCTAGAACCTTTTGATGAGGGGTGCTTCGTTCAATGAGCCCTGAAATCGTTCCACCAGTTCCGACCGCACAGCAAATGACATCATATTGCTCTAAGTCATATTGGCTCAGGATTTCCTGACAACCTTGAACTGCCAGTTCATTGGTTCCACCTTCGGGAATGATATAGGTCTGCGGAAATTGTTGCTGTAATTGTTGATGGTAATTTGCATCATCTCGTAAGCGATATTCATGGCGAGAGACAAAATGTAGCTGCATTCCTAAACTTTGAGCTTTTGCCAAGGTGGGATTAAGTGGTTTACTAGCTAACTCTTCACCACGAATAATTCCTATACTTTTTAAACCAAAAAGATGAGCTGCATAAGCTGTTGCAGCAATATGATTTGAGTAAGCCCCACCAAAAGTCAAAATGCTTGATAAACCTTGTTCTTTTGCGGCAAGCAAAGTGTATTTTAATTTGAAAAACTTATTACCCGAAATTTGAGGATGAACTAAATCTAAACGTTTAATGTCGAGATGAACAGGAAAGGATAGTTCAATGTGCTGATAGGAGATAGGTTGGGCAATGTGATCAAACATTAGAAATTGAGAAAAATAATGATTGATCACATTGTAGCTTTTTAAAGAGGTTTTTAAAAAGCTATTAAGAGCTTGTGTCGACAGAAGTAATCACTGACATACCAGGGCGTAAGTGTTCCATTCCTTCCTGATTTGGGTCAATGGTAATACGCACGGCAATCCGTTGAACGACTTTGGTAAAGTTTCCTGTTGCATTATCCGGTTTTAGTACACTGAACTCGGAACCCGCGGCCGGAGAGATTTGTTCAACATGACCTGTAAATTTTTTATGTTTCATTGCATCGACTGTAAACCACGCTTTTTGTCCAATTCGCATATTGGCAATTTGGGTTTCTTTAAAGTTGGCAATCACCCAAGTTTGCTGTGGAATCAGATAGAGTAACTGTGATCCTGCGGCCACATATTGCCCAACACGAGGGTTTACTTCACCAAGTTGTCCATCCATTGGAGCAACAATAACACTATAGTCTTTGGTGGTTTGTGCTTGATCTAACTGTGCTTTAGCACTGGAAACTTGTGCTTCTAAGCCAGCTTCTGCGACTTGAGCTGTTTTAAGTGCTTCTTTGGCAACTAGAACATTGGCCTCCGCCTGTTTAAGGGCTGCAAGATTATTTTCGGCATCAGCAGCGGCTTTATCTTGCTCAGATTTAGAAGCTGCTCCACTATTCCCTAGCTGTTGATAGCGTCTAAGCTGTGCTAAAGAAAGTTCATATTGAGCCTTAACTTGTTCTACTTTAGCCTGCGCAGCCACAATATCTGCTTGTTTTTGAGCAATTGACTGAGTTTGATTGGCTAAAGTATTTTTGGCCTGTTCTACTCCCGAAGCCGCTTGTGCTACTTTTTGGTCATAAGTGGTGGCATCAATATGCATTAATACTTGACCCTTTTTAACATGGTCAAAGTCTTTCACTAATACATCTTTAACGTAGCCATTAATTTGCGACGATAAAATGGTAGTTTTACCTTTGACATAACTATTGTCAGTTTGCTGCACACTCGTGGCAAAAGGCCCAATTCTCCATGCCCACAAAATTACTAAAATACCGATAATAAGCACACCCAACATCCATAATAGGGTTGAGCGTTTTGTCGGAATCAGTTTACTTGCAGGTGCAGGCGTTGGCTCATTATTAGATGTTTGAGCAGGTGTTTGTTCCGGTTTATTTTGATCATCTGACATATATCAATCTCAATTTCTATTTCATCAATAACAAAAGCCGTTAAGGGCGGCTAATTCCTCTGCGTTGTAGGTATTTACTACGTGCAATATTAAATCCGCCCCATAAGAGTAAGGCGACGGCAAAAATACCGTTTAATGCAATCACATCATTGTAGGCACGGACCTGAGCTTCACGAGTAACCACTTGATTAAGTGAGCGCATAGACTGAGTTGTTTGTAATGCGGGATCATTTGTTGTGATGGCTGCACTACGTTGATAGGTAGAAAGCCTTTGAGCAACTAATGGGTCGGCTTGTTCCAAATCTTTAATAATCTCGACTTGATAGTTTTGTGTACGATGTTGTTGATAGGTCGAGAAAAAAGATGAGCCGACAAGGCCACCAAATGTTTGGGTTGCAGAGAATAAGACAATAAAAGTCACTACATACGAAGGACCTTTAGCCAAAGTTTGTGCAAATCCAATCAACAATAAAGGACCGATAAACAGGCCGCCGGCAAAGCCTACTAAAAACTGGCTTGCAAAGAAGTTTGAAGGCCGTACATCGCTCGTAAGGTGATAATCTAGTCCACAGGCAATGAGAATCAAAAACTCTGCAAAAAGTAAGTGAAAAATAATTCGTTCACGCGAGAAAGTAAGCGCACTAAATAGAGTTCCGCTTAAAATCCCCACCAATATGACCACATAGAGTGGAACAAATTGGTCTGGACCCATTCCCATAGTTTTTAGGAAGTTAACGGCTGCATAGCTCTGTTCTGACATTAAAAGACGAATGGCAAAAGCACCAAAGATAAAGCGTAGGGTTGAGGAGGCGCCTAACCAACGTGTCATAATTAATGGATTGGCACGATAATGTTCATAGAGCAAACCTAAAACAACTAAGCTAAAACCTGCAATTAATACATAAGCAAGCCATTCACTGTTAAACCACCACAAGATTGGGCCTTGTGTCAGCACAATACATAGACATGCAAAACCTGGCGCCAGTAAAGCAAAGGTGAAGAAATCCTGTTTTTCGAAAACATAGATTCGTAAGCTACGTGGTAATTTCAAAGAAACCACCATCGCTAAACAACAAAGTGCTAAGCCGAGTTCAAAGGTGTAAAGAACAGACCAACTATCTGTGCTCACAAGAAAAGGCGAAATAATCCAGGCGAGCGGTACACCTAACTGCTGAAAACCAAAGGCAATATATATACCTTTTGCCATGTCGGCTTTTTTAAAAGCTTGCATGGTGTAATACATACCTAAAGAGCTGAGTGGTGCACCAGCTAAACCTGCCACAACCCGAGCGAACAAGGCCATTTCATAGGTATGCACAAAAATGTGCAAAACCAGCACGGCAATAAAAATAACAAGTCCTATTTCTGAAAAGACTCTCAGACCATATTGTTGCCTAGCTTTAAACAAAATCAGATTCGAACTGACATTCGCCATTACATAAGCAGCAGGAAGCCAAGCGGCTTCAGAAGGCGTCAGGCCATACTCACCTTGAATTAAGGGTAAATTTGCCGTAATGAAACCATTACTTAAGCTTGCTGAAATAGCGACAAACAGACCAATAAAAAAATAAAGAAATCGCTTAGGTATAGAATGCGCAATCGCTGCCGGTGAACCAGGTAAAGTCGGTTGTTCTTCTGGTGTCCAGTCAGGTGGCGTTTCTAAATAACGAGGCGTTTTACTCATTCTATCCCTCGAATTTTTTGTACTTGAATACCATGAAATAGTAATTCAATTGCTCGTTTCGCTAAGCGGGTTTGTTCTTCAGGTTCATGTCCTTGAAATGAAGAACCCAACATTGCTGTGAACATTGCATAGTCATCAGCAGTTAGATCAGCTCGGCACAGTTTTTGTTCTATTGCATTTTCAATCAGTGGCTTAAGTGCATTATTCCGCCGTTCATAAATTTTTAGCATAATTGGATCTTGTCGATCAATCACTCTCCAAAAATCTTGCAAAATTGCGAGCTTGGGAAGTTGTGCAATATGTCCTTCAATTAAACGAAATAAACCATCTTCGAATTGTTGAAAATGAGCAGCTTTTTGCTCTAGCTGTGTAATCGCACGCTCTAAAAGGGCGCTAATTAAAGCCTTGCGGTCACAAAAGTTGCGGTAGAACGTCGCTCTACCTACACGTGCATGATCAATCACGACTTGTAGGGGGACATTAATACCATGAATACGAAAGCATTCTTCGGCTGCATTGAGTAATTCATCCCGATTCTGGGCTGCAATTTTTTGACGTTTACTCATGTCACTGATTTGGGAGGTTTAAAGATGATATATTTAACGGACATTTTTGTCCGTTGTGAATAGCTAAATTGTAAAAACATGAAAATTCAATTTTTATAATTTATCTCTTTTCCATTTTTATATGTGTCATAAAAAGCTGCTAGAATATCGCGCAATTGCATGATGCTAGGTCAATACAATGTTTGAGTCCCTTATTCCTCTTTTTTCAATTGCGATGGCATTGATGCTTGGAGCAATAAGTCCTGGGCCAAGCTTTATTTATGTAGCGCAAAATTCAATATCTAAATCACGTAAACATGGCTTGTTTACGGCATTAGGGACGGGCACGGGTGCAGCTCTTTTTGGCTTTTTAGCAGTTATGGGGTTACAGGCAGTTTTATTGGCAGTGCCTTCAGCTTATCTAATTTTAAAAATTGGTGGAGGGCTGTATTTGCTTTGGCTTGCTTTTAAAATTATTAAACATGCCAAAGAACCAATTGCCATGGAAAATGATGCCAAATCGAAAATGACTTATAAACAAGCCTACCGATATGGTTTGATTACTCAGTTAAGTAATCCGAAAATTGCTGTTGTACTAGCGAGTGTTTTTACTGCTTTACTGCCAAAAGAAATTCCAAATTATTACTACGTCGCATTACCGCTCATTTGTTTTATGATTGATGCAGGTTGGTACTCGTGTGTAGCAATGCTTTTATCTTCAGAGAAGCCTCGAAAAATGTATTTAAAAGCAAAAACGGGTGTTGACCGAGTGGCTGGAAGCATTGTTAGTGTATTGGGCTTAAAGTTAATCTTCTTCAAATGATAAATCTTTAATTAAAATATCTAAAAAATATAAAGCCAACTCTTTGTAGTCTGGCTTTATTTTTGCGCAAAATATATACAAATTGAAATATCTTTTTTAGCACTTAAATATTTAAAAAGTGGTAACTTAATTAATAAAACAAAAAGAAATGAGGATCACGTTATGAAAAAACTAATGGTGAGCATTTCGGTTGTTTTTTTCATCTTAACTACAGGATGTGAGATGAGAACAACAAGTAAACAGCAACCTTCAAATGAACGGGCGATGAGTATTGCTGGTTCTCCGGTTTATGAAAAAGACTACAAAATTCCCGATTTACAAGCCAATAATCATGAGCAATCTAATTATTAATTGATGGATAGAATGTCTCACATATAGCACTTTAAATGTACTCAGTGCAGATAAGCCTGCTTATTTTAAAAAGTAGGTTAGAAATAAAAAAGCTCCCAATGTAGGGAGCTTTTTTATGAATCTAGATTAAGAAACTTTATCTCCAGGTTTTGCACCGCTATCTGGTGAAATAATGAAAATGCCTTCATCATTTCCGGCAGCAAGTACCATACCGTTTGAAACACCAAAACGCATTTTACGTGGTGCAAGGTTAGCCACCATCACGACCAATTTACCTTTTAGGTCTTCTGGCGCATATTGACTACGAATACCACTAAATACATTACGTGGTTCAGCTTCACCTACGTCTAAAGTAAGTTGAAGCAATTTATCTGAACCCTCAACTGTACCTGCCTCAACGACCTGAGCAACACGTAAGTCAACTTTTAAGAAATCTTCAATACCGATAATTTCAGCTTCACCAACTGCTGGAGTAGGGGCTGCTTTTTTCTCGGCAGATTTCTCTATTTTCGCTGCTTTAGTCGCTTGTGGAACAGGAGCACCTAAAGACTCTTTAGAAGCATCGACCATGGCTGCAACAGCTTTTGGATCAACACGCTGCATAAGAGGCTGGAACTGCGCAATCTCATGGCTTACAAGAATTTGTTTACGTGATTCGAAATCAAAGCTTTCAAGTTTTAAGAAATCTTGAACTTGCTGAGCTAAAGTTGGCAGAACTGGGGCTAAGTACACTGCTAATTGACGGAATAAGTTGATACCGACAGAGCATACATCAAGAACTTGTTGTTCTTGACCTTCTTGTTTGGCAAGAGCCCAAGGTTTTTTCTCATCAATATATTGGTTTGCGCGGTCAGCAAGCGCCATGATTTCACGGATCGCTGTAGAGAATTCACGCGCTTCATATGCAGCAGCAATTGAATCACCAGCATCAATAAAACTTTGTACTAAGTCAGATTCAGCACATGTACTTGATAGCGTATTGTTAAAGCTGCTGTTAATGAACTTAGCACAGCGACTAGCAATGTTAACCACTTTACCGACTAAATCTGAATTTACTTTCTGAACAAAATCATCAAGGTTCAAGTCAGAGTCTTCAACTTTATCTGAAAGTTTAGATGCAAAGTAATAGCGTAAATATTCTGGGTTTAAATGTTGTAAGTACGTCTCGGCTTTAATGAAAGTACCGCGAGACTTAGACATTTTTTGTCCATTTACAGTCAAGAAACCATTTACGAACAAGCCTGTTGGAGTGCGATAGTTCGCCCCTTCAAGCATCGCAGGCCAGAATAAAGCATGGAAGTAAACAATGTCTTTACCAATAAAGTGGTAAACCTCATTTTGACTATCTTTCTTCCAGAAATCATCAAAGTTTAAATCTGGGCGCTTAGTTTTGATATAGTTTTCAAAACTAGACATATAACCGATTGGGGCATCTACCCACACATAGAAATATTTATTCGGTGCATCCGGAATTTCAAAACCAAAATAAGGAGCATCACGAGAAATATCCCAGTCTGCTAAACCTGCTTCAAACCATTCATCCAATTTGTTAGCAATTGAAAGAGGTAAGCGACCTTCATCGCGGGTCCATTTTTGCAAATATTCAGCAAAGTTTGGGAGCTTGAAGAAATAGTGATCTGATGATTTTTCAACTGGTGTTGCACCACTTAAAGTCGAACGCGGATTGAGTAACTCAGTCGCATTATAAGTTGTACCACACACTTCACATGAGTCGCCGTATTGATCTTCTGACTTACATTTTGGGCAAGTACCTTTAATGAAACGGTCAGACAAGAACATACCTTTTTCCGGATCAAATAATTGAGTTACAGGTCGAACTGCAATATTTCCGGCTTCACGGTTTTTAATATAGATATCTGTTGAACGAGCTTTGTTTGCATCACTATGAGTTGAATCATAATGATCGAAATGTACGCCAAAACCGTCAAAATCACGGATGTGTTCTTTTTGAACATTCGCGATTTGCTCTTCTGGGCTAATACCATTTGCTTCGGCACGTAGCATAATTGCTGTACCGTGAGCATCATCCGCACATACATAAGTCACGTCATGACCCATTGCCCGCATGGCACGAACCCAGATGTCTGCCTGGATATAACCGAGTAAATGACCCATATGAATTGGACCATTGGCATAAGGGAGGGCATTGGTGACTAAAATTTTACGCACGGATCTCATTCTCTCATTCGTATTTATAAGGTGGAAGATTTTAACTGATGCAGGAAGATAAGCAAAGATTAATAATCTTTGACTAAATATAAGAGGTATCTACAAAAATGGACTTAAAGCCAGAAGTTATTTCTCTTTAGAACAGATAAACAAATCAAAAAATATTTGAATCTTCCTGTATTGTCTTTGTTTCAAATTGCAGTTACGGTCAGAAAATAAGCCATAACGATGTATAACTAATAACTTATTCAGGTAATTTTTTTAATTAACGATGAGGATAACAACGATGACTACTGAAAATAAATTAGATGAATTAAAGGCAAAAGCGGCTGATGCAAAAGTACAAGGTGAAAAAGCTTTGGACGATTTAAAAGAAAATGTAAAAGAGAAACAAACTGCGGGTAAAGAAGCAGTTGCAGATAAAGTAGATGAGCTAAAGACCAAAGCGGCCGATGCAAAAGTACAAGGTGAAAAAGCCTTGGAAGATTTAAAGGAAAATGTAAAAGAAAAACAAGCTGCTGCAAAAGAGGCGGTTGAAGATAAAGCTAGTGATTTGAAAGGCAAACTTGATGATGCTCAGCATAGCCTGCAAGATAAGTTTGATCATTTACGTACTGAAGCAGCGCATAAACTTGATGATGCTAAAGCCAAAGCTGCAGAATTAAAGGAAGAGGCGGCTACAAAATTTGATGAGTTAAAAACTCAAGCAACTGCGAAATTTGATGAGTTGAAGAAAACAGCTACCGAAAAACTTAATAAATTGAAAAATCATGATTCTGCTGAATAAGCTGATTTAAACTAAAATCCGTACTCCTTACCTAAAAGATGAGTTCTGAAGTTAGTAATTATTCATCCCAAGGTGAGCGAGTGCGGAGCAATACTGTTACACTATCTCCATTAAGCTGTAATGATCTGTTTTTTGGAGTAAACAATATGTCTTGGCTTTCTTCATTAAAATCCGTTTTTTCACCCACACAAGAAGTGAAAGAAGAGGAAATCCAAACCGTACTCCAAAATTATTTATTGCCAGATTCAAAAGATGCTTTAAAAGAGCGCATTAGTCAGCTTCAAGTACAAGGTCGTGTTTTGCAACTCACCATTAATACTTTCCCAGACGAAAAAGAATACTTGCAGCAAATTCATGATGATTTAGCTGGCGCTTTGCAAAAGTGCGGTATTGAAGAACTTAATTTACATGTAGTTCAACAAAAGCGCCCTACACAAGAGAGTTCGGGTCAAGGTTGTTCATCTAAAGCACCTAAAGAAAGTGCGAACTTACCTCCTGTGCTTGATGCCTCACCTAAGTCTGAACCGGATCCAAATAACCCACCAATTCAGAAAGCAGCGCCGCAACAAAGAGATGTGCCACTTCATCCTCGAATCAAGAATGTTATTTTAGTTTCATCAGGTAAAGGTGGTGTTGGTAAATCGACAACAACGGTCAATTTGGCGCTTGCCTTACAAAAAATGGGACTTAAGGTTGGGGTATTAGATGCTGATATCTATGGACCAAGTATCCCGACCATGCTAGGTAATGCTGGTAAAACTCCTCTGATTGAAAGTGAAAATTTTGTACCGTTAGATGCTTACGGTATGGCTGTACTTTCTATTGGACATCTAACTGGCGATAACAACACACCTGTTGCATGGCGTGGGCCGAAGGCTACAGGCGCTCTAATGCAATTATTTAATCAAACGCTTTGGCCAGATTTAGATGTACTCATGATTGATATGCCGCCGGGTACAGGCGATATTCAGCTGACACTTGCTCAGCGTATTCCAGTGACTGGCTCAATCATTGTGACGACCCCACAAAATGTTGCTTTACTGGATGCGACTAAAGGCATTGAATTATTTAATAAAGTTGGTATTCCTGTATTAGGTGTCGTTGAGAACATGTCGACCCACATTTGTTCAAACTGTGGGCATGAAGAGCAAATTTTTGGTATCGGTGGTGGTGATAAGCTTTCCGAGCAATATCATATTCCATTGCTAGGTCGTTTGCCTTTAAATGCTCAAATACGTGAGCATGCGGATCAGGGCAAACCGAGTGTGATTGCAATGGATGATGCAGCTGATAGTTATATCGATATTGCGAAAGCGGTGTGGCAACAGATTGAGAGAGTTCCTCAGCGTGCACGAGATGATAAACGAATCTTTTGATTCATCTGACCCGACTTTAAGTCGGGTTTTTATTGGCTGGTTAAAAGAAAAATTTAAATTACTGAATCTAAATAACAAAGCTAAACTTGAAATTGGCATGCAGATTGCTACTTTACGCTTCTTTTTCAAAGAAACAGGTGGAAAATGCAATTTAAGTATAGTTTGGGCGTTATCAGTTTATGTAGCGCTTTATTTTTAGTTGGATGTAATGATGACAACTCATCAGTTTCACAAACACCAACTGTTCAGGAACAAAAACAGAAGTTACAGCCGATTATTATTCAGGGTGCTTTACCCGTAGAGTCGGAAAGAATGGCTTCAAAGTTAGAAAATAAAACTGTTGAAACAATAGGTGGCTGGACCTTTTGGAAAGGAACCTACAATGGTTATCCAATGATTATTTCTAAAACACGTATGGGGATGAGTAACTCTGCTGCCGCAACCGCTTTGGCAATTGAACGGTATAAACCGATTGCGATTATTAATCAGGGAACAGCAGGGGGGCACGATCCTGATCTTCATGTTTATGATATTGTTTTAGGAAAATATGCAACCAATATTGGCGCTTTTAGAACGCCTAAACAGCCATTAGGTGGCGGTTCAAACTCACTTACATGGGTTGAGGCTTTTGATGTTTTACCGACAGAAGAATCTGACCCTGAGCCTATTGCAATTCGCAAATTTGAAGGTGACCAAGAGCTATTAATGGCGGCACATAAAGTACGTTATGACAAAGGTGAAGTGGTTGAAGGAACGATTGGCTCGGCAGATGTTTGGAATAATGAACTTGACCGAATTCAATTTTTCCATGAGCGTTATGGTACCTCAGTTGAAGAAATGGAAGCGGCTTCTGTTGCACAAATTGCAAGCCAGTTTAATGTTCCGTTTTTAGGAATTCGAATTTTATCTAATAATATTACCAATAATGGAGCTTATGACCCTGGTACAGGAGAAGCTTGCCAAGACTACGTGCTTAACGTAGCTGAAGAATATATGAAATCTAAACTACCAAAATAACAATTTAATTTTAGGCAAGAAGATGAATTCTTATAGAGCGTCTTCTTGTTTTTTATGTCCTGTTCTATTTTTCCAGTTTCGAATGACCATCCAACGCCAGAAAATCTCAGTCACTATATATAGTATGGTTGCAAATACAAACGCTTCGACAATGAGACCTGATATTAAAATTTTAGCGAGGCTCAAATCGATATGACCATGACCAAAATGCGTAATCCAACGTGAAATCTGATGAAGCACCCCTAAAAGCATTTTCTTATTTATCATATGCACATGATAAATATGGGCACCAAACCAGAAACCAATATATAAAATAGGTGCTAATGTAAGAGGATTGCTGAGCCAAGCAAGCATTAAGCTAATAGGTAAATTAACTTCAAACAGTAAAACTGCCATAACAATAAATACACTATGAAAGGGTATAGGCAGTAAACCGAAAAAAGTCCCTACAAAAATGGCGCGAGTAATAGATTTACGGTTGACATACCAAAGCACAGGATTAAGGGTTTTTTGCCCGAAAATCCTTAAAAATTTCATATTTGTAACTTTCTCTGGAGAAGGAAGCCAAGATTGAAAAAATTGCTTTGCCATAATCATAGGATAGTAGAGCTTAGGAGCTCATATAAACACAAAGAAACAATATATTAATTGAAACTTATTAAAAGCTTAAAAATTAAACTTACTGCGGTAATAATTTATTATAGGCCTTTTTAATGTAAAAATAGATTTAAAATAAAAATACTTATATTACTTAAATACAATTTGGTACGTAAAACGCTGTGACTGACTCTATAGTTTTTTAGCTTAGAATTAATAAAATTTTAATAAATTATTGTTTATAAATAATTTTTAAATTTTATTTCTTAAGATGTTAAAAAATTGTCTTACAATTAGATTTTGCCTTCTAGAATAATATCTATTAATCTGAGATGACTACATTGTGAGGTCATTCAATGATTTCATGGCTTTTTATTGGCTTGGTTGCCACTATTTTACTTACCCCTGGCCCAACAAATACTTTACTTGCATCATCAGGAGTACAAGTAGGCCTTAAAAAATCTGCTAAATTAATTCCAGCAGAAGTTCTAGGGTATGTGATTTCGATTTCAGCTTGGGGAATGTTAATCGGGAAAGTTTCTGCAACGCTTCCTTTATTACCTCCTATACTTAAATTGCTCAGTGCTTGTTATATTATTTTTTTAGCAATTAAATTATGGCACACGGCAAATCAACAGCTTGAACTAGATCAGCCAACTATTCGCCCACGTGAATTATTTTGTGCAACTTTACTAAATCCTAAGGCATTACTTTTTGCTTCAGCGATTTTCCCTGTTGCAGCGTGGACTAATTTTCATATTTATCTCATTCATATGCTGGCTTATTTAGCTTTAATTACCCCGATTGCCTTATTCTGGATTTTTTTAGGGTCAGTCTTGGCTGCAAATAAAGTACGTTGGTTAAATCAATCAAATTTACAAAGAACAGCCTCGTTGGTTTTAGTTAGTTTCTCAATTCCAATTAGCTATTCTGCTTTATTAAATCTTTAAAAATTTATTCCGGGCTATTCTTAGCGATAAGAGTAGCCGCCATTGTTTTCATAATTGCTTTTTTACGTTAAAGTACGTCGCAATCAATGAAATTACCTTTTGGATAGAAAATACATGGCTATTAAGTCTGATCGTTGGATTCGCGAGATGAGCGAAAAACACGGCATGATTGAACCTTATGCAGAGAATCAAGTCCGTTTTGATAAGAATGGCGAAAAATTGATTTCCTACGGGGTCTCTAGCTATGGTTATGACGTACGCTGTGCCCGCGAATTTAAAGTTTTCACTAACGTACATTCTGCAATTGTTGATCCAAAAAATTTCGATGAAAAAAGTTTTATCGATATTGAGTCTGACGTTTGTATTATTCCGCCTAATTCATTTGCTCTAGCGCGTACAATTGAATATTTCCGTATTCCACGTAATGTTTTGACTGTATGCCTTGGTAAATCAACTTATGCACGTTGCGGTATTATTGTAAATGTCACTCCTTTAGAGCCAGAATGGGAAGGGCACGTTACTTTAGAATTTTCAAATACCACGAACTTACCTGCGCGTATTTATGCGGGTGAAGGTGTAGCACAAATGCTATTTTTCGAAAGTGATGAAGTATGCGAGACCTCTTATAAAGATCGTGGTGGTAAATACCAAGGCCAAACTGGGGTTACACTTCCTAAGACATAAATTGTTAAAAATAGATGAGCTTTAAAAATGGGTCACTTTAAGTGGCCTATTTTTTATATATACCTTAAAAAGTGACGTTTATCGGAATATTAATAAGGTACGTTTTCTTTTGTAAAAAATGATATAAAATGATCAAGAATTGATTTTTTTCTTTGATGTGGATCACACAAATTAAAAAGAAGCGAAATCGTAAATATCGGTATTTTTCTTATGTATTTAGTTTAAGAGTACATTAAAGAAAAAGAAGCCAAATAAAAAGAAATTAGATTATGCCCCCAAGGATACGGAGGTCGGTCATGCGACAGTTTACGTCTCTTCAGGTTGCGATATTAGCACTCGGAAGTTTATGCTTTTCTTCAGCTTATGCTGGTTCTACCTTAGTTCCAATGTCTGATGCTGAGTTGTCAGCTACTCGTGGTCAAGCCTTGATGAGTATGTCCTATATTGCGCCTACCGATGCTGCAAGTAATTCTAATACTAACGGAAACATGGGCTTCTATCGACTTGCTCTAGATGCCCAATTAGAACTGAATGCCAATATTAAAAAATTACAGTTAGGTTGTGGTGGTGTCAATGGAGCAGGGGCCTGTGATATTGATATCGATTATTTAAGCTTAAGTGGTGGTACTGTAGATAGTACCAGTGCTGAACGTGCTGCCTCTTCAGCAGTTATTACTAATCCATTTTTAGAGTTCGCTGTTAAGAACCCGAATTCAGCGTCTACACGTGAAATACAAGGTTTCCGATTAAGTGCTAAATCGCTTTCGGGTTTACTTACCTTTGGTTTGCAAAATGGCGATGCTGCGAGTGGTATTAATTCTTTGAGTGGTTACTTAATTACTAAACCAACAGGCGGGACTGTGACAACGAATCCTTACTATGGTATTACTCAAGATGAAACAAACACAGCAATTACTGGTCGAGCAACTGTTCTAGGACAGGGTGTCACGGTTCCTTTTACATCCACTGCATATAACTTAAATTTAGGTGTAGGTACGGGTACATTGTCGATGGGGGAACAGATTATTACGGGTAAACGTATAAATACGGCTAATTTAAAAGCGACAGCTACAGTCGGCGGTCTGGCTATTAGTGGGACCCTAAATGCTACAGCTTCAGTACTTGGAATTCCTATTCCTATTTCTGGTAATGTAACAGGTTCTGTAGATAATCTAGATGTTAATGTAGCAATTAAACAAAGTCTGGGTTATTTCCATGCTGCACAATTAAATGGATCCGCAGGGTATCTTTCCGTACAGGGGGTAAATATTCTATGGCCTGAAGCTGCTTCTACTGCACAGACTGGGTGGTGGCTAGAACTCACAAATCCAATTGATATTGGCCAAATTACTCCTACAGGTAGCGTTGATATTGCACTTTCTACAATTGTTGATGCATTAGGACAAGTAAGTGCTTACTTAAATAGTCCAGGTCACGCAGTAGAATGTGGAATTTTAGCAGCTAACTGTTTAATAGTAGGGAATCTTCCTGTAGGGACAGTTGATTTAACAGGAAAAACGCCAGCCTCTATGACCTTAACTAATGTTGTCTTACAAAAACAAAATTTCTCAGCTAACTGTTATGGCTCTTTGAAATTCTGTTAGTTGAGCTAAAAATCAATATTTTCATTCATCGGAAAAAAGCGTTTTTGCTGATTTAATTTTGCATTTGAGTAAATATTCAGCATAATGGAAATGTGGAAAGATTGGCAATTTTTAGAGTTTGCCCCTAGTGAGATGAAAAAGGAAATAATTTCATCTTGCCTCAAGGACTGTTAAAGAAAAAGAAATATGGTGCGCGGCATCGTATAAAACAGGAAGGTCATGATGACTACACTTAATTATACGGTCGGTTTTCAAAAAACCGTTTTAGCAAGCTTAATTGGACTCTGTTTAAGTCAACCTAGCTTTGCTCTTGAAGAACTTTCTGATGCCGGTTTAAGTGAAACTACAGGCGAAGGTATTGCAATATTACCCCAAAATGCATTTATGGTATTCCGTGGTGCTGGTCCAAATGAATCTGTAAATCAAATTATTACTGATCGTAGTAAGGATACTGGCTATATCAACTATGTGCCTGTGGGACCCTTAAGTGTTGCAGCCGCAGATACAAGTGGTAATGGTAGCGTTGGACCTGAAGATAAAGCTGTAGGTAAAGCTGATATCTTTCTTTATGGTTTAGCACTTTCCAAATCGGACAGTGATGCAAACTCACGTATTGCCAATACTGCAACAGCAGCAGCGATTTCAAGTTGGGGAACAGGTGCGAACCCATGGGTATTTAAAGTAAAAACTTCCAACAATGTTCCTAACTTTAGCACTACAGATAGTGGTTTTTATCCTGTTACATATCTATCTTTAGAAGCTCCTTTGTATCAACCTACCATTGATGGTGCAGAAGGAGCTGATGCATATAATTTAAAATTAGGTTTATGGTTAGATGCATTTGTACGGAATCCTAATATTGTAGCGACTACAGATGGCTCTTTAGCACAGTTCCAGTATGGCGATAGTAATGGACTAATTGGTACCAGTATTGATACAAATCGGGCTAACCGATTGCGTTTACAAGGTGTTTTAAATGGCTTTAGTCTGAATGGCAGCCAGATTAGTATGTTTCAAACTTTAGGTGGAGCAACTACTACAGGTGGAATGAGCCCCTTTTACAATAATACTTTAGGAATGTCTGGCCTAGTCCGCTTAAATACAGGTGATAGCAAAAATACTAGTATTGTGACTGAAAACGTTACGAGTCAAACCCAGACATATGCATCGAGTACCAATAATGGTTGGCAAACAGTACATGCTGGTGCAAATTCAACTTTAAGTACAAGTAGTAGTGGTGATTGTGGTAACAGTGGAACAGGAAGTTTTAGTACTTCTCGTGGATGTCGTTACTATGTAGAAAATAGAACTAGAACAGATACAAAAACATCGAATAAAACACGAATTGCCTTTAATGATACAAGTAAAGTCTTACGATTAAGCACTCGTGAAACATCAGATTCACCAAATGCATCAAATAATTTATATACACCAGCATTAGGTTCCACAAGTGCTGTAGCACCAAAATTTGCTGATAGTGAGGGTTTATATTTATACAATCCAAATATTAATTTAGTATTAGGTAATTTATATCAACCACTTATTTTAGGTTCTGATGGTAAAAACTTTAGTATAGAAATTGCACGTATTGCCAATAAACCAGAAATATATAAACAGATCTATACTGATTACACTGGTGCTGACGCGACTTATAAAGGCTCTACTTGTAATGTTTACTCTTGTGCTAACCCAACGCATAGTAGTATCGCAATTGGTACGGTCTATAGTCCTGATAATGGAAAAACCTTGTTAGCAAATACAGGTGAAGGGGCAATAGGCGTTTCATTTGGCCGCTTAATTTCAACTGGAACACAAGTTTCCGGAACTTCTGCTGGTAGTTTGGTGTCATTGAACAATTCTGTGTCTGGAACTACCTCCGCAACTATGACAGAAGTCCGTTTTAAGCAAAGACAACAGAATACTCAAACATGGAATCAGGAATATAGTTGTGGTTTATTTAATTCAGACTGTGGTTATAAAACTGCTGGTTATTTATATCAGTGGGAATATAACCAAGGTACAGGTACTTGGGTTATCACAGATCCAAAAGCTAAACCCGCCGATGCACCAAAGTGTTCTGGTGCATTAGGATGTACAAGCACATCAGGTTCAACTCCAATGTATGGAACTGTTTCAAACCGTGATTGGAGTAATTCTGCTATTCCATGGCTTACATCAAGAAATGCTGTTGTCAATGATTTAATTGGAAGTAGTAATGGCACCACAGGCTATGTGATTCCAACTGCCAATCAGGCACCTGCATTATCCAATATTAGTCCTCTAAACAATTTAGGTTCAGCTGTTATTGATGGTGTTTTAATTCAACATTTAAAGCTCACCACAAAAGGTCTATAAGAGGAGTAACGCGATGAAAAAAATAACTGCTTTACTCTTTGCTCTTTGTGCAACTGTGACTCATGCAGAATTGCAAACCTTGGATAATGATGCATTACAGGCAATTAATGGCCAAGCTGGTGCTGATTTATCTTTGATGCTTAATTTAAACCAGACCAGTAACGGCATATTTGATAATGGCAGTGGCGGCGTTTGTGAAAACGTAGAGTTCTGTCATATTGGTTTAGCAATTAATAAACGCTTTGTGCAAACAGACGCGACTAAGCCAAGTGGTTGGGCTGAAAATAGCGACAGCGGTAATAAACTTTGGTTAGTATTTAAAGGTGTGCAAGGCACTTTAAATATTCAAAAAATGGGTTTAGATGGTGCTGATTTAAAGTATCTTGATAAAAGTAATACTGAAATTATAAAACCGGCTCTTCAACTGAGTTTTAGTGCAGCACAGCCAATTTTAATTCGTAATTTTGGTTTTAATGCTCTGTCAATTGAGCAAGATAACTTTACGAGCTCAACAACAACCCAAGGCTCGAGTGCAAATATGTATGATTATGCATATTTCAAAAAGCCAACTTATGCAGCGACTGCTAATAGTGCGAACCAGCAAGTGGCTACTGCAACCCCATCGGCGTATGACTACGGTCGTGAAACAGGATTTATGGGCTTAATGATGAATGGCAACTTAGCAATTCAAGGAAAAGTCATGGTCTTTAGCTGTGATGGAAGCCATCCACGTTGTTAAAGGTTAATGTAGATTTCAAAGGAACTGAAGTGATGAACAAAAATAAAGAAAGTCACGGCTCAAAGTTTATTTTAAATACATTAACAGCCAGTATGTTGTTAGTGAGCGGACAGGTTTTTGCTTTAGAAGCGTTAACAGATGCCGATTTGAGTGCGGTCAATGGTCAAGATGGAATCTCGATACAAACGACTTTCAACGAAATCAATATTGATAATGCTTATTGGGACGACCATGCAGGCACACCAACAAGTGCTGATCAAATTTTAAGAGCTCAAGCGAGTGGTGTAAAAATACAAAAAAGCAATGCCTCTACACAAGCTTTAGGTACAAACTACCGTTTAGACGTAGGAAGTAATGCGACTACAGGTAAAGCAGGGGTCGATTTTTCTATGCAAAGTAGCCCCTCGCTCATTACTGTAAATAGCGTCAAAGTCTGTAATAGTTCGGCTGCTTGTTCACCTACTTTAGGACAGTTGGCTATACAAACAACTTCGCCTTTAAACTTGGCTCTTGCTACTCAAGATGGTTTATTTAGCCCGAATAGTCAGTCAAGCATGACGCTTGGTCTAAATAATGCAAATATTTATTTAGGGCAATTAGACGCGCGTAGTCAGCTAAATCAATTGATATTAAAGAATTTTAACTTTAATTTTGTTGGTAAAGGCGTCATGTTTATTGATCCTACCCGTGGCATAGTCTTACAAACTAATACAGGGAATAATACTGCTGCGGTTGGGCAAACTCCAAATAGTACCTATGGCTATGTCGATTTTAATCGTGTCGCCGATTCTGCTTCTGGTTTAACTGCTGGTACATATGTAGACAGTAGTGGGAAAGTAACCAATTCAGGTCTAAATATTGAGGTAATGCTTAGCTCAAATGTTGATAAGTCAAATCCTTATGCCCTAGACACGACAAATAGCCCACAGAATTCTAAAGGCTTGATTCGTTTAGGTGCTAGCGGCCGTATGGTCAATAGTTACTTACAAGTCCGTGGTATGGATGGCTCTTCAGATAAAACAACATTAGGTACTGCTAATACAGCTTCAGGTACGGGATCAAGTAATAGTATTTTAGGTAACTCTGGAATTGCCTTTCGTATGAAAGGGGAGTTCACTAAAGATAATGATTCGATGTTAGGTTCAGATGGTAAAGCAACTACCTTGGAAATTGGTGGGGCAGGGCTGAACGCCTATGGTTTTGAATTCGGTAATTTAACGGGGCTGAACTCGGCTACACGCGGTTATTTTGACAGTGGAAATATTTATCTAAATCTTGCTGATACAAAAACTTTATTAATGCCAAATAACGCAACGTTAAATGCAATTCGTTTAGGATCCGGCACTTTAACCACTGCTGCCGATTATCAACATAATATTCATCGTGATACGGTGACTAATCCATTTAGCTTAATTCTTGCCATGCGTGGAGCAGAGTTTCAGGCATTTTCAAGACGAGGTCGTTTTACCACCAGTGCAAATGTCGCTGCTGCTAATCAATTTGCAGATAATGGTTTAAATAACCAGTGGGGTTTGGCATTACCCTTTTATAATTTAAATGCGAATGCCGCTGTCTATGGTGTAGATGCGCCTGCAAATGGTGCTTATTACTATACAAAAGATGCCAACGGTAAACCGATTCAAAATTTAGTTGCAACATCTGGTACAACTTCACGTTTAGGTTTTGGTATAGCTGTAGGAACGACAGGTCGAGATGCAGGCGGTACTAAAACAACTTCAATTTTATTAATTGATGGTTCTCCAAATGCTAATAATGCGGGCAACCCTACCGATTATTATATGGGGTTACGTAATATTGATATGTTCCTCAAAGGCAATGGCACTATTGGTTTAGAAAATGGCAGTTTAAATATCGGTTTAAAAGATATGTTACTTGCTTTATCAACCGAAATTGCGGCAGGTTATTTACCGGGAGCTAAATATAAAACTTGTCCGGCAACCGGGTCTTGTACTTCGCCAATCGATAACTTTGCCAAAAATAATGATGTCTTATTTGGTTTAAAACTACGTTTAGGCGGCGATCTTAATTTATCGATAGTGCCGAATAGTTCAATTGCAGATGGTAGTGCTTTAACTGTACTAGGTGATTTTACAATGCCTGCGACAGCAACTGGAAATACTGTACAAATTAGTGATCCGATTGATGGTTCTGCAATTGGATTTGACAATATTACTGGAAAGCTAGCGTTTAATACCGCTTTAGTTGTGGGTAAAGATACCGCAAGTGGTTTAGGTAAAGTTGGTGTAAATACCGCGGTTTATTTTAATCCTGATAAGAGTATTGACGGCGCATTACGTGTAAAAGATATTAATTTCTATCCACCTTCAACGGGTGCAGGAGCACGTTTAGGTGAGCTTGCAATTACGGGGGGACGTCTAAATAGTAGCTTTAGCATTGTGCCTAGAAATGGCGCCTTTAACTAATCAATAAAAGTGACGTTTAACGTCACTTTTTTATATAAATTTTAGTTTAGTGTGATTGGATTTGCATTCGTCGGGTTATAGAGATAATTGCTTTGTACTTGAATATTATTCTGATAGTCTGAACAAATAATAAACGTTTGTCTCTTAAGGATTAGAGCGACATGAAAAATAAAAATATAGGGTGCTGGCTGTTACTTGCCGGTAGTTCAAGTGTTTGCGCGATGCAACCTTTGGATGATCAAAGTCTTGCAGCTGCGACGGGTCAAAATGGTCTAACTTTAGGTATTCAGGCCGATCAAGTTAAATTTAATCAAGTTGCCTTGATTGATACGAACGGTATTGCATCTACGTCTTACAACAGTAAAGCAGGTCTTGTCATTGCAGGAAACTCTACTAATCCGGTTCCTGGCATAGAGTTTATTAAAGCTGCTGTATCTACAAATCCTTCTTTTAATATTGCAATCGATACCGATGCTGGTGGTGGAAATCCTTTTTTAAATTTAGCTGTCACGATGGGGAGTGACGTAAATGGTATTCGGCTTTTACCATTTTCAGTTTATTTAGCACCAAGTACATCTTTATCTAGCCCATCCGATTATGCATTAACAAGTTATGCACCAAAATCAATTTTTAGTTCGGGCACAACGGTGAATACCGGGGTAAAAGAGCTGATTCGTTCTACTGGTAATCTTGATATTAACTTTGTACAAACCAATAAGCCTCGTTTAAATATTCAATTGGGACATGCTGCCCAGTCGGTTATGGTTAAATTTGGAGGAGCTATTCAATCGATTTGTTCTGCTGCATCTGGTTGCCCGATTACTTTAGTTTCCGATAACACGGGTGCTACATTTGGGTTTAAATTTGCAGGTACGAATGCGTCAACCGATTTTGTTCTTGATGGATTTTATGCTGGGGTTGACCCGACAGGACTTACCTTTGGAAATATAGGTGTATCTAGTAAATTTGATGCATCACTTAACAATGTGACTTTAGGAAATTTAGGTACACAAAGTACAACAACCTTTAATAATTTACCCAATGGGTCTATGGGGAGTTTTGGAGTTACGGGTGCTTCGGTGACCGACTTTAAAATGAAAGTAAGTGGCTTTTAAAAAAATAATTAATAATTACTTAACCTGAAATACCAAAAGAGGGCGGTTGTCTAAACAATCGCTCTCTTTTGTTTGAGTGATTAAATACGAGAAGAACTGGTTTGCTCTAGCTGCTGAACAATTTCATCTAAAGCTTTAATGCGTTTCACTTGGTCCCATAATTCTTTCGCTTGAGGATAGGCTTTTGTCATCATACCTAACCACTGCTTATAACGGCCAACCATCCCAATTTCTGTTTTTGCTTGACCATTTAAAAAACGTATTTGTAAGTCAACCAGTTGTTCCCAAGTAAACAGTGCTTCATCCATATTTTGGCGAATACATTGTGTTAAATCTGGAGTAGTCACTGCACCACGGCCAATCATTAAATCTTCACAGCCAGATTGTTGCTGGCAAGCTCTAGCATCAGCATTGGTCCAGATTTCGCCGTTAGCAATCACATTAATTTTTAAAGCTTCTTTAATAGGCAGAATTTTTTCCCAATAAGCTGGTGGCGTATAACCATCTGCTTTAGTTCGAGCATGTACAGTTAACCAGCTTGCACCCGCATCTTCAACAGCATGGGCGTTTTCCATGGTGTGGTTTTCATCTAGATAACCTAAACGCATTTTTGCTGAAACAGGGATGTGCGCAGGTACAGCATCTCGAACAGCTTTAATCAGCATATGTACTACGTCTGGTTCATCAAGAAGTACCGAACCACCTCGATGTCGATTGACGGTTTTTGCAGGACAACCAAAATTAAGGTCGATTGCAGGAGCACCCAGTTCAACGACTTTTGCCGCATTTGCTGCCAGCATCTCTGGATTATTGCCTAAGAACTGGACGTGTACAGGTGTTCCAGCAGCTGTTTTACCATCATTTTTAAGTTCAGGACAAAAACTATAGTAAATATGGTCTGGCAAAATACTGTCTGTAACGCGAATAAACTCGGTTACACACCAGTCGAAGTGACCAACAGATGTGAGTGTATCCCGCATGATCGGGTCAGTTAAACCTTCCATTGGAGCGAGTATGAGTTTCACAGTCTGAGTCACCTGAGCAAAACAAAAACAGCGTTATACGGGATATGTATAACGCTGTCTAGTAGTGCTGAAATTTTAATTGTTTTATCGACCCAATATCATCTCAAGCACAAATTTACTGCCAATAAAACCGATCGCTAATAATGCAAAACCAATTAAGGTAAAACGAATCGCTTTTTGTCCGCGCCAGCCAAGTTTATAGTGGCCAATCAATAAAGAGCCATAAATAAACCATGAAATAATACTAAATACGGTTTTATGAGCGAGATGCTGGGCAAAGAAGCTATCAACTGTTAAGAAACCAAACGCGAGAGCAATGGTTAATAAAATAAAACCAGTAATGATGAGGTCAAATAATAAAGACTCCATGGCCTGAATGGATGGAAGTAAATTGACCCAAATACGTTTTTTTTGTTTCTTTTTGAGTTCACGGTTTTGGAACCATATCAAGATCGCATGTATGGTTGCCATCAGTAAAACAGCATAAGCAGAAAGTGAAAGAATAATATGAGTATCTAAACCTAATGAATGCTGTTCAATAAACTGATCGGGACGGCTAAATGCAAAACCTAAAATAAGACCAATCGCTGCTACAGGAATACCGAGCAAGTTTAAGGGTACAATCGGACGGAAAGTACTAAAAACTAAGCTTAACAACAACATAAGACCTGATGTAAAAGACACCAGATTAAAAACATCGTAGTTAATTCCTGATGGCGTCAGCATGGCATGACATAAAACTGTGCCATGTAACAGCAGTGCTAAGGTTGTAACAAAAGCAAATAACCATGGGTTTGGTTCACGTTTTGACATTAAACGTATGAACAGATACCAGAAAGAAGTGGTATATGCGATGAGTGCCAAAATTGTGTAAACCAAGGGGAGGCTAATCATGTCAAACCTTTTTCAGGATTAATTCATCTAGATAAGATATAAATTCGCTGCGAACTAAAGTATCCTATAGCATTCTATGCATAAATTTTCTATTTCGAGAAAGATTTTTTTGCAACTAGCCATTTTAAGCGGATTTTGCAATGTTTGATACCTTAACAGAACGACTCACGCAGAGTTTAAGAAATGTTACTGGCTCAGGGCAGCTGACCGAAGACAATATTAAAGATACCTTACGTGAAGTACGTATGGCTCTTCTTGAAGCCGATGTCGCGTTACCTGTAACTCGTGAATTTATCGCGAAAGTTAAGGAAGAGGCATTGGGCCAAGAAGTGATGACTCAGTTATCTCCAGGCCAGGCATTTGTAAAAATTGTCTATGATGAACTCACCAAGATGATGGGTGAGGCCAATGAAACACTGGATTTAAGTGCTAAGCCTCCAGTTGTGGTATTACTTGCTGGTTTACAAGGTGCAGGTAAAACAACTACAGCAGCCAAGCTGGCACGTTTCTTAAAAGAACGTCAAAAGAAAAAAGTAATGACCGTTTCTGCCGACGTTTATCGTCCGGCAGCGATTAAACAGTTAGAAACTGTGTCAGCAGAAGTTGGTGCAGGCTTTATTCCATCAGATCCTTCTGAAAAACCAATTGATATTGTTAACCGTGCAATTGAACAGGCAAAAATCCAGTTTGCTGATGTGTTGATTGTCGATACGGCGGGTCGTTTGCATGTCGATGAAGACATGATGGACGAAATTAAAGAATTGCATGCAGCAGTTAAGCCGACTGAAACCTTGTTTGTGGTTGATGCCATGACAGGTCAGGATGCTGCAAATACTGCTAAAGCATTTAACGATGCTTTAGCGCTTACAGGTGTGATTCTTACTAAAACTGATGGTGATGCGCGTGGTGGTGCGGCACTTTCTGTGCGTGCTATTACCGGTAAGCCAATTAAGTTCTTAGGTATGGGCGAAAAGCTTGATGCTTTAGAACCATTCCATCCGGACCGTGTTGCTCAACGTATTTTAGGTATGGGTGACGTACTTTCTTTAGTCGAAGAAGTTGAACGTAAAATCGACAAAGAAAAAGCCGAGAAAATGGCGAAAAAATTGCAAAAAGGTGGCAGCTTCAACTTTGAAGATATGCTGATGCAATTTGAGCAAATGAAGAAGATGGGCGGCATGATGGGCTTCTTAGACAAGTTGCCAGGCATGAGCAGTGCAGGAATTCAGCAAGCAATTGAGCAGGCGAATCCTGAAAAGCAGGTCAAGAAAATGGAAGCTATTATCCAGTCAATGACCATCAAGGAACGCCGTAATCCAGACCTGATGAACCCAAGCCGTAAAAAACGTATTGCAGCTGGGTGTGGTATGGATGTTGCTGAAGTGAATAAGCTCATTAAGCAACAAGCGCAAATGGCTAAAATGATGAAGAAGTTTGCGAATCCATCTGGTATGAGCAAAATGATGCGTTCATTAGGCAATATGCAAAAACAATTTGGCGGTGGCGGCGGTATGGGACCACTGTTTGGTAACAACGACCAAAAGAAATAAAACCATAAAATAAAAGGCGCCTAGAGCGCCTTTTATTTTGTTCTGTATTTTAGTCTTTAGGGTAATGGGCAATATATTGTTGTAGCCCTTTAAGCAAAAGATCTTTTTCAACAGTTGGCTGGTAATTCTGTAGAAATTTAGCAAAAAGAGGAGCATCGCCACCTGTGAGAAGTAGTTTCTTAGGTGATTGTTGCATAATGCTTTCAATCGTACTAATGAGGCCTAGTAAAATACCATGATGTACTGCATCTACGGTGTTATTACCCGGATTTAGATTATCAAAAGCCGAATCAGGAATTTTAATACCTTTGGTATTTTGAATCAGTGCATCACGTTGTAAATAAAGGTTTGGCAGAATATAACCGCCTAAATGTTGCTTACCTTTCGTTAAATCAATGGTAAGCGCTGTTCCACAACCAATAATGCAATAGTTTTCTTTTTCCTCAGCAACAGCAAGTACCTGTAGCCAACGGTCAATCCCGAGCTGACTTGGAACTTCATAACCACATTGTAAACCTGCATATTCAGCATGCACTTTGGCAAAAACAACAGGAATTTCTAGCCATTTTAGAATTTGCTGAATACGCTGATTATTTTCGGTATCGAGAACCGAAGAAATCCCAATACGATGCAAGCCTTGATGTTTAAAGTGTTGGATTAATCCCAGTAATAAATCGGCAGGAGACTGCAAATGTAACTCAGCTGCATGTTCAATAATTTGCTGATTTTCAGTAATCCAGTATTTCAAACGGGTGTTTCCGATATCAAGCCATAAACTTTTCATAGGAAAATACCTGATTACTGAGTGGTTTGTGGTCTTAGACGACCTTGATAAAACTGCTGTGGTTCAGGAGTTTCAAGAATCACCGCACCTTCATTAGAGATTCCAACGAAACGGCCATATACCAGTCCTTGACTATGTTCGAACTGAACTAACTGATTAAGCCATGCTGCATGGTGGTTAAAACGTCCTGCAAGGTTATAACAACCATGATCAAACCAGCGGGCTGCATTTTGAATTGCGACATAAAGCTCCGAAATTAACTCAAGACGACTCATTTGCTCTAGGCCTAAATCTTCTAGAGACGTGATCGGTTGATCACTATCAGTGACTGGTGGTGTTTTTAAATTAATACCTACACCCACAATCGCCTGATGTTGGGAAAGAGGTTCAACCAAAATTCCGCCCCATTTTCCTTGTGTACTATACAAATCATTTGGCCATTTCACTTGTAGGCTCAAAGGTTGTAGCTGTGGAATTTGCAAAATATTCAACGCAACTTCAAGTGCTAAGCGACCATCTAAGGGTGTTCGAGTTTGCGCCAATGTGCTTAAATAAATGTTTCCTTCAGGTGAAATCCATTGCCGTTGATGTTGACCTCGCCCTTGAGTTTGTTGAGCACTGCAAACCAAGCCTGTTGTAATGCCTTTTTGGGCAATTTCACGAATATCATCATTGGTCGAAGTTGTGGTTGCTTTTAATAAAACCACTTCTGGAAGCTGGTTTTTTGCGCTTAAAAGTTGTTGTAGTTGGCGAGTCTCTAAATCCATGTTGAATATGAGCAGAGTGGTAAAACATTTATGGAGTTAATCATATATTTACTCATTGGCGCAATTGCTGGTTTTACTGCCGGACTGTTTGGAGTTGGTGGTGGACTAATTATTGTACCAATCCTCTATGTCGTTTTTACCCAGTTGCACTATGATCCCGCTGTAATCATGCATATTGCAGTCGGAACCTCCCTAGCAACCATTATTGTGACTTCCTTTAGTTCAGTTTCGGCTCATCATAAAAAAGGTGCAGTCCTCTGGCCTGTTTTCCGTAATTTAGCACCGGGACTAGTGATTGGTTCCTTTTTAGGTGCAGGTATTGCCGACCTTTTGTCTGGACAGCATTTACAGCTTCTTATTGGTGTCTTTGCTGTTGTGATGGCTTATCGGATGTTCAAAGGAGCCCATGTTGTGGTTGACCCAACACGTCAGCTTCCTTCAACACCTATGCAATTTATGGCAGGTGGTGGCATTGGTATTGCCTCTGCAATTTTTGGAATTGGAGGCGGAAGCTTAACTGTCCCATATTTAAACCGTCATGGCGTAGTCATGCAAAAAGCAGTTGCGACCTCTGCTGCTTGTGGTTTACCTATTGCTATTGCAGGTGCAATTGGTTTTATGTGGTTTGGTGCTAAAGAGCACATTTCTGTACCTAATACGATTGGATATATCCATATCTATGCTTTTATTGGTATTAGTGTCATGAGTTTTGTGACCGCTAAACTTGGGGCTAAGGTTGCCCACGCATTGTCACCACAAATGCTAAAAAAATGCTTTGCTTGCTTGTTAGTCGTGGTCGGCAGTTATTTTATTTATAAAGGTTTTATGAATTAAAAATGTTTTATTAAAAATATATAGAAAAGAAAGCTTAGACTCTCACGGTTTAAGCTTTTTTATTTGAAGACTTGAAAAGATTAAAGGTGAGTTTTTCATCCGATTTCTGTATGGATTTTGGGTGGGTTGGCTTAAAATGCAATAAAATTGTCAGACAATGACATAGTTTTTAATGGATGGGATCAGTTAAAAACAAGGATGCGAAAGAAAAGCATGGATTAATGCATATAAAAAGTAGCGGGTGATTTATGAATCTCGAAGAGACAGAAAGTCTTTCTGAGCAAATTGTCAAATATATTAGCGAACAGATTATTAGTGGCGAATTGGTTGAAGGCGAACGTATACAAGAGCTTCGTATCGCTAAAGAACTTGACGTAAGTAGGGGATCAGTTCGTGAGGCGCTATTATTACTCGAGCGTACGCATCTCATTGAAATTTTTCCGCGTCGTGGTGCAATTGTTTCGGAAATGTCGGCACAACAGGTCAAAGCGTTGTTTGATACAAATATGATGTTATTGGGGCATATTGTACAACGCATAAGCGAAACATGGCGTGCCCATGAGGCTGATCAATTACAGCTCTTGTTAGAACAGCTTCTTGAGCATGTAAAAGCAGGCGATATCGAAAAATTCTACGATGCTATTTTCCAATATCTTGCTGAACAACAAGATATGGTCGGTAATCCTTATTTAATGAAATTTTATAAAGAATTATTACCATCATTACGTCGTAGTTATTTTTTGACGCTAAATACCTCTAAACGGGAACTACAAGAAGCGTTTGCATTATTTAAACTCGTGACTGATGCAATTTTGATCCGAAAATCACAACAAGCCGCTTTATTTATGGAAGATTTTTGTCGACACTTACGTAACCTTGTGTTGGAATCGCTGACACGAATGAAACAGATTGAATTGGCTTGGGCGAGACGCTCACGCCGCTAGTTAGGGCATTATGCGTTTAAGCAGTTTAAAACTTTCCGGCTTTAAATCTTTTGCAGATAGTACAACTTTAAATTTTAAGGCGAACCGCACAGCAGTGGTTGGTCCAAATGGTTGTGGCAAATCCAATGTTATTGATGCGATCCGCTGGGTGATGGGGGAATCAAACGCTCGTCAGCTACGTGGTGGTAGCATGCAAGATGTTATTTTTACCGGAACATCCAAGCGTAAACCTGTTGGGGTTGCCAGTGTAGAACTGCGTTTTGACAATACCTATGGCAAATTAGGTGGAGCTTATAACGCTTATAATGAGCTCGCAGTTCGTCGTCAGGTGACTCGCGAAGGTAAATCTGAGTATTTCTTAAATGGTACACGTTGCCGCCGCCGTGATATTACTGACATTTTCTTGGGCACAGGGTTAGGGCCACGCTCTTACGCAGTCATTGAACAAGGCATGATTAACCGCTTGGTTGATGCCAAACCTGAAGAAATGCGTATTTTCATTGAGGAGGCAGCAGGTGTTTCCCGCTATCAGGCGCGTCGCCGCGAAACCTTGCAGCACCTTGAACATACGGAGCAAAACCTTTCACGCTTGGAAGATATTGCGCTTGAATTAAAATCGCAGCTTAAAACGCTTAAACGCCAGTCAGAAGCGGCAGTTCAATATAAAACATTAGAAAGCCAGATTCGTACCCTAAAAATTGAAATTTTGTCTTTTCAGGCAGAGAAAAGTGTACGCCTACAAGAAGAATATACCGTTCAAATGAACGAACTGGGGGAAACATTTAAGTTAGTTCGTTCAGAATTAAGTACCATTGAACATGATTTAGAATCTACCAGTGCTTTATTTCAGAGACTTATTCAGCAATCTTCACCACTACAACAAGAATGGCAACAAGCTGAAAAGAAACTGTCTGAACTGAAAATGACTCTAGAGCAAAAACAAAGTTTATTTCAGCAAAATAGTACAACTCTCGTTCAGTTAGAACAGCAAAAAGCCCAAACGAAAGAACGTTTACAGCTTTCTGAATTGCAACTCGAAACACTGAATAGCCAGTTAGAAGAGCAAACCGAAGCTTTAACTGCAATTGAGCATACAGCAGCTGAAGCAGAGCAAAGTTTTGCCGGTTTACAATCACAGCAACGGCAAGCGCAGCAACAATTTGAGCAAGTAAAAGCTCAGGTTGAAAAACAACAGCAGCAAAAAATGCAAATGTCTGCCCAAATCGAGCAATTAGGCAAAAATGTACAGCGCATTGAACAGCAAAAAGAAACGCTGCAACATCAAGCAAACCAGATCCAATCGCAAGTACACGAAGATGAACAAGGCGAGCTTGAGCAATTACAGCAGCAGCTTTGTCGTGAAATCTCAACGTTAGAAGCGGAAATTGAGCAGTATGTGCAGCGTATTGAACAAGCTCAACAAGCGCATCAGACAAATAAAAACCAGCAGCAAACGTTAAAAACAGAAATACAGGTTTTATTATCAGAGCAGAAAAACTTAAGCCAGCTTGTTGCTAAACAAAGTCCAAAGCAAAACCAAGATACGCTACGTTTAATGCAGGCTCTAGAGTTAACAGAGCAGGGCAAACCACACGCACAAATTATTGAAAAGTTTTTAGCAAATTGGTTACAGGCACATATTGTTGAAACTGAACAAGCCTTTCAGGAAGGAATTGCTCGCCAGTTAAAGCCTTCAGAGCAATCAAGCAAATTTAAGGGGAACCTGACTTGCTTGAATGATTGGATTGCATCGCCACAGCTATCAATATTCTCGAATGTAGCGATTGCACAAGATTTATCTCATGCTTTAAATGAACAAAAGCAACTGCAATATGGCCAGTCTATTTTGACTTTAGATGGTTATCATGTCGGGCAAGATTGGGTAATTGCTCTTATGTATGATGACGAAAGTCAAAGTGCGCAAGGTATGCTCAGTCATCGTATTCGTCTAGACGAAATTGAACAAGTTCTTCAAAAGCAGCAACCAGAATTACAAGCATTAGATCAAATTATAGTTCAGCAAAAAGATGAGCTAGGACAGTTACAAGTTGACCTACAGCAAAAACAACAAGTCATTAAACAAAAACAAAAAGACTTGCAACAGCTTGATGTACAAATTGCCAAGCAACAAACCGCAGCACAAGCATTTTTATTGCAAAAACAGCAATTGAAAGATCAACTCGCTCAATTAGATACGCAGCTTGAAGAAGATGCGATGCAAAAAGATGATCTTGAAATTGATTTGCATGCATTGGCAATGAAGCTCGAAACTATTTTACCTGACTATAAAACTTTGCAATTTCAGGTAGAAGAATTAACAGAGCAGCTTGAGGAACAGCAACAAGTCTTACAACAGCAACAACAAGAACGTGAGATTTTACGCCGTAATAGTACGCAGACAACTCAACAAATTGAGCTGCTTGAAAAAGATATTTCGTTCTTGCAGAGCCAATATCAACAAATTACAGCGCAAATGGAACAGGCGAAAAAGTTTGTTGACCCTATTCAGTTAGAGTTGCCAAACCTTGAGTCAGAGTTTCAACAACAGTTTGCTCAAACCGAAAAGCTGCAAAAGACATGGAATGAATGGCAGATTGAGCTTAATAGTGTCCAAGAGAAGCAACAAACGCTTACAGATCAACGCCATCAATACCAACAGCAAGATGAAAAGCTTAGAGAGCAGCTTGAAGCCAAACGTTTAGCATGGCAAGCCGCCAAGTCGGACCGTGAGCACTATCAAGAACAGCTCAAAGAGTTAAATGCCGAGCTTCAAACGGGCTTGAAAATAGATTTAACTGAACACCAGCAAAAACTAGAAAAAGTACAGAAACAGTTTGAAAAAATCGGTGCAGTTAACTTAGCTGCTTCACAAGAGTTTGAAGAAGTTTCTCAGCGTTTTGATGAGTTGAGCCACCAGATTCAAGACTTGGAAAATACGGTAACTCAGTTAAAAGATGCGATGAAGAGCATTGACCAAGAAACCCGTAAGTTGTTTATGTCGACTTTTGATCAGATTAATCAAGAGTTACAAAATCTATTTCCAAAAGTTTTTAATGGTGGTGAAGCCAGTTTAAGTCTTGAGGATGATTGGCAATCTGGGGTTAAGCTCATGGCGAGACCACCGGGTAAGAAAAACAGTTCTCTAGCATTACTTTCCGGTGGAGAAAAAGCGTTAACGGCGTTAGCATTAGTATTTGCTATTTTCAGGTTAAATCCGGCACCGTTTTGTGTACTCGATGAAGTGGACGCTCCACTCGACGATGCGAATGTACAGAGATATTGTAATTTGGTAAAAGAGCTTTCTGAACATGTACAATTCATTTACATTACACATAATAAGCTGGCGATGACCATGGCAACTGACTTGTTGGGTGTAACCATGCCTGAACCGGGTACATCAAAATTAGTCACTGTCAATTTAGAACAGGCAAAAGAATACGGGTTAGTTTCGGAGTCATAGAATGGAAATCAATACGATTATTGGCATCGTTGTTGCCATTATTATCATGCTAATTGGCTTAAGAATGATTTTAAAAAAGCCGAACCATGCTGAACCCTCGCTAGACAGTGATTTGCATATTAATCCTGAAAGTAATCAACCGGTTATCCCTCGTCATGTACGAGATCAACTTGAACAGCCAGAAGTTACTGTTGCGTCAGCAGCCGTTGCTGAACGAGTGGAACCAACTTTAAGCGAGCCAGCCCAGTCAGAAGAAAAGGGAACAAAAGAACTAGAACAGGCTTCACAAGCTCAAACAGTCCAGACACAAGTACCCGTTGAAAATACGCCAGTAGAAGTAGAAGAAGTTAAAGCTGAAGAAAATACTGTTAGCCCAACTGTAAGTGAAAATAGTTCAGTTGAGTTAGTTGATACCGTTTCTGCTGAACCAGAAGTTGTTAGCTCATCAGAACCAAAAGTTGCAGAAGGGCAACCGAAAACTGAGCCGGAATTAAGCTTAAATCCAAATATCGAAACTGCTGAAATTGCTGAGTTTGAAGGTGAAAGCAACATTCTTGATGTACATTTACATGAGCAGCAGCGTTTTGATGACGAAAGTGCGTTAGCAATGGCTGAGCAGATTATCGCATTAAATGTATATCCAAATCCGCGCCGTGCGTTATCGGGTGATAAAGCACTGAAAGTGCTTTTAAAATATGGTCTACGTTACGGTGAAATGTCTTGTTTCCACCGCTATGAAAATACCGATGAGCCAAGTGCACTGATGTTCTCTGTATTGCGTATGACTGATAATGGTCCTGCTGGTTTCGATTTAGAAACTTTATCGACTGAACAAGTTCAAGGTTTAGCATTTTTCCTTGCACTTCCAAACAGCAAAGCAGTTACCGGTTTTGACATGATGACCAGTATTGCAGGCCTTATTGCTCGTGAAATTGATGGTAAGGTTTATGATGAAAATAACCTTGAATTTACGCCACAGTTAAAAGAACATTGGCGCCATCATGTGATTGATTATCGTCCAGCACAGGCAACAGCCTAGTTTAAATTTTTGGTATAGGTTGCGATAATTGCAATATATCTAGTCGCAGCTCAGGGTGGAGAAATTTCCACCCTTTTTTATGGTGAATAAAATAATGGCAATAACTTCCGTGATCGAACAGATGCGTCAGCTTATTCAACTGATTGCAAAGCATAACCATGCCTACTATGTCATGGATCAGCCGACAATCTCGGATAGTGAATATGATCATTTATTTCATCAGTTAAAAGCTTTAGAAGAACAATATCCGGAACTTGTACAAGCCGACTCACCAACAACGAAAGTAGGTGGTCAAGCGCTTTCAAAATTTGAGAGTGTGACGCATGTGGTGCCCATGCTTTCACTTGGTAATGTATTTAACCAAGAAGACTTATTCGCATTTGCACGCCGTGTAGAAGAGCGACTTCCGAACCAGAAAGTACAATATGAAGTTGAGTTAAAACTCGATGGCCTTGCGATTTCACTATGGTATGAAAATGGTGTACTTGTTCGCGGCGTAACCCGTGGGGATGGCGAAACGGGTGAAGACATTACTCAAAACGTTAAAACCATTCGTAACTTACCTAAAGTTCTGCATTCAGAAAAATATGAAATACCTCGTCTACTTGAAGTACGTGGTGAAGTATTGATGCCAAAGTCTGGTTTTGAAAAACTCAATGCTGACCAAGAAGCAAAGGGAGAAAAAACCTTCGCTAACCCTCGAAATGCAGCCGCTGGAAGTTTAAGACAACTTGATCCAAATATTGCTGCTGCTCGACCTTTGGCATTTTATGCGTATGGGATTGCACAGTGTGAACCAAATCATGGCCTAACAACCATGCATGATAGCTTGCAATGGTTAACGGAACTTGGGTTCCAAATTGCTGAGCGTCAGTACTTGTGTAATTCAATTCAAGAAGTACAGCAGCGCTATGAGCAAATTCAGCAAGAACGTCCAAACTTGCAAGTTGAAATTGATGGCATGGTGGTGAAGGTTGATGACCTAAAACAACAACAGCAGCTTGGTTTCTTAAGTCGTGAACCACGCTGGGCAACTGCTTATAAATTCCCGGCACAAGCTGCATTAACTACAGTTGAGCAGATTGACTGGCAAGTAGGGCGTACAGGGACTTTGACCCCTGTAGCACGCTTAAACCCTGTTTTTGTGGGTGGTGTGACTGTTTCTAACGTAACGTTGCATAATATTGGGGAAATTCATCGTCTAGATGTACGTGTTGGCGATACGGTAAGTGTATATCGTACGGGTGACGTGATTCCTAAAGTAGAAAAAGTTTGGCCGGAGTTCCGTCCTGCTGAAGCAGAAGTTGTTCATTTACCAGAGTCCTGCCCAGTATGTGCTTCGCCTGTAGTGATGCCTGAAGGTGAGGCTCTCGCACGTTGTTCAGGCGGTTTATATTGTGCCGCACAGCGTATTGAAGCCATTCGTCACTTTGTATCGCGTAAAGCGATGGATATCGAGGGCTTGGGAGATCGTTGGGTAGAATCTTTATTACGTCTCGATTTACTTAAAGATGTTGCTGATATTTACCATTTGCATGAGCACAGAGAAACTCTCTTGGGCATCGAAAAAATGGGAGAAAAGTCAGTACAGAACCTAATAGATGCGATTGAAGCAAGTAAGAAAACAACTCTAGCACGTTTTATTTATGCATTAGGTATTCGTGGAGTAGGTGAAACAACGGCTAGAATGTTAGCAAATACATTTCAGACGCTAGAGGCACTTAAAGCTGCGAATGTAGAAGCTTTAAAGAAAACCCCAGATGTAGGGGATATTACAGCAGAGTGGATTGCAGACTTTTTCTTGGCACCGCATAACATTGAAGTACTCGATCGTTTAATTGCCGCAGGAATTCATTGGGATGCACCAACAGCACCAACGCGTCAACCTTTAAATGGTGAAAGCTGGGTACTTACGGGTACATTAGAACAAATGACCCGTGATCAGGCCACTCAAATGCTACAAGCATTAGGTGCACGAGTAAGTGGGAGTGTTTCTAGCAAAACAAAATGTGTAGTTGCTGGGGAGAAGGGGGGTTCAAAATTAGAAAAAGCTGCAAAATTAGGTATTCCTGTCATGAATGAAACAGATTTCTTATCACTCATGGCAGGCTATGGGCAAACTTTGAGCTAAAAGTATAGCGAAATAAGAACCATTGATTTTAGTTACAAATTTATAAATTGATGGTTTTTGCTATATTTGAACGCTTGTCTGAGCTTATAAATCGGACAAGCGTTTCTTTTTGCAAAGGAAATTTAAATAACTTAAACTGCAAATGCGTATGTTTCTCATTTTAATTTGATAAAAATCATAAACTTAACTATTTTTTGTTTTGCAATCATTTTTAAGTTTGCCCATAATAGACTCATACGATAGGAGATTTATTATGCGTGGCAATCCAGAAGTCATAGACTATTTAAATATGCTCATTGGCGGAGAGTTGGCTGCCCGTGATCAATATTTAATCCATTCTCGTATGTATGAAGATTGGGGCTTAAACAAGATTTATGAACGTATTGACCATGAGATGCAAGAAGAAGCGTCTCACGCCGATGCGATTATTCGTCGTGTATTATTTTTAGGTGCCAAACCAAACATGCATCGTGAAGATATCAATGTTGGTACAGACGTTGTATCTTGCTTAAAAGCTGATTTAGCACTTGAATATCATGTGCGTGAAAAATTAGCGACAGGTATTAAACTTTGTGAAGAAAAGGGCGACTACATCAGTCGTGACATGTTACGTCAACAATTATCAGATACTGAAGAAGACCATACTTATTGGCTTGAAAAACAGTTGCGTTTAATTGAACTGATTGGCCTACAAAATTATATCCAGTCTCAAATTTAATGACTTGAAAAACCCAGCTTAGGCTGGGTTTTTTATTGGCTCATTTTAATAAAATGAAGTCACCATTTAAATGTTAATTCTGCCAAATTGAATATATTCAAAGCCTTACTACATAAGGCTTTGGCAGTTACAAAAAAGTCAGAAAATTTGTATCAGACCCCATGTTTTTTTTGTGGAATTGGATATAATTTCGCCAACAAAAACCCTTGCCTAGAAATTTAATGAGGCAAGGGTTTTTCTATGGGGAATCGGTTGGTATGGATCGCCAATGGTTTTATGGTGAGCTTCGCGTATATGTTATTTTCCAAACCTGCTGTTTTAGATACAGCTACTCTCTTAAGTACACAACGATTAGCAACTCGTCTTAGCTTTTTTAGCTTGGGCTTTGCGATATCTGCATGGGCACCACTTATTCCGTATGCTCAGCAACGTTTAAACCTAAATCACGCAAATTTTGGTTTATTGCTGCTTTGTATGGGAATCGGCTCAATGATTGCTATGCCTGCGACAGGGGCTTTAGTTAAGCGTTGGGGATGTCGTCCATTAATTGCTGTGGCGAGCATACTCTTGATGGTATTGCTACCAAGTTTAACGATCTGGCATAGTCTTGTATCGATGGCTGTAGCGTTATTCATTTTTGGTACGGCAGCAGGTAGTCTTGGCGTTGCTATCAATTTACAAGCAGTTGTGGTGGAAAAGCACAGCTTACGTGCGCTCATGTCTAGTTTTCATGGTATGTGTAGCCTTGGCGGTTTAATCGGTGCCATGCTTGTCACTGCACTATTAGCAATTGGCCTTTCACCACTCATGAGCACATTGTCTGTAGTCATGGTTTTATTGGTGGTGAGCTTTGTTGCCATTCCATCTGCCTTAACAACATTTGAGCAAGATGAACAAGGTGCTGCGGAAATAACTGACGCGCCTAAAAAATCTTCACGTCCGAATGGTACGATCCTTTTGATTGGGATGATGTGTTTCATTGCCTTTTTGTCAGAAGGTGCGGCAATGGACTGGGGTGGTATTTATTTAACCAGTAAATACCAGCTTAATCCTGCCTTTGCTGGGCTGGCTTATACTTTCTTCGCGCTTAGTATGACAAGTGGTCGTTTTGCAGGGCATATCTTGTTAAAACAGTGGGGTGAGAAAACTATTGTGACTTATAGTGCAATTGTTGCTGCTCTTGCTATGGTCACTATTGTGATGGCACCTGTTTGGCAAGTTGTCGTATTGGGTTATGCACTTTTAGGTTTAGGCTGTTCTAATATTGTACCAGTCATGTTCTCTCGTGTTGGACGCCAAAATGATATGCCTAAAGCAGCGGCATTGTCTTTAGTGTCAACGATTGCTTATACAGGTTCATTAAGTGGCCCGGCCTTAATTGGTTTGATTGGCCAGTGGACTAGCCTAACCACTGTCTTATCAGGAGTGGCGGTTTTATTAACCATGATTGCTATACTCAATCGCTTTACTCTTGTGAAGGCAAAGTAATCTAAGCTTGCTTACCAACCGCGGAACATCGAGTAAAACATCCTCGATGTTCCATAAGCTTAAATTATTATAAGACATGGTAAGTGGGTTGATACTTTTCTTGTAAGGACAACTTAGACTTTGTGAATGTCGGAGAATTTTCTAAATCCTTCAAGAAATTATTTCGCCAATCGCTCAGGTCAGTAGCTGCCAAACCTTCTATTAACTGTTCATAACGATTAATACGTTCAGCTTTGGACATCTCTAGAGCGGTTTTTAAAGAATCCATCATGGCTGCTCTATCTAATGGATCAACAATCAATGCTTGAGTCATTTGTTCAGCAGCACCGGCATATTTAGATAAAATCAGCACACCTGGGTTCTCTGGATCTTGAGCCGCAATATATTCTTTTGCGACCAAATTCATACCATCACGTAATGAGCTAATCCAGCAAATGTCAGAACGACGATAAATATGCATCAAACTGTCATGTTGAACTGTGTCGAAGCAACAATCGATAGGTCGCCAATCTTCATGAGCAAACTCTTCATTAATCAGCTCTAATTTGGCCTTAAAGCGTTGGTATAAGCGTTGATAGGCTGGAATATCTGTACGTGAAGGAGTTGCAACTTGAAGGTGACGTACCAATCCATGATATTCAGGATTAGTTTCAAGGAAAGTTGCAAATGCATTGAAACGTTCAAGTAAACCTTTTGAATAATCAATCCGGTCAACCCCAATAATTGTTTTTTGACGTGGTATATCTTCAAAGTTAAATACGTATGGTGTATGAAAGGCCTGTTGTGCTTGGCGCTGAATAAGCTCTGGCTGAACACCGATAGGATAGGACTTAATCAAGATTTGACGTTTTTTATAACTGATTCTGTCGCTTAGTATTTTTTGAGCTTCAAGTAAGCCCATACAGGTTTGCATACAGGTGTTCTGATCGGTTTGAGTTTGTAAACCAATCACATCATATTGGCAAAGATCTTGGACCAACTGTAGTGCAACTGGGATCTTGCGCCAGATATTTAAGCTTGCGAAAGGGATATGCAAAAAGAAACCGATTTTATTTTGCATACCTAATTCACGGCAATGACGAGCTACGCTGAAAAAGTGATAGTCATGCACCCAAATAAGATCATCGGGCTGAGCAATCTGCTGTAATTTTTCAGCAAATAAACGATTGACCTTTTGGTAGGTATTATATTCTTCTGCATTATATTCGATCAGGTCATCCCGATCATGCATGGCTGGCCATAATACTTTATTAGCAAAACCACAGTAGTACTGTGCATATTGCTGATGTGTAAGAGGGCAGGTAATGTAGTCGATCCCATGAGAATATGCCTGATCGAATTCAGGCGCTTCAGTATCGGTAATTTGCTGACCATTCCAGCCTAACCAAATGCCGTTACTATCATTTAATGCGTCTTGTACAGCTACTGCAAGGCCACCTGCTGAAGCCTTACCCGATGGCATACTAATTCGATTCGATAACACGATTAATTTAGACATATTTGTTCTCCATTCTGATCTTGACTATTTTTGACGTATAACTTTTTTATTTTTTCTAGGAAGAAAAAAAGAAAATTAGAAACACTATTAATATCTTTTAATCTATATTGAGCTTCTGTTTCACCAGAACCTACTTTAATTGAAGTGCCAAACTGTTGGTTAATAAAAATGAAACCTGTTTCATCCGTTAAATCATCTCCTATAAATATGGGATGAATTAACGGTAAATTAAGATGATTTAATATTGTTTGTATTGCTTTACCTTTATCTGCCTGTTTAGGTAATAATTCAACGACAAATTTTCCTCTATTTAATTTTAATTGAGGATAAAAATATTTAATCTGTTGCATAATATAAATTGCATTGTCTTCTAATTCCGGGTTTTTTCGATAATGTAAAGCAATAGAATGTCCTTTATCCTCAATTAATAAATCGGGATATTTTTCACAAGAATTTATAATATCTTCTTTTAATTTTTGAAAATTAATATCGCTTAAATCTGGGCGAATATAAGTATCAGAATCAAAATAAATATCTAAACCATGTAAGCCCGCTATAGGTAATTCAATAGACTGAAGTAGCTTACTTGCTGTTTCAACATCACGTCCTGTTACAGCAATCACCGGTATATTTAATTCAATAATTTTTTTTATAACTTCTAAGGTGGTATTTGGAATAAAACTATGCTCAGGATGAATTTGAAATGGAGCTAATGTTCCATCAATATCCAGAAATAAACAATAATTTTTATCTGTAGGTAAGGTATTTATAATATCATTGGGTGTAACAAAATATGTATATTTTTCTCTCCCATCTGATATTATACTTTGATTGTTCATATTTGCCTGCCCATATTTTTTGATCAATATTTAATCTTCTAACATTAAAATGAATTGATGAGTCATTTTTTTTAATAAAAAAACATAAGTATTAACATTAATTACATTGCATAATGGATTTATGGGTGAAGTGTGGATTATGTTGTTTTTTGATTTGGTTCAATGTTTATATAATTAAATTTTTGTATATTTCATATAAATATTTTAGGCCTTATTTATCAATATATTTCAGAATATTTAACAGCCCTAAATAGTTGATTTTACTTTTTTGAATTTAATTTTTATATTGATTTTAAAAGATATTTTAAATTGATATTAATATATAATTTCCATAAATTTGTCTTTGAGCGTGCATATGAAGTTACAAAATAAAATTTTATTGATTACAGGTTGGGGAGTAGGAATAGAACCTTTGCAACCGTTAAAATTAGGTCTAACGAAAGCTGGGTATGATACGCAACTTATTAATATTTTTAATGTTTTAGATAGTGGCTTTCACGATCAGCTTGATTTTTTAACTGATATTGATGTGGTTGTAGGTTGGTCTTTAGGTGGACAGTTAGCAACATACCTGATTGACTTTTTTTATAAACAAACGGGCCAAACTAAAACGTTAATTACGCTTGCCTCTAATCCTTGTTTTGTGGCTAATACCTCGTGGCATACTGCTATGCCTGCTGATGTATTTAGTCAATTTAAAGCATCCTTTTTACAGAATCCCCAAGCTACTTTAAAACGTTTTTATTATTTAATTACACTTGGCTCATCTCAGGCAAAACAAGATTGGCTTAGTGTACAAAACATAGCAAATCCGCCCTCAAATAAACTGTTGTTAGAAGGTTTGCAAATGCTTGAGCAGCTAAATTTGGTAGATAACTTGAAAACCTATCCAGGACGACAGCTTCACCTGTTTGCTGAACAGGATAATGTCATTCCTTGCAAGATTATGGAAAATTTTAAAGATATAGCGACAGAAAACATGAGTTATAAGCTAATAAAAGATGCTACACATGCTTTTCCCTACTTACAGGTAGAAAGAACAATTGAAGAAATCTGCCAATTTTTAACAATTCATCAGCAAAGTTCATAAGCTTTGATTGATCTCGCAATTTTCTTTCATTCTTAACAGGTTTAACATGTGCTAAATGAAAGATTTGATTGCTGTAAAAAGGTATAGAGGATGACCGATAATTTTGATTTGGAACATATTTGGCATCCATATACTTCAATGACCCAACCTTTACCCACATTTAAAGTGAAGTGTGCCTATGGAGCAACGATTGAACTTGATGATGGTAGAACTTTAATTGATGGTATGTCATCTTGGTGGTGTGCAATTCATGGCTATAACCACCCTGAACTTAATCAGGCAGTGACCGACCAGCTACAAAATATGTCTCATATCATGTTTGGCGGTTTAACTCATGATCCTGCTATTGAACTTGGCAAAATTCTTTTAAAAATTACACCGCCGAGTCTCGATAAAATTTTTTATGCAGACTCAGGTTCCGTTGCCGTTGAAGTTGCTTTGAAAATGGCTGTGCAATTCTGGACAGCACAAGGCCAGCCACAAAAAACAAATTTTATTACTACACGTTCTGGTTATCACGGTGATACATGGAATGCGATGTCTGTTTGTGATCCAGTGACAGGCATGCATCAGATTTTTGGTACCAGCTTACCGAACCGTCTTTTTGTAGCAGCTCCGCAAACCAAATTTCATGAGGAGTGGAACCGAGAAGATATTGCCGAGTTAGAGCAAGCTATTCAGCAAAATCATGAAAACCTTGCTGCACTTATTATTGAGCCGATTGTCCAAGGTGCAGGGGGCATGCGCTTTTATCACCCTGAATATTTACGTCAGGCTAAAGCGCTTTGTGAACAATATCATCTGTTATTGATTTTTGATGAAATTGCCACTGGTTTTGGTCGTACCGGTAAGCTTTTCGCTTGGGAACATGCACATGTTGAGCCAGATATTATGTGCCTAGGTAAAGGGTTAACAGGCGGTTATATGACTTTGTCTGCGACCTTAACGACAAAGCATGTAGCAGAAACCATTAGTCGCGGTGAGGCTGGGGTATTTATGCACGGCCCAACTTTTATGGCCAATCCACTCGCTTGTGCCGTTGCTTTAAAAAGTACGCAATTATTAATTGAGCAAGATTGGCAGGCCAATATTAAGCGAATTGAGCAACAGCTTAGCCAATATTTAATGCCTTTAAGCCAGCTTGATTATGTTGCTGATGTAAGAGTGCTCGGGGCGATTGGTGTAGTAGAACTCACCTTTAATGTCGATATGAAAACTTTACAGCAACAATTTGTAGAGCGTGGAATCTGGATTCGTCCTTTTGGAAAATTAGTTTATGTCATGCCGCCTTATGTCATCACTCAACAAGAGTTAAGTGGCTTGCTCGAACAGTTGGTTGAAGTAGTTAAAACGATGCAGGGGGCACATTAAGATGTCATTGCTCGATCATTTTGCTACAGAGTTAGATGAGTTAAAACGACAAGGTAATTTCAGACAATTTACCCAAAATGTGCAGCATGGCCGTTTTATTACGATTCAAAATAAAACGATGCTCAACTTAGCTTCAAATGACTATCTTGGGTTGGCAGCTGATATTGATCTTCGCCAAGAATTTTTAGATTGCTATCCATTAGAACGCAGCTATTTTAGTTCTTCATCTTCACGTTTATTAACGGGCAATTTTGATGAATATGAACAGTTGGAAAATAGCCTAAGCCAAGCATTTGGTGGTCGGGCGGCTCTATTATTTAATAGTGGCTACCATATGAATATTGGTATTTTGCCCGCTGTTGCTGATAGTAAAACTTTAATTCTGGCAGATAAGTTAGTTCATGCCAGTATGATTGATGGGATCCGTTTGTCTGGTGCCCAGTATGTGAGGTATCGACATAATGATTTACAGCATTTAGAGCAACTTCTACAAAAGTATCATGATGATGACCAGATTGAACGAATTATTGTGGTCACGGAAAGTATTTTTAGTATGGATGGCGATGAAACAGATTTAACCGCTTTAGTCCAGCTTAAAAAACGCTTTGCTAAAACCATGTTATATGTCGATGAAGCGCATTCAATTGGCGTACGTGGACAGCAAGGTTTAGGATGTGCCGAACAATATAATGTAATTCAGGAAATTGATTTTCTAGTTGGTACCTTGGGTAAAGCGCTAGCAGCAGTCGGTGGTTATATTATTTGCCATCCAATTATTAAAGATTATCTCATTAATAAAATGCGTCCGCTTATTTTTAGTACCGCTCAACCTCCGATTGTTATGGCATGGGCAAATTTTATTTTTAAAAAAGTATTAATGGCTCAATCTCAACGTGAACATTTAAAAAATATTAGCCAATATCTTCAACAAGCAGTGGTGCAAAAGGGGTATGTGAGTCCATCGACCAGCCATATTATTCCAGTGATTGTGGGAGAAAGTCAGGCTGCTATCGATAAGGCGAAACAGGTTCAGGAAAGCGGTTTTTATGCCATGCCTGTACGTCCACCAACAGTACCTAAAAATAGTTCGCGTTTGCGCATTTCCTTAACATCAATGGTTGAGCAACATGAACTTGAAGCATTGGTGAGTTTCCTGTGAGTTTGAATAAAAATTTGGTTGCCCAACGTTTTGCTAAAGCAGGGCAAAGCTATTCAAAGCATGCAATTGTCCAAAAACAAATTTGCCAAAACTTAACGAACTTACTAAAGCAATTTTGTCCAAGCGCAATGTCACGTGTCTTTGAAATTGGTTGTGGTTCTGGCAATTTAACTCGTCTGCTTGTTGAATCTTTTCAAATTGAAAATTTAGTTTTAAATGATTTGTATGCAGAGGTGCAACAGCACTTTAATCATGAAGAACATGTGAAATGGTTAATTGGAGACGTTGAAACCTTAGAATTCCCTCAGCAGCTTGATATGATTGTTTCCGGTTCAGCTTTGCAATGGATGCAAGATTTACCACGGCTACTTCAACATTGCTATGCTGCTTTAAATGAGCAAGGCTGGCTATGCTTTTCAACATTTGGTCCTAAAAACCTCATTGAAATTAAAGAGCTAACTGGGCAAGGTTTAAATTATTGGAATCTTGAAAATTGGAATAGTGCCTTAACTCAGGCTGGTTTTGAGATTTTGCATTTGGCACAGTCAGAAACTCAGCTTTATTTCGATTCGCCTAAAGCCGTGTTGCAGCATTTAAAAGCAACAGGTGTAACGGCAACTGCTCAGCATCGTTGGACTAAGCAATCTTTACAGCAGTTTTATCAAGATTATGACCGGTTTAAGCACGCCGAGGGGTACTCCCTAACATATCACCCGATTTATTGTATTGCCCGGAGAATGAAGTAAATGAGTGGCCAGATCTATTTTGTGAGTGGGATTGATACCGAAATTGGTAAAACCTACGCGACAGGTTTCTTAGCAAAATTATGGACTGAGCAGGGTAAAAAAGTAATTACCCAAAAACTTATTCAAACAGGTAATGCTGATATCTCAGAGGATATCCAGAAGCATCGTGAAATTATGGGGCAAGGTTGGTTTCAGGAAGATCATGACAAGCTGACTATGCCGGAAATCTTTAGTTATCCTGCTTCACCTCATTTAGCAACGCGTCTTGATAACCGAGAGATCGATTTTCAAAAAATTGAGAATGCGACTCAAACATTGGCTGAGCGTTTTGAAATTGTATTGTTAGAAGGTGCAGGTGGCTTAATGGTACCCTTAACCACCAGTTTACTTACTATTGATTACATTGCTCAGCATCAGTTTCCTGTTATTTTGGTGACGTCTGGTCGTTTGGGGAGTATTAACCATACATTGCTTAGTCTCGAGGCGCTTAAGTCACGTGGTATGAAACTAAAAGCTTTGGTTTACAACCTAAAAGATGAATCAAAAGATCCATTAATCTCTCAAGATACTTCAAATTATTTGAAGGACTATTTAGCCATTCATTTCCCTGAAGCTGAATGGATTGAATTAGCAAAAATGAATGAATTAAAAAATTAGGCCATAAAAAACCGCTCTAAATTGAGCGGTTTTTTGATTTAAAAGCTTTACTTAGAACTTTTTAAATCCACGGTTAAAACCAGTCGATTTGCGCTGATTACCTGTGTTAGCTGGCGCTTCTTTTTCATCATCACGACGTTGCTGACGTAAGTAACCACCACGGCGTGCTGCCATTGGCTTTTCTGTCATACGTTCGGTGCGACGTTTTGCCATACCAAATAAGCCTGTACCTTGACGTGGTTTTAACTCAACAGATTTTGCCAAGTTATCGATGTCAGTTTTGTCGAGTTCCATCCAGCGACCAGTCCGTAATTCGCGTGGTAAAATGACAGTACCGTAGCGAGTACGCAATAAGCGGCTTACTTTAAGGCCTTGTGATTCAAAAATACGGCGTACTTCACGGTTACGGCCTTCTTTCACTACAACTTGATACCAGCGGTTAATACCTTCACCACCAATTTCAGAGAAAGATTCGAATTTGGCAGGGCCATCTTCAAGCTCTACACCATTGACCATGTTTTGACGTAATTGTGGTGTTACTTCACCCATTACACGTACAGCGTATTCACGTTCAATTTCATTAGATGGATGCATTAAGCGGTTAGCAAGTTCGCCATCGTTTGTAAAAAGTAATAAACCTGTACTGTTAATATCTAGACGGCCTACCATTACCCAACGGTCATTTGCAATTTGTGGTAAATGATCAAATACGGTTGGACGCTTTTCAGGGTCATTACGTGAACAGATTTCACCCTCTGGTTTATAATAAATCAGTACACGACGACGAATTTCATCTTCGATCTGGAACTGAACTTTACGGCCATCAATGCGTAATTCATCGCCTGGTTCAATGCGCTCGCCAACTTGGGCAACGCGGCCGTTCACACTCACGCGTCCTGCGGCAATAACCTCTTCCATATATCGGCGAGAACCTAATCCGATTCGCGCTAATACTTTTTGCAATTTTTCACTCATGACAGCACAACCTTAGACATAATGATCAACAGTCCACCTCTTTATGACTTCGGTGCATTTGCATCGAGAGCCATAAATGCTTCCTTGGCGTTCTGCAGGGGAGGCAATTGGCCTAGAGAGGCTAGACCAAAAGCATTCAGAAATTGAGGCGTTGTAATTAGCAACGCAGGTCTTCCGGGTAAATCTCTAAAACCGGCTTCTTTAATCCAGTTCCAGTCAAATAGCGTTCTGAGAATCTGACTATTATTAGATACACCACGAATTTGTTCAATATCAGCACGTGTGACCGGTTGATGATACGCAATGACAGCCAACGTTTCTAGTAATGATGGTGACAGTTTTGTTGGTCGCTCTGGCCAAATCTGCGCAATGATATTGCGATATTTGGATCTTACCTGAAAACGAAAGCCCTGCGCAGTTTCAATCAACTCAATGGAACGGCCATGTTGTAAAAGGGCAAGCTGTTGTAAAAGCTGACGAAGCTGTTGTTTGTTATATTGATTATTAAATGCTTCTTTTAAACGGGCAATTGAGACAGGCGCTTCACTAGCAAAAATAATGGCTTCAAGCTGTAATAAAACTTCATGATGAATATCGGCTAATGACAAATCATTATTATTTTGTTCAAAACTGCTCATATTGAAGACCCTTGAATAGCTAGTGGAGCTTCAACTCCTGTAGCAATAATCTTAATCTTTTGTTGTCGGGTCAATTCTAAAACAGCCATAAAAGTTACAACCATTCCCATACGGCCTTGTTGGGGATTAAGTAATTCTTTAAAACTTAACACGTCGCCTGACTCTAATTTCTCTTCAATATAAGCAATACGTTCTTCTAACAGTACAGGCTCTTGCGCAATTGTGTGTGTTACAGGTTCCGGACGGTTAAATACACAGAACAAAGCATCGTGTAATGCTGAAACATCATAACCTTCATAAACAGGTGCAATATGACCTAAGCTTACATTGGCACTGAATGTATCACGGTCAAGAACTGGCATTTGGCCTAAACGTTCAGCGGCTTGTTTAATGCGTAAATAAGTTTCGAGTCGATCAATAAGATCCTGTTTAGGATCTTTTTCGATGCTTACTACAGTAGGCTTAGGTAAAAGTAAGCGAGATTTCAAATCAGCCAATAAAGCAGCCATGACCATATAGTCGGCAGTCAGCTCAATGTTTAAGGATTTCATACTATCCATATAAGCCAAATATTGAGTTGCAATAGGAGCAATATCAAGCTGGATGAGATCAAAACCGTTTTTTTGAATCAGATAAATTAAAAAGTCGAGTGGTCCTTCAAACTGTTCGAGCAAAATCTCAAAGGCAGCTGGAGGAATATAAAGATCCTCAGGAATCGTATCGTGCCACTCATCTAAAACACGGATGTGTGGAACGTCTTCCATGGATTGATGAAGTGATTGGTTCATTACGATTATAAGCCACGCGAATTTTCAAAAGCATGAGACTTGTTTTTCAAGTCAATAAGAGCTGTAGCAGAAGAACAGCAGATAGTGAGAAGCATTCTAAAGGAATTGTGACTTTTAATAAATTGCTTAACGACTAAAGTGTAAAAAAAATCCAAACTAAATAAAGAGTATTTTTTTTCTTGATAATGCTTTTTTTTAAACTATTGGTAAAAAATGAAAAGTAAGTGCTTATTCAAAAGCACTTACATCACCGACACCACGACGAATAATTTCAGGATGCTCACCTGATAAATCAACAATACTCGTGGTTGTTAAAGTACCAAAACCACCATCAATAAAGACATCAATACGCTTAGCTAATTGATTTTCAATATCGTAAGGATCATCTAGTGGATCTTCTTGCCCCGGTAAAATTAATGTACTGGTGAGTAAAGGTTCACCGAGCTCTTTTAATAAAGCCTGACAAATTGGATTGCTTGGAATACGTAGACCAATCGTTTTCTTTTTAGGGTGCATTAACCTACGTGGAACTTCACTGGTTGCCGGTAAAATGAAAGTGGTGATGGCTGGTGTATTTGCCTTTAGTAAACGGTACGTCGCATTATCAACTTTGGCATAAGTCGCGATATCTGATAAATCGCAACACATAATTGCATATTGATGTTTAGGACCTAAACCACGAATCTGGGCAATCCGTTCCATCGCATTTTTATTACCAATCTGGCATCCGATTGCATAGGCAGCATCGGTAGGATAGACCACAACATCTCCGGCACGAATACGCTCAACCGCTTGTTCAATGAGGCGTTGCTGTGGATTTTCAGGATGTACATGTAAATGCAGCATATTTTAGAGACTCCATCACGCCATTATTAAAAATAGTATTAGACCTTTCAAACTTATGAAGCAAGTAACTTACGTAGTTTTTTTGTCATTTAATCAAGGAGTTCACGTTTAAATTCATTTAATTGTAATGCCGCACCTGCTCGCGTACATTGGCAAATACATTCAATGAATCTTGCTGCATCGGCAGGCAGCTTTGCTTCACCAGAAAAGTAACGTTGAACTTGGGCATAAACATTATCTTTAAACTTTCTGCCATCTCCACCATCGCCCGTAAGGTTATCTAGCGAGACTCTGAATTTTCTGCCAAAAGACTGTGCAAATAACCATTCAATGGCTTGAGGTTTGATTTCTACCTGTTCAAATAAGTCTTGCTGTTCTTTAGTTCTGCCATCTGGCGCATACCAATACCCTAAATCGGGTAATAGGCGACGTTTTGCACCTGCAATTGTCCAATGGCTAATTTCGTGAAGAGCACTATTGAAAAAACCATGAGCAAATTGAATTTTTGCTGGCTCATGCTCATTGGCTGGGAAATATTCTGGTTCAAATTCTCCACGAACTAATGTCACATTATGGTGGGAAAACCAGTGATTAAAGTGTAAAATAAGCCAATCAACTTGCTCAGACTCTAATTTTGAGCTTGGCCATGGTGAGAGTTGCACCACGTCAGGTAAAAGAGGGTTCTGGTGGGTTGAATGGGTGCAAACGAGTAATGAAGTGTTAACTTCAGGTTGCGGCTGCAACAGGTGCATTGCTTAATTTACCCCGAGTTCTGTCTAAAGAAGTACAAAATTGTATCTTAATCTTTGACAGAGTACCGATGAATTTGTAGAATTGCCGCCTTAATTATGTCAGCAAATACCTTTCCGGCACAGATTGAGCCGTTTAAATGGGCTGAACAAGGCTTTACATGGTCAGGTCAACTGCCATTGTCTCGCTTTGCTCGTATTGCTCGTGAAGCTGTTGGGTCAATTGATAACCAATTGATCAACATAGACTGTAAGCTATCAATGGATGCCTATCATCGCATTGTGTGGTTAGATGGTCACATGGAAACAAAAGTTCCAATGGAGTGCCAACGTTGTTTGGAACCTGTTGAAATGCCAATTGTTTCTGACTTTCATATTGCACTTGTAGATGATGAGTCACTGATAGAGCGCTTGGATGAGGATGCTGATTTCATCGTTTTAGGTGAAAGTGAGTCTTCGACAAAAGGTGATTTTGATACACCTGCCTCGATCAACTTACTCGCATTACTAGAAGATGAACTGTTATTGTTGATGCCTTTATCTCCCAAGCATGATGCTTGTGAACATAAACATCAACCTACCATTCAGAACGTTGTCGAAGAGAAACGGGATAATCCGTTTGATGTTTTGGCAGGTTTGAAGGGTAAACTTAACTCATAATTTGTGTTATGATTATGGGATAAGACAACTGAATTTGTTCTGATCCATTTTTTCGATCTTTGTAAGGAGCCATCATGGCCGTTCAGCAAAACCGTAAAAGTCGCTCTCGCCGTGACATGCGCCGTTCACATGACGCTTTAACCGAGAATGCATTAACAGTAGACCAAGCAACTGGTGAAACTCATCGTCGTCACCACGTGACTAAAGACGGTTTCTACCGTGGTCGCCAATTATTCGCTAAAGCAGCTGATGCTGAATAATTGCATGATATGCATTAAGCGTGATGCTTAAGTATAGAAAAAATGGGAGCGAAAGCTCCCTTTTTTTGTTGTTTTTCGCAATTATAAATATACAAATTAAATGTTAAATTTCCGCTCCAGAGAAATGAGTGAAAACCCAAAAAGGATTTCTTATGTCTGCTAAACGTCTTGAACAAGTAGCTTTAGCCACAAAAACTGCATTTGTGTTTCCAGGTCAAGGTTCACAAAAAGTTGGTATGCTCGCTGAACTCGCAGAACAGTTTAGTGGAGTTGGGCAAACTTTTGCCGAAGCTTCAGACGCGCTAGGATTTGATCTTTGGCACATTGCACAAAGTGGTGAAGGTTTAGACCAAACAGAAAATACCCAGCCTGTATTATTAACTGCCAGTATTGCTTTATGGCGTTTATGGTTAGATTTAGGTGGTTTAGCCCCTAAATACCTTGCAGGTCACTCTTTAGGTGAATACAGCGCTTTAGTTGCAGCAGGTTCAATGAGTTTGGCGGATGCAGTTAAGTTAGTTAATTTGCGTGGAAAACTCATGCAAAATGCTGTTCCTCAAGGGGAAGGCGCTATGGCTGCTATTCTTGGTTTAGCTGATGATAAAGTAGTTGAATTGTGCCAGAGCGTGTCTGCATCAGGCCAAGGTTCAGTTGAAGCAGCAAACTATAATTCACAAGGTCAAGTTGTGATTGCTGGTAGTACCGCATCTGTACAGCAAGTTATGGCATTGGCAAAAGAACAATCTGCTAAAGCAATTGCTTTACCGGTTTCTGTTCCATCACATTGTTCATTGATGAAGCCGGCAGCAGAAAAATTTGCAGAAGCTTTGGAACAAACTGCCATTGAGCTACCTACCATTCCTGTAATACAAAATGTCAACGCGGGAATTGCTACCGATGTTGCTCAATTACGTCAGGCTTTAACAGCACAATTGTACCAGTCTGTACAATGGACACGTACCATGCAGTCTCTACAAGACCAAGGTATTCAGTACATTGTTGAGTGTGGCCCAGGTACAGTATTGAGTAATCTCGCAAAGCGTTTACCAAATATTGAAAAAGCTTTTTCTATTGATAGTAAGAGCAAAATGGAAGATGCCCTAAATGCTGTTTTAGTGGCAGAAGGAAAAATTGCATGACACAAGAACGCAAAGTTGCATTAGTAACGGGCGCGAGTCGGGGCATTGGCGCTGCAATTGCCCAGCAACTTATTCAAGACGGTTATTTTGTCGTAGGTACTGCGACTTCTGAATCTGGTGCACAAAAGCTAACTGATAGCTTTGGTGAACAAGGTGCAGGTTTGGCTCTCGATGTGCGTAATCTCGATGAGATTGAAGCAGTCGTGTCTCATATTGAACAGAACTATGGTCCTGTACTTGTTCTCGTTAACAATGCAGGTATTACGAAAGACAATTTGTTGCTTCGTATGTCGGAAGATGATTGGGATGACATCCTCAATATCCACCTTAAAGCCGTTTATCGTTTATCTAAACGTGTGCTTAAGGGTATGACGAAAGCACGTTTTGGTCGCATTATTAATATCAGTTCTGTTGTAGCTCACTTTGCAAACCCAGGCCAAGCGAACTATTCTGCTGCTAAAGCAGGTATTGAAGCATTTAGCCGTAGTCTTGCAAAAGAGATGGGTAGCCGCCAAATCACTGTAAACAGTGTGGCACCAGGTTTTATTGCAACAGAAATGACAGATGCACTTAGTGAAGACATTCGCAAAAAAATGAGTGATCAAGTGGCTTTAAATCGCTTAGGCGAGCCACAAGATATCGCAAATGCGGTGAGTTTCCTTGCAAGTGATAAAGCAGGTTACATTACCGGTACGGTATTACATGTAAATGGTGGTTTATACATGGCCTAACGCCGATGTATAAACTTTTAAAAATTTTTATATTCAATTAAACTAGTGGCAAATCAAACGCCACAAGCAATGAGGAGAATTCCTGTGAGCGATATCGAACAACGCGTTAAACAAGCGGTTGCAGAACAACTTGGTCTTAAAGCTGAAGAGATTAAAAACGAAGCATCTTTCATGGATGACTTGGGTGCTGACTCTTTAGATTTAGTTGAACTTGTTATGTCTTTCGAAAATGACTTCGACATCACTATCCCTGATGAAGATTCAAACGAAATCACTACAGTTCAATCTGCAATTGACTATGTAACTAAAAAACTTGGTTAATTCGCATATTGCTGATTAAAAAAGAAGGCCACCGTAAGGTGGCTTTTTTTATACGAGTAAGATAATTGATAGAGATACATATTTTTACAAGATCAACCTCAATTGATAGCAGAGGTATCTCTTTTTTCAAGTATAACAATAAGGGTCAGTTTAATGACTTTACTATAAACAATAATATGAGGACTAAATAATGGGTCTTTTTGATTTTGTAAAAGGTATTGGTAAGAAAAATACCGCACCAGCAGAACCACAAGCAGCTCCAGCAACACCAGCAGAACCTTCTGCACAAGAAATTGCGAATAAATTATTGGGATTGATTAAAAGCTTAGGCCTTGGGGTGGAAGGCTTATCTGTAACATATAATGGCTCAACTGACACTGCTATTATTAAAGGACAAGTCCAAAGCCAAGCAGATAAAGAAAAAATCATTCTTATTGTGGGTAATGTAGATCATGTGGCACAAGTAGATGACCAGATGACTGTTGCAACTCCTGAGCCAGAAAGCAAATTTTATACAGTGAAATCTGGTGATAATCTTTCAAAAATTGCTAAAGAGTTTTATGGTGATGCCAATCAATATCAAAAAATCTTTGAAGCGAATAAACCAATGCTGAAAGATCCAGATGAGATTTTTCCAGGACAAGTTTTACGTATTCCTCAATAATAGGAATATAAAAAAGGCGCTTAAAGCGCCTTTTTTATTTATTGGTTAAAACCGTTTTGGAATCTTTTGTCCATTGAGTACAGGTGTTTCAGCATTTTTTAACACACCAAATAACCATGTTTCTGCATGTTGAACTGCAATTTTTAAAGAGTCACCTAGAGCTAAACGACCTGCAATAAAACTCGCTAATGAACAACCTGAGCCATGATATTCACCTTCAAGGCGCGGACATGTACTACTTGCTGCAAGCTCGCCATCAATATATAAACTATTTTTAATAAAGTCAGGTGTGTCTTCATGTCCACCTTTCACCAATACGGCCTTGGCACCCATTTCAAATAACTTTTGGGTTGCTTGATCTAAGTCGGTAACGCCTGTTAAAGCGCGCAATTCAACTGTATTTGGAGTAATGAGTGTCGCTAGAGGAATAAGCTCCACAAATGCTTTAACTAAAGTTGCTTGGTCTCCTAACGAACCGCCACTGTTTGCAACTAAAACAGGATCAAGTACATATTGATAGTCAGGATGAGCACGTAAAAATTCGGCTAGAGCCGCAATATTGTCGGTAGTGCCTAGCATGCCAGACTTAACACATTTAATGGGTAAATCGCCTACAACAGCATTTGCTTGGGCTAATAATAGTTCTTTTGAGGTTGCTTCAAAGCCAAATACTTGTTGAGAATTCTGAATGGTGAGGGCTGTACATGCAATTGCTGCATGTGCACCACTTTGTCCAATCGCTTCAATATCGGCTTGTAAACCTGCACCACCTGAAGGGTCTAAACCCGAGAAACAAAGTACGGTTGGACGCACGGTTATTTCCTTTTCAATTTAAATTTACGTTAGTATAAGAGAGTTTAATTAAACTCTCGACCAATTGAATTAAATACTTTACTGGGTTAGTGATTGAATGGCTATAAAACATATTTTGATTGATTTAGATGGAACCTTAACAGACCCTAAAGTTGGTATCCATACATCAATTCGTTATGCAATGGATAAGTTAGGTTATCCATTAGCTGCCGATTTAAATATTGATTGGACGATTGGCCCACCTTTAAAAGCGTCATTAGCAAAATTATTAGCTACTCAAGATGATGCACTAGCTGAGCAAGCTTTGCTTGCTTACCGTGAGCGTTTCTCGGTGATTGGTTTATTTGAAAATGAAGTATACCCATCTGTTGCGGAAACACTTAAGGCCTTAAAAGCAGAAGGGTATCGTTTGTTCGTTGCTACTGCTAAACCAACGATTTATGCAAAACGAATTTTAGATCATTTTGATTTAAGCCAATATTTTGTACAAATTTACGGTAGTGAATTAACGGGTGAACGGACCAATAAAGCTGAGCTTATCCATTATATTCTTGAACGTGAGCAATTAAACCCAGAAGAATGCTTGATGGTGGGTGATCGTCAATATGATGTTTTAGGCGCCCGTCATAATGGTATTGAAGCGGTAGCTGTGACTTATGGTTATGGGACACCAGAAGAACTTACTCAAGCACAACCTAAAGCAAAGATTACAAAATTTTCTGAACTTTTAGATTATGTTGAAGAACAGGCCGCACAAAAGAAAGTTTCTTAAATTTCAAGAATTATAATTTAGAGGTTTGACCTGCAAGTGAACAAGTCAAACCTTTTTATTTATTTTTAAATACCGTGTTGTTGACGATATTGTACAAGCTCTTCAATTGTAATCACGGTTAAATGATGAGTTTGAGCATATGCTAAAACTTGAATTCCTGATGCCATTGTCCCATCCGGATTGGTTAATTCACATAATACTCCAGCAGGTTTTAAACCAGCTAATCTTGCTAGATCAATAGTCCCCTCCGTATGACCTCGACGGGTAAGCACGCCACCATTACGTGCGCGTAATGGGAAAACATGGCCTGGACGGTTAAGATCACTTGCAACAGCACCATCTTTAATAGCCGTTTTAATCGTTGTTACACGGTCTTTAGCAGAAACGCCAGTGGTAACGCCTTGAGCAGCTTCAATAGTCACTGTAAATGCAGTATGAAACTGACTTGAGTTTTGAGAAACCATTGGTGGAAGTTCAAGATGATCAGCTAACTCTTCAGTAAGGCATAAACATACGATACCTGAGCCATCACGAATCATACGTGCCATGGTCTCAACAGTTAGGGTTTCTGCTGCAACAATTAAATCTGCTTCATTTTCACGATCGAAGTCATCCATCACCAAGACAGGTTTGCCTTGACGGATATCTTCTAATGCTTGTTGGATGCGTTGCTCAGCAGGAGAGAGGGCTGAGAAAAAAAGTTCTGGTTGAATTAAACTAGACATAATGAAACGCTCTCGTAAGAATACGGTTGAACATTTCAGGACTGATGCAAAAACAGGCTGGTACTGAAATAAAACGGATTTGTTCCAGTTCGTCGTCTTCTTTCATCCGGACTATACCGTCGGCTTTGGAGTTTCACCAAATCTGCTCAAATTACATAATTTAAGCTCGTGGGCTTGTTAATTTAACAATAAAAATTAACTTTACCACCGGTGGGGAATTACACCCCGCCCTGAAGCGATGGGTTTTATTATAGCGCGCTTGGCAAAATTGGCTAGATGCTTTTGTAGAATGCTAAGTCTCTTTATGAATAAGTATTTTCATAAATTGAAATAGGCTTTTTAACAAGAGCTTACTTGTTGAGCTTAAAAGTGAATGTTATGTTTTTTCTAGAAAATTATAAATAAAACAGGTGTTTCATGCAGATAAGAGATTATTATCCTTTTAGGAATACTTTATTTATTCAGCATCTCCATATTTTCAGTTATGTATTTATGGCGCTCAGTATTCTGTACTTAATTGCTGCTAATTGGTTGATGCTTCCAGATAGCATTCAACTCATTATTCCACCTGTTATATTACTTATGACAGCTTGGGTGAGTATCAAAAAGACTTTAAGTGAGGGAGTAAGGCAAACTTTACATGGCATCTGCGGCTTAATGGTCGGTTTGAGTTTGGCTGTAATTGGGCAAGTTTATCAAACCGGTGCAGACAGTTATTTACTTTTCTTGATTTGGACTTTGCTTTTATTGCCGTGGCTATATCGACCAAATATTGGAATCTTTGCTTTAATTTGTATTACAAGCCAACTCACCCTATTTTTATTTTTTAAACAGACTTTCTGGGCAGAAAAATTTCCCTATCTTTATCTTTTTGCTCTAAATTTATTAAGTCTTGTGCAATTTTGGATCTGTCAAAAGAAATATACGGCTTTACGTTTTATTTTTATTGCTTGGTTTGCTGTTATTTCAATAACAGGAATGATTCAATTCCTATCAAGTGAAAATTTACCTTATCTGATCTCGGCTTTTTTTCTAGGAATCATCGCTTTTTATTATTTTTTTAATAAAGATGATCAGTTGTGTGCCAGTTTAATGGCTGCTGTTCTTGGTGTGACGGCTACCATATGGCTTGTGGATGGTATTAATCAACTATTTAAAGATTCTAATGAGTTCATCTTTTTATTGATCGCGGGGATTATTTTTACTTGGTTTGCACTCATTAGTTATTTCTTAATCAAGATTTTCCGTCAAAGCCGTTTTTATATCATTCCTTTGGCAATTGGTGCTTGGCTTGCTGGTCTAGCGCTTGCAGCATTTACTTTGGTGTTTTGGGAGACTATTTCCTTAATTATTGGAATCATCTTTGTTGCTGTAGCTATAACTTTACTAACAAAATCGCAAAGTTATTTCATCCGGCAGTTTGCATATTGTTTATTTGTGAGTGGACAGACTGCTTTTTTATTCCATCTTGGTTCTGAAACAGATCAAATTTTATGGATATTGATTGCCCAGATCTTTATTTTATGTATTAGTTATTTTCTTAAGCCTCACTGGTTCTTTATTTTAATTCAAATGCTTGCAACTTATGGTATAGCAGTAATCTATCTACTACAAATGGATCATTCATTATGGTCCTTAAACTCTACTCAGACTTATTTAAATTTAGTCTTACTTAACTATTTGGTTTTTAGCTCGGTACTACTGATAGGAAGTAAAGCGGTCGTATCATATAAGCGGAGTATCTTCTTATGTACGCTCGTTGTAATTTGGGTGAGTTCATTCTTTGATACCTTTATAGGATTAGCATTTGTTGATTCGGCTGATCAGTCACTATGGTTGCTTTATGCATTGCCGTGCGTATGGTTATTATGCTTTAGTTTTTTCTATCTCTATCGGCAACTTCACGGTATAACTTTTTTTGCCTTTTTAGTTTTTGGCATATTACTTATTGCACTCGGCTATTTTGAAGTATTCATCTTATTTGTTATTTTGACATGGGCTTTAAAAAATAAAGATCGCATTGTTTATGGTGTTACGCTCGTAGTATTTGCCTTTGTGCTTTGGCAACTTTATTACAGTTTACAATTAAGTTTTTTAGCTAAAAGTGCATCAATCTTGGTGTCGGGCATTATATTGCTGGCTCTATATGGGCTACTTATGAAAGAAGCTAAAATTAATTGTATTGAGGGAGAAAAGTAATGAAAAAGTATTTCTCTCTTATGCTTGCAATAGTCACTGTATTATTTTTTGCAGGTTTAGTGATGAAAAATGAATGGCACCTGCATCAGAGTAAAAGTATTTTTATTAAGCTGAAACCAGTTGATCCTCGTTCTATTCTACAAGGAGACTACATGGCGCTGGCTTATGAATTAAATTTACAATCTCTCAAAGCTTTGACAGAAAGTGAAGCTTTAGATCAGGTGATTTTTAATCATGCTTCTGTTCCAGCAAAAGTTATTTTAGATTCACGAAATCGAGTAATCCGTACTATTTTAGACCCTAACTCTTTATCTAATGAGCAGAATTTAATTTTAAAAAATCCGGACAATCACTATCAATCTTTGTACCCAGCTTCTCGCAGTTTCTTATTTGCCGAAGGCTTAGCTCATTGCTATGAGAAAGCGAAATATGCTGAATTTAAGGTAAATGCAAAAGGAGAGGCGATTTTATTTGATTTACGTGGAGAAGAGCTACAGCCTCTAAATTGTAAGCAGCAACAGAGCTGGTGGAAGGGAACTGCCAGAAGTTTATAAAGTCTTATAAAAAAAGCCCGTATTTACGGGCTTTTTATTATTTTTAAATCTTTAATTAGGCAACTTGCACAGGAATACAGTTCGCTGTGTGATTGACTGTGTTATCTGGGTTCGCATATACCAAGCGTGGTTTATGGGCATTTGCTTCAGCTTCTGTGAAATCACCAAAAGTAGCAATAATAACTAAATCGCCCACATCTGCTTGGTGAGCAGCGCCACCATTTACTGAAATAATGCCAGAGTTATCTTCACCACGAATTGCGTAAGTTGTGAAGCGCTTGCCATTAGTTACGTTCCAAACGTGGATTTCTTCGTATTCACGAATACCAGCTAAGTCCATCAATACGCCATCAATTGCACAAGAACCTTCATAGTGAAGTTCAGCATGGGTTACAACTGCACGGTGAATTTTGCATTTTAATAAACGAGATAGCATGGCTAGCGTCTCCTGAGTAGATCTAAGATGAAGATCTTATGGTGAAATCTTTCGCCTTTGCCGCCGGCTAGGTGGCTGATGCGCATTTTGCTCCTAAAAAAGCAAGATAGCAAGCTTGATTGTTCAACAATTTAAGCTGGTTTATACGCATTAATTTGATTCATGGCCTGTGGTACTTGCCCTTGAACAAGTAACTTTACTTTAGAGAGAGCATGATCAATTGCTCCATCCATCAGGCTTTGTTCACTACTTGGTGCTTTCCCGAGCACATGTCCAGAAACTCTTTCTTTTGAGCCGGGATGTCCAATACCAATACGTAAACGATGAAAATTTGGGCCAATATGCGGGACAATATCACGTAAACCGTTATGACCGCCGTGTCCACCGCCTGTTTTGAGGCGAATTACACCAGGGTTCATATCAAGTTCATCATGAGCAATCAGAATTGCTTCAGGAGCAATTTGATAGAACTTTGAGAAAGGAACAACACTTTGTCCGGAACGATTCATATAAGTCATAGGTAGAAGTAAGCGAACATCGTGCCCTTCTATATTACCACGACCACTGATTCCGTGAAATTTTGGATCATTTTTTAATGTAATGCCATATTTATCTGCAAGCTGTTCGACGAACCAGAAACCTGCATTATGGCGGGTTTGGGCATATTCTGAACCAGGATTGCCCAAACCAACAATTAGCGAAATATTTGACACTAATCTACGCCTTTAAACACTTATGCGCGTTTGAAGTCAGCGTGCATAGGAGTGTTTTTAGCTGGGTGACGTTGTAACGCTTGGATTTTAACGTTTTCAACTTTGTCACCTACTTTGATTTCAACAACTTCTTCAAAGAAAGCGTTGCTTTCTAAAGCTTTTACAAGCTCACGAAGTTCTAAAGTAACTGCTACAGGCTCAGCGTTACCACCGTAGATGATAGCTGGAACTAAAGATTCGCGACGAAGGCGGCGGCTCGCACCTTTCCCTTGTTTGTCTTCAGCACGCGCTTGAGCGTTTAATACGAAGTTTGCCATGAGATAAATCCTCATTAAAGATTAAATAAACTAAACTTGCGACCAGTTTAGTGATAGAAAACCCCAGCCAAAGCTAGGGTTAAGAAAAAAGCTGCAATATTATAAACTATCGAACATCGCGCTGATAGACTCTTCGTTATTAATACGACGAATCGTTTCAGCAACCATGCTAGCAACAGAAACTTGGCGAATTTTGCCTAAGTTTAATGCTTCTTCAGAAAGAGGAATTGTGTCAGTTACAACTAACTCATCAATAACAGAGTTACGTAAGTTCTCAATTGCTTTGCCTGAAAGTACAGGGTGAGTTGCGTAAGCAACAACACGACGTGCACCGAATTGTTTAAGCGCATCAGCTGCTTTACACAATGTACCAGCTGTATCAACCATGTCGTCTACGATAACGCAATCACGATCTTTTACGTCACCAATCAAGTGCATAACTTGCGACTCGTTGGCTTTTTGACGACGTTTGTCGATGATTGCTAAATCGATATCACCCATCTGTTTAGCAACGGCACGAGCACGTACAACACCGCCAACGTCAGGAGAAACCACCATAAGGTTGTCATGTTGTTGTTGACGTAAGTCAGCAAGCAAAGCAGGAGTACCGTAGATGTTGTCGACTGGAATATCGAAGAAGCCCTGGATTTGGTCAGCATGTAAGTCAATCATTACGACACGGTCAATACCAACAGTGGTAAGCATGTCTGCAACAACTTTCGCTGTGATCGGCACACGTGCAGAACGTGGACGACGGTCTTGGCGAGCATAACCAAAATAAGGGATAACAGCAGTAATACGACCAGCACTTGCACGACGCAAAGCATCTGCCATAACCAAGATTTCCATAAGGTTGTCATTGGTTGGAGCACAAGTAGGCTGAACGATAAATACGTCTTTACCACGAACATTTTCAGTAATTTCTACTGAAATTTCACCATCAGAGAACTGACCGACTGATGCAGCACCTAGAGGGATATGTAAGTGACTTACGACTTTTTGAGCGAACTGTGGATGAGCATTTCCACTAAAAACGACAAGATTGGGCATGAAGCACCCTTGGCGGTTGGTATGTAATGAAGTAGATGGCAGGGGCGGCTGGATTCGAACCAACGGATGGCGGGATCAAAACCCGCTGCCTTACCACTTGGCGACGCCCCTAATGCGGCAGAACTTTAATATTTTTGCAATGCAATGTCAAGGTTAATCAACAAAAAGCAAGGCAATTAAGTCTGTCTTTTAAATAAGAGAATGGCAGGGGCGGCTGGATTCGAACCAACGGATGGCGGGATCAAAACCCGCTGCCTTACCACTTGGCGACGCCCCTAAATTCGATGCTGTATTAAGATGGCAGGGGCGGCTGGATTCGAACCAACGGATGGCGGGATCAAAACCCGCTGCCTTACCACTTGGCGACGCCCCTAATACAATCATCATTACAGGTGGAAAATGGCAGGGGCGGCTGGATTCGAACCAACGGATGGCGGGATCAAAACCCGCTGCCTTACCACTTGGCGACGCCCCTAACTTGTAACTTTAAAATGACGTAAAGGAGATTCTTTTAAACTATGTACCAAGTAAGCTTTACATGGTGCATGTTTAAGAATGTCATCAACATTCATTTCATCGGTTACCTCAGCAAAAACACAAGCACCTGTACCTGTAAGCTTTGCATGACCAAATTGGTCGAGATATTGCATTGCTTCTTCAACTTCAGGGTATAACTCTCTAGCCAAAGGCTCAAAGTTATTTCCGAAATTAGAAGGTTCTAACTGATAGGCGCAAAATGTAGTGGGCTTAGAATCTCTTGTCAATGTTTTTTGTGAAAAAAGCAGTTGAGTGCTGATAAAACAATCAGGTTTTAAAACAATGAATTGTTTTTGATCTAAGTCTATGAATGATAAATGTTCACCAATCCCTTCAGCCCATGCATTTAACCCATAAATAAAAATTGGAACATCGGCACCAAGCTTGACACCGAACTGAGCTAATTGTTCTTCAGTTAGACCACATTGCCATAATTGATTTAAGACAATAAGCGTCGTTGCTGCATTGGAAGAACCGCCACCTAAACCAGCACCCATCGGAATATTTTTTTCAATTTTTATATGGAGTCCGCAAGGATTTTGAGCGTGAGGGCGTAATATCTGTGCCGCCCGATAAATCAGATTTTGCTCAAGTTGAACCTCACCTAAACCTTCAATCTGAATCTCATCTTCAGATATAGGCGTAAATGTCATCCAGTCATATAAATCAATAAGTTGGAAAATGGTTTGTAGTTCATGGTAACCATTTTCACGACGTCCTGTGATATGCAAAAACAGGTTGAGCTTAGCTGGAGAAGGTACTCGAATCATAGATTTATATAATAAGGATTAGCGGTTTTGGATCACCATTGTAATACGGTTTTCTTTATCTTCAGCAAGAGCCTGCTTTAAAACCAGTTTATTTGGTAGAGTTTGTTCACCATCATAACTAAAATTAACTGTCCAGCCATCTTCGATGAGTTGGCTCACACGATTTGCATTATCTTTACTAATTTGAGCACTTAAAGTTGCAGGTTTCGCTAAAATCCAACTGGTTAAATGAGTAATTGGTGCTTGCCAGCCAGTTGCACGCTCTAAAAGTTCTTCAGGAGATGCAGCCGTAATCAGTCCAGTTTTAGCACTGTTTAGAGTAACTTCACCAGGTTTACCCTGAATTTGTGTTTTTCCAACACCTAAAATACCGCTTAATTCGATATCGAAATTGTCTTGCTGTTGAATCCATGTAAAGAATGCACTACCAGTTTGTTGGGGGGTACGTACTCCAATTTTACCTTGTAAATTGAAGTGTTTTTCGTCTTGTACTTGGTGGGTAACTGCAGCTTTAGGTTGAGTAAAATGCTGACAACCGGTTAAAAATAAAACACTTGATCCACAGATCGCTGTGCACAGTTGGGCAAGTTTGCTCATAAATTTAACTCTTTTTTGCAGATGTAGGTAAAATTAACGCATCAAGTTGTTGTAATTGTGGATCATTTGCGTGCTTTTGTTTCAGTTGTTGTAACACGGCACTGAACTGAGTTAATGATCCTTGCATATAAAGTGCCTTAGCGTAACGAATGCCAATATTTATGTTATGACTTAGTTCATATGCTTTGCCTAAAGCTTCCGCAGCCGCTTCATAATCATTTTGTAAAAATGCGATATAGCCTAGCGTATCCAGAATAGAAGCTTGTTCTGGGGCATATTCTAAAGCCTGTTCAGCATATTGACGTGCTTCCTTAAGCCTACGATTTTGCAAAGCTAATGTATAAGCATAGGCGTTTAGATACGTTGGGCTATTGGGTTCTAACTGCAATAATTGTTTGAGTGTTTTATCGAGTTTATCGCGGTCAGTATAAGGGTCTAATAATAAAACTTCTGCATAGATGAGCTCCGGATCATCTGGTAAGTTTTTGATCGCTTCATCTAATAAATTTAATGCAGCTTTTTTATTGCCCATCTTCTTTAAAATTTCAGCTTGAGCTTGGTAAAGAAAGCTTGCATGCTGAGGATAATTGACTCGCTCTTGGGTTAAAAAGCGTAAAGCGTCGTGTAAGTTTTCTTGTTTATCATAGATTGCAATGAGATTGCGTCTTGAAACAATATACAAACTACCATCGACTAAACGGTAGTAAGCTTTAGCAGTTTCATAATGTTGTTTTCTTTCAGCATTAATCGCTAAGTAGTAATACGCCTCATTTTGATATTTTGCAGAGTTGCGTAAATCAACCAGATATTGTTCTGCTTTGTCATATTGCTTAAGGTCAATACTGGTTAAACCAGCAATAAACAAAGCCTCTTCAGCATGAGGATTGCTTTCAATAATTTTCTCTAATTTTTCAAGAGCAAGCTGGGGTTGATTAATCTGGATGAGGTAACGTACTTCGGCTAGGCGAATGTCTAGGTTTTTCTTATATTTACGGCTTGATTTTGCATACCATTTTAAAGCACCTTCCTGATCACTGAGTGCGATTAGTAAATTGGCTTTCATTAAGATAAAGCTTGTCACTTTAGGGCGACGTCGTAGTGCGCGATTGATGGTACTTAAGGCAGGTTCTAACTGACCATTTTGTGCTTCTAGGTTGGCAATAAGCGCTAAGATGGATGGGTTGTCTTTCTCTGCACTAGAACGTAAAGCGGTTAATAAAACTTCTCGATCCTGTGCATTTTCAGGTGCAATGCTTGCCAAAATTTGTTCAAGATCGGCAGTTGGATCTATTTTTAAAATTTTATCTAAAGTCTCGGCAGCAAGCTGATATTCATGTGTTTTTAGCGCAATATGCGATAAATAAAATAGAGCAGGGACATCTTTAGGCTCTTGAACAACCCAATGTGTTGCAATATTTAATGCAGCTTGTAAGTCGTTATATTCAAGTGCAACGTCTAATGCACGCTGTTTAATTGTTGTTGAGTTGCTTTTTATCGCAAGCACTGTGTAATTGTGCAGTGCTGTGGGAATATCGTCATAAGCTAAGGCAAATTCAGCGACCATACTCTGCTGTAAAGCCTGATCAAATGAATGCACGGCATAGGTCTCTTGCACTGGACGTGCATAGACATATGAGGACATGCTACCTAACAATAAGAATGTGGTAGAATACTGTCTTATCGAAGCACCGTTAAAATTAATACGGCTATTCATTTGACGCAATTTTTATTGATCCAAAGTAATGCTTTTTATGACACCGATGTTGCACAATAGCATAAATTTAGCGAAATGATGATCTGATATGTCTTTCTTTGCATTGGGTGTCAACCATCAAACAGCTTCTGTAGAACTCCGCGAGCAAATTGCTTTCAATGCAGAGCGATTAAGTAATTTGCTTGCCGAACAACGTCATCACGAGTCTTTAAAAGACTTAGTGGTTGTCTCAACATGTAACCGTACAGAAGTCTACGCCATGGCGGAAGATGCCGAAAGCCTTCTGAAATGGTTAGCTGATGCCAATAATATTGATGTAAAGCAGTTAATTCATCATGTTTATCGTTACGAAAATGCTCAAGCCATCACACATTTAATGCGTGTAGCAAGTGGTTTGGACTCACTCATGTTGGGCGAACCGCAAATTTTAGGGCAGGTGAAAAGTGCTCTAGCATTGGCTAAAGAAGCGCAAACAGTTTCTCCAGAATTAAATAGTGTATTTGAGTACGCTTTTTACGCCGCTAAACGTGTGCGCTCTGAAACAGCTGTAGGTAGTCATGCCGTTTCAATGGGTTATGCAGTTGCGCAGCTCGCTTTACAGGTTTTTAGTAAACCTGAAAAACTAACGGTTATGGTGGTTGCTGCTGGCGAAATGAATAGCCTTGTTGCCAAGCATTTAGCTGAAATGGGCGTTGCCAAGATAATTGTTTGTAATCGTAGCCGTGAACGCGCCGATCAATTGGCCCAAGAAATTGCACATCAAGTTGAAGTTGAGATTATTGATTTTTCAGATTTGGCTGAGAATCTATATCGTGCCGATGTTGTTTCAAGTTGTACGGGTAGTTTGCATCAGGTTATTGCTTATGCAGATGTCAAAACTGCATTAAAAAAACGCCGTTATCAGCAAATGTTAATGGTCGATTTAGCTGTACCGCGTGATATTGACCCTAAAGTAGAGTCGCTTGATGGAGTGTATTTATACGGTGTAGATGATCTACAAAGTGTGATCGATGAAAACTTGGCTCAACGTCGTCAAGCGGCTGTTGAAGCTGAGGTGATGGTTAATCAGCTAGCTACCCAGCTAATTACGCATCAAAAAGTCAAAGAGGCGGGCAGTACAATTCATGCTTACCGCCAACATAGTGAAGAAATTAGTCAGCGAGAGCTTACCCATGCATTAGAGGCTCTGCATCATGGTGGAAATCCTGAGCAAGTGTTGCAGCAATTTGCCCATCGTTTGACGCAAAAACTAATACATCCGACCTCTATGTTGTTGCGTGAAGCTGCAAAAGCAGAGAGCCCAGACTATTTTGAATGGTTACAGCAGCATTTACAGGATGTATTTGATCATGAGCGAAAACCCAAACGTTAAGAAAGAAGTCTTAAGCTAATCTGTTTGGTAAGTTCATTGAGTTGTTGTCTTAAGTTTCTTGACTCAACTAATGAGATTTTAGATTTTAGTTTTTGACGTAAATATCTTTCTTGTAAGCCTAAAGCATATTCTTTTGCGAGTTTATCTGCTACTTCCGGTGCTTGAGTTAAGGCTTGAATGTTGGTCCTTTGCATAATATCTGCAATTTCATGGCAATAACTGCTACAAGCACCTAAAACATAATAGGTAGCTAGTTCTTGGTCATCAGGCAATTCGTCAAATATACGGTTTAAAATTGCTAATATTTTAGCCAACAACTCATCTTGCGGAATATAAGCCCGTAATCCTTCAAAATGAATATAAAGAAACGGATGGTGCATCAAAATTGCAATTGCAAAGTCTTCATCTTTCGTTTGAATATTAAAAGATAGGGATGCATCGTGGCTAATTTGTGGAGTGAAGCGCTTACCTAAGCCTAATTTTTCACGGAAAGATTGGGTTAGTAGATAGCGAAAAGACCCTTGTTTTGGTAATAACTCGGTCAATTCTCTTAATTCGCCCATAACAAGACTTTTACCTTCGGGCGTACTAATGTCATGTTGCCCAGTAAGATGAGCAAAAACAAAGTCAGAAAGTAAAGGAGCTTGCTGTAGAAGCTTCTGGAAGTTTTCCACTCCTTCACGGCGGATTAAAGAGTCAGGGTCATGGTCATTTGGCAATACAAAGAATTTGAGCTCACGACCATCATTGAGTAAGGGTAATGCAATTTCTAAAGTTCGGCGTGCGGCCTTTTGACCTGCAGCATCACCGTCAAAAGCAATCGTAATCCGGTTATTTTGTTTAAATAAGATATTAAGGTGTTCGGTATTACTTGCCGTTCCTAAAGTCGCAACTGCACCAGTAATGCCATATTGCTGTAAAGCAATGACATCCATATAACCTTCGACCATTAACCAGTCATTTGCTTTTAATTTTCGGCCTTCATATAGCCCATACAGTAATTGATTTTTATGGAATACTTCCGAATCGGGCGAGTTGATGTATTTAGGCTTAATTTCATCATTGAGCGCACGACCACCAAAGCCAACTACACGGCCTTTAGGGTCCCGAATTGGAAAAATAACACGATCACGTAAAAGGTCAAAGTCACGACCACTGTCGCTTGAACGGATGAGACCAAGCTGCTTTAAGCCCTCAATATCATAAGGGAAAGCTTTTTCTAGATGTTGCCAGTCTTCAGGAGCATAACCTAAACGCCAGAACTGAATAGTCTGGTCACTTAAACCGCGTTGCTTAAAGTAATTTTTAGCTTTTTGACTAGTCGGTAATTGATGTTCATAAAACTGGGCAACATTTTCTAGAAGGTCATATAAATTACCTTCTTGTACTGGCTCATCAAAGCTAAATGGCTGTTCAAACTGGGCAAAGGGATCATCAAAATATACGGGTTCAAACGTATTGTACTGATCTTCTATAGGTGCTTGAGTAGTCGGTTCAGCAACCGTTTTGGGCGGTGTTGATGGTTTTGTAACTTGGCGTGTATAAGACAGTTTTTTATTATCAGTATTATCTTTTGGTAATTCGACTCCCGTATTACTCGATAATTCCTTCATCACATCAATAAAGTTTCGGTTATCAATGTCCATTAGGAAGCGAATAGCATTTCCGTTCGCCTGACAGCCAAAGCAGTGATAATACTGTTTATCGCGGTAAACATGGAAAGAAGGCGTTTTCTCTTGATGAAAAGGGCAACAACCAGAATAAGTTCGTCCGGTTTTTTTCAGTTTCACACGTTGACCAATCAGATCGACAATATCTGTGCGATCTAAGATCTGATCAATCGTATGCTGTGGAATTGCCATAATTCAGATAACCGTGTTTAAACTAATGATGCGATAGGTCAGATTATTCTGACATGATGAATCGAGATATGCCCGATAAATATTTTACTATTTTATAAAAACAAACAGGCAAGTGATATTACTTGCCTGTTTGTTGGTTATTTTTAAGCTTTTATTGCTTATTGAGCAGCGTCATCTGCTTCGTTATCTGCTGGTGAGGCACTCGGTGCTTCACTCGAAGATGTTGCTGGTGCAATTGTTGTGCCTTCTGCTGCTTTTGGCTCAGGTTTATCTAGTAAACCGAAGCTTAAGCGATTAGTCCAACTACGTTCACTTTTTGGTGCTTCAACAGGTGTGTTAGTTGTTTCTTCCGCTTCTTCTTTACCTGAGTTGCCAATTAAACCAAAGCTTACGCGGTTTAGTAGACTACGTTTTGGTTCAGCTTCAGAAGAAGTAGTCGTATCTGGTGTTACAGACTTAGATTCACGACCAAGAATACCTAAGGTTGCACGGTTGATCCAGTTACCTTCTTTACGTGCAGCACGCATGTTGACAGTGCCATTTTTATTGACAAGGCTCGGATAATTAAGTTTTAAAACTTCGATGTATTGTTGTGAAGTTGCCTTATCACCTAATTGGTCATAGCTATATGCCAAAGTTGCTAAAGCTTCTGGTACTTGAGGTGTTTGTGGGTAGTGTTCAATCACCCATTGTGAACGTTCAGCTGCGGCAATCCATGCTTTACGTTTAACGTTAAAACGCGCTGCATTCATTTCACTTTCAGCAAGCTCTTGCCCAATAAACTTCATACGCTGTGCTGCATCGACAGAATACTGGCTACTTGGGAAGCGACGAATAAGATCAACAAAGTTTTGATATGCAACTTTTAAATAACTCACATCACGGTGAGATTGTTGCAAAGAGGTGTAACGCAACAAGCTATCGTAGTTCATCTCCATATTAGATACGCCACGTACGTAGTAAGCATAATCTACATTTGGATGCTGAGGATTTAAACGAATAAAACGTTCTGCGAGTGCAATCGCACCTTCATAATCTTTTTGCTTAAATTTTGAATAGAGAAGTTCAAGTTGTGCTTGTTGTGCGTATTGTCCAGTTGGATAATAAGTATCAATCGCTTCTAAAGATTTGGTAGCGTCAAGATATTGACCACGATCAAGAGCTTTTTGAGCCTTGTCAAAATATGCTTGCTCACTAGATTGAGGGCCAGTATCGACCACTTCTTTTTTACTTGGATTGCTGCTACAGCCCACAAATGCAGACGCTACACCTAAAGATAAGGCAAGCATCGTAATTTTATAACGTGGTAGCGACATAAAAACTCCTCTGTTATGTTGGGCAATGAGCTACAATTGCGCTATTAAACCACTTTTATCTAAATGATCAAATGACTTCAGCACAATCTTCAAACACAAACTTCTCTGAAACAGACTTCAATTTACTAGAAGATTCTGAGGATGCAGATAACCATACTTCTGATACAACTGCAACACGTTTATCGTTGCAAGTTCAGTTAGATGAAAGCTACTTAGGGCAACGTATCGACCAAGTGGCAGCCATGGTGTGGAGTGAGTTTTCACGTGAAAAACTTAAACAATGGATGAAAGAAGGTCATCTGTTGGTAAATGGTAACATTGTCAAACCTAAATATCGTTGCGAAGGCAATGAAACGCTAACTTTAAATGTTGAGCTTGAAGCACAGACCAACAGTCAACCAGAAAATATTCCACTCGATATTGTTTACGAAGATGAAGATATTTTAGTCATTAATAAACCGGTAGGTATGGTGGTTCATCCTGGCGCAGGTAATACCTCGGGTACTTTGGTCAATGCTTTGCTTTACCATTCACCTAAGTCAGCCGAGCTTTCACGTGCTGGTCTAGTACATCGTATTGATAAAGATACCAGTGGTTTACTAGTTGTTGCTAAAAATCTCGAAGCACAATTTTCTTTGAGTAAACAATTGGGAGATAAATCTGTTTATCGTATTTATGACTTAGTCACTTATGGCAATATTATTGCAGGTGGCACAATCGATGAGCCGATTAAAAGACATCCGGTTGACCGTGTAAAAATGGCAATTTTGCCGGGTGGGCGTGATGCTGTAACGCACTATAACGTGAAAGAGCGTTTTAGAGACTTTACCCGTGTACAAGCGCAACTTGAGACTGGCCGTACCCACCAGATTCGCGTTCACTTTAGTTATATTGGACATGGTTTGGTTGGTGACCAAGTTTATATGAACCGTGTACGTATTCCGGCAGGGGCATCTGAGTTACTCATCGAAACTTTACGCGGTTTTAAACGCCAAGCACTTCATGCTGCTAAATTGGGATTAAAACACCCTCGTACTGGTGAAGAAATGTTATTCGAAGCACCATGGCCTGAAGATTTTACGCAGTTGGTTAATGTTTTACGTACAGAAAACGCTGCATATTAAGGACTGGTATATGGAATTTGTTCAAGGTTTACCTCAAGGCGTATTCGTAGGGCAGACACGAGTTCATCACCCTTTGGCATTACCAGCAGAGCAAACAGAGCTAACAGGTTTTAATCTTGCTTTGCACGTTAAAGACGAAGCTCAGCGTGTCCAGCAGCATCGGATGATGCTGTTAGATGAATTTGCTCAGTTTGGGGTTAAAAAAATGACATGGATGACCCAAACACATAGCACGATTTGCCATACAGTAAATGAACAAATTCCCTTTACAGCTTTAATTGGCGACGGCTTGATTACGCAAACCAAAGGTCATGCGTTAATGATGATGACAGCCGATTGTTTACCAGTCGTGCTTGGTAATGCTGAAGGTACAGAAATTGCTAACTTACATGCAGGTTGGCGAGGTTTAGCGGGAGGTATTATTGAAAATATAGTCGCTGCAATGCAGAGTCCTCCAACATGGGCATGGTTGGGTGCAGCGATTAGTCAACCTTGCTTTGAAATTGGAGCAGAGGTAAAAACTGCTTTTTGTAGTAAATATCCTGAATTGGAAACTGCATTTATTGATGGGGCAGCTCCAAATAAATTTCATGCTGATTTGTATGCAATTGCTCGTTTTATCTTACAGAGCCTAGGAGTTGAAAAAGTTTTAGGGGGAGATCAGTGTTCATACCAACAGCAAGATGAATATTTTTCTTACCGCCGTGATGCTAAAACTGGCCGTATGGCAACTTTTGTTTTTATGTAGTTTTGAAAAATCATATTTCTTCTTAAGGATATGATTGTTGTAATAATACTCTCTTATGTTGTTTAAATTTCAAAATAGCATAAGAGAGTTTTTTATTTTGAATTTTCCCTATTTATTCAAGAAATTAAGGCAAGTACTGAGATTTCATGTTTAGAGAACAAGGTTTAGCAAGTTTTAATAAAATGATAAAATAGAAAAAATCGCTCAAAATATTAAGCTTATGTCTTTGCCTGAAAAACATCTCTCTATTGTCTATCACAGTCCCTATGGTCACACTGCAAAGGTAGCGTCTGCTATCGCAAGTGGTGCCGAAGTGATGGGCGTCAAAGTACATGTGATGAATATTGAGCATATTGATTGGGATGTTTTAGATGCCTCACAGGGCATTATTTTTGGTTCCCCAACTTATATGGGAAGCGTAACTGCCGATTTTAAAAAGTTTATGGATAGTACATCTAAACGTTGGAAAAATCGTTTATGGCAGGGTAAGTTAGCAGCGGGTTTTGCAAATTCGGGCGGTTTAAGTGGTGATAAACTAGCGGTTCTGCAACAACTTAACATTTTTGCGATGCAGCACGGCATGTTGTGGTCAGGTTTACCTTTAATGACAACAGGCCATACTGAAACCGATTTAAACCGTTTATCGAGCTGTTTAGGATTGATGACTCAATCAGATAATGCACCTGTTGAAATTACACCGCCGCAAGGTGATTTAGATACTGCTAAATGGTTTGGTGAATATATTGCTGGGCTTTTATATAGATTAAATTAGTGAAAAATAAAAAAGCCTCTATAAAGAGGCTTTTTAGTCTATTACTTATGAAATATACGTGCTTTATCACGTTGCCAGTCACGTTCTTTTTCAGTCGCACGTTTATCGTGAAGTTGTTTACCTTTCACGAGTGCAATTTCAAGCTTAACCAGATGACCTTTCCAGTAACATGCTAATGGAACGCACGAATAACCTTTTTGGTTCACCGCACCCATAAGCTTTTCAAGTTCACGACGAGATAATAATAATTTTCGTGTACGTGTAGCTTCCGGCACAATATGTGTAGATGCAGAAAGGAGTGGTTGAATCTGAGCACCAAATAAGAATGCTTCACCATTTTTAAAAATGACATAACTTTCTGTCAAACTCATACGACCGGCACGTAAAGATTTTACTTCCCAGCCTAGTAAAGACATGCCAGCTTCAAATTTTTCTTCGATAAAATAATCATGACGGGCACGTTTGTTTTGTGCGATGGTTCCGCCATTATGTTTCTTTACTACTGTTGCTTTCGCCATAATTCAAACTTCCACAATTGTCCCTATTGTGCCGTAAACTGATGCCAAGGTGAAGTTTTTTCCCACATATCAATATTTCGTCTCATGTATAACTTTTGCTAAAATAGGCGCACAATACAATTAGAGTACTAGCGGATGTCTAAAACGCGTGTAATTTATCCTGGAACATTTGACCCTATCACGAATGGGCACGTTGATTTAGTTACTAGAGCATCAAGAATGTTTGATGAAGTTGTAGTAGCGATTGCAATTGGACATCATAAAAACCCTTTGTTCAGCTTAGAAGAAAGAGTTGCACTGGCGCAATCATCATTAGGCCATCTATCAAATGTTGAGTTTGTAGGTTTTGATGGTTTGTTGGTTAACTTTTTTAAAGAACAAAAGGCCACAGCAGTACTTCGTGGTTTAAGAGCAGTTTCTGACTTTGAATATGAATTTCAACTGGCCAATATGAACCGTCAGCTTGATCCACATTTCGAGGCGGTGTTTTTAACACCTTCTGAACAGTATTCTTTTATTTCTTCGACATTAATTCGAGAAATTGCTCGTTTAAAAGGAGATGTAACCAAGTTTGTTCCGCAAGCTGTGGTTGAAGCCTTTGAACGTAAACATCAACAAGGTTGGTAACGTGTCGTTATATATCACTGATGAATGCATAAACTGCGATGTTTGTGAACCAGTTTGCCCCAATGAGGCGATCTTTATGGGCGAAGTGATTTATGAAATCGATCCTGATTTATGTACAGAGTGCGTTGGTCACCATGACCAGCCACAGTGCCAATTATTTTGTCCAGTAGACTGTATTCCAAAAGATCCGCAGCATGAGGAAACGGAAGAACAGTTACTCGACAAATATAAAAGATTAATTGCTCAAAAAAGCACAAGCAATTAGTCAATAAATTTGTTAATATGCGCCCTCGAAGTGAGCTGGATGGTCGCTGCTGTGGAAGTCTCCGTGACTGAAGCAGGAGAGGAAAGTCCGGGCTTCATAGGGCAGGGTGCCAGGTAACGCCTGGGCGGTGAAAGCCGACGGAAAGTGCAGCAGAGAGTAGACCGCCTCATTCGTGAGGTAAGGGTGAAAGGGTGCGGTAAGAGCGCACCGCGTGTCTGGTAACAGTTCACGGCATGGCAAACCCCACCAGAAGCAAGACCAAATAGGAATCCTAGGTGCGGCCCGTACTGGATTCGGGTAGGTCGCTTGAGCGTATGAGTGATTGTACGCCTAGAGGAATGACCATCCTCGACAGAACCCGGCTTATAGGCTCACTTCACCTCATTTTATTGAAAATTTTTCTTGACGCGCGGTTAAGAAGCTAAGATAATGCGCGCACAGTTTACGGCTATGTAGCTCAGTTGGTTAGAGCACCGCACTCATAATGCGGGGGTCACAAGTTCAAGTCTCGTCATAGCCACCATTTTACAGACCACGCTCCTGCGTGGTCTTTTTTTATGCTTGTTTTTTTGATTAAACACAGTTTGTAAAGACCGACTTCATACTTCTGGCATTGTTTGTCTAAGCCAATTTCTTCATGTTCTTATAACACTTAACAAGGATGTTGAAGACATGAAAAGGTCATTATTATTTTTAGGAATTCTAAGTTTAACTGCTGGAGCACAAGTCTCTGCAGCTGATTTGAGTTGGGGTGATCCAACTTTAGATTCGGGTCAATTTAAAGTATCTGGTGCAGTACGTTCTCGCTATTTACATAAAGATTATGTGGTCGAGGCCAATGAAGGTTCCCAAAATGATGACTGGCGACTTACTGATATTAAATTAGTGTTAGGTTATGAAAACCCAAACTGGATTGCAGGAGCAGATGCTCGCTGTTATCAATATGATCGCTTGTGTGATGCGATTTTTCTAAAAAAAGCTTGGGTAGGGTATAAGTTATCTGACCAACAAAGAGTCACGGCAGGTTTGCAGCCTGTTGATTTTGGCTTTGGTGAATTTTGGGGAAGTAGTTATTACGAAACGCTTTTAAATACCGTTGGTTTAGAAGATATTGATAATCTGGGGATTAAATATAAATTTGCAGATGACAAATACAATTTAACCTTAGGATTCTATCCAACTGATGGAGGAAATTATAAGGGGACATCAAAAGACTCAAGCCGATATAGTGGTAATTTCATTGAAGCTGATGATTTAACTACAGGAACCAATATTGAAGAAAAAAATATGTGGATTGCTCGAGCTTCTAGAAAATTTGAGCTTGATAAAGCTCAAAAACTTTCGACCGAGTTAGGTGGTTCAGTTTGGTATTCTGATTTAGAAAATAAAAGAACAGACGAAGATGGACACCGCAAATCATGGAATGTATTTGCTCAAACGCAATATCAAGCATGGCAATGGATGTTCTTAGCAGGTAAGCAAGATGTCACTAATGGCGATAATTTATTGCCAAATAGCTCAACCATTGGAGCATTTGATTACCCGTATCAAGTTGCTAACAAAGGAAAATATCTGGTCAATGAAATTAACTATACCTTTGCTCAGCCATTCCACAAACTTGAAAATATTAAGCCCTATATCTCTCATAGCCGCTTTTTCAAAGATGAGGATGGATATAAAGACTCTGAGCGTTTAATTGCAGGCGTTTATTTTAATTACAAAGCCATTGGTATTCAGGGTGAATATATTATGAGTAAAAATGATCCAATGGTTGGTGGTGGGGCGAATGGCCTTGCACAAGGTAGCAGTAATGATTGGGATAAACTGTTTTATCTTTCAATTGGATATTATTTCTAGAAGTTAAAAGTAAACTATTGCCCTAAGTGAACAGGCCCACTTAGGGCTTTTTTTATAGAAAGACTTTTTCAGGCGGTGGCTCTCGTTTGACGGCTGGTGAAATAAGTTGTCCACGGCTTAGGTTTTGCACATGCTGTAAACGATTGAGCAATTCGTTTTGAATAAACAAAATACAGGTTTGCAGTTTGGAGGAGCTTTTGAGTCGTGATGGATAAACTGCCCAGACATCTGCATCTTGCCAGTACTCAGGCAAAATATGCTGAAGTTGGCCGGTAATCAATTCATCTGCAACATCCCAAATCGAACGGAAAATAATACCGTGACCTTCTATGGCAAGTTGATGAATAATTTCGCCGTTATTTGAAACAAAGCGGGGTTTGATATGCACTGAGACATCTTCGGAAGCATGCCTAAATTTCCATAAAACCGAGGATTGGTCGCGTTCACTAATTGTTAAACAGTCATGTGTTTGCAAATCTTCAATACTGTCAGGTACGCCGTGTTTAAGTAAATAACTCGGTGACGCGCACAAAATACGAAAATTAGAAGCCAGCTTCTTCGCAATCATATTGGGTGCAATTTCATTACCAATTCTAATGTCTAAATCAATACTGTGTTGAATCAGGTCTTTGGTATTGTCGATGGTATCAAAATGAATCTGTAGCTTTGGATACAGCATCATTAATTTAGACAAAATTGGTGCGACATGTTTTCTGCCAAAACCAAAGCTACTAATAATATCCATACGACCCGTAGGTGTACTGAGCGGGTTATTGACCAGTTCGCAGACTTCATCAAATTCTTCAAGAATATTTGAAACTCTCTCAAGTATGAGTTTGCCATCTTCTGTCAGGCTAACGTGACGCGTGCTGCGATGAAAAAGTTTGCAGCTCAACGTGTTTTCTAGAATATTAATTCGCTTGCTAATAAAAGCTGGCGATGTCCCGAGTTCCTCAGCAGATTCGACAAAACTTTTTAGTTTGGCGACTGTGCAAAAAACCTTTAAATCCGATAGGTTAGGTAGATTATTCACGATCCGTGTCCATTGGAGTGATAGTTCTGTTGTTGATCATTTTTGCTTAAAACATCATGTTTAAGCCATACAAGGATATTAGTCGAAGGTGTGAAGGAAGCTTATGGCAAAAAGATATAAAGTTGCCACGATTGCAGGCGATGGCATTGGTTTAGAAGTTCTACCAGAAGGTATTAAGGTTGTAAAGGCAGCAGCAGAGAAGTACGGCATTGATCTTCAGTTAGATGCTTTCGATTGGGCAAGCTGCGATTACTACCTTGAACACGGCAAAATGATGCCAGATGACTGGTTTGAAACTTTGCAGGGCTACGATGCAATTTATTTTGGCGCTGTAGGCTGGCCAGATAAAGTGCCTGACCATATTTCGCTTTGGGGTTCGCTGCTCCAGTTCCGTCGTGGTTTTGACCAATATGTAAATTTACGTCCAGTGCGCTTAATGCCGGGTGTGAAATGTCCATTGGTAGGTAAAAAACCAGGCGATATCGACTTCTACGTGGTTCGTGAAAATAGTGAAGGTGAATACTCAGCGATTGGCGGTAAAGCTTTTGAAGGAACAGACCGCGAGTTTGTTTTACAAGAAGCCGTATTTACACGTCATGGCGTAGATCGAATTTTGCGTTATGCATTTGAGTTTGCAAATCAGCGAGATGCGAAAAAAATTACCGCAGCGACCAAGTCAAATGGTATTGCAGTGAGCATGCCGTACTGGGATGAGCGCGTTGATGCGATGGCAAAACAGTATCCACAAATTCAAGCTGATAAACAGCATGTTGATATTTTAGCGGCTCGTTTTGTTTTACAACCTGAACGCTTTGATGTGGTTGTGGCATCAAATTTATTTGGCGATATTCTTTCCGATTTAGGTCCTGCATGTACGGGAACCATTGGTTTAGCGGCATCGGCAAATTTAAACCCAGAAAGAAAATTTCCATCACTGTTTGAACCTGTCCATGGTTCAGCACCAGATATTTACGGTAAACAAATTGCCAACCCAATCGCTGCGATCTGGTCGGGTGCCATGATGTTCGAATTCTTTGGTGAAGAAGACGAGCGCTGTATCCAAGCGGGTCAAGATATTATGCAGGCGATTGAGAATGTATTAATTAATGGCCCAAAAACAGCCGATATCGGCGGTCAGGCAAAGACTTATGAGGTAGGAGATGCAATTGCATCATGTGTAGCCCAAACTAAAATGGACGTATTCGCTATGGAATAACGCCATCCAAAAATGGATGTATGGATATGGATAATCAAAACACAAAAATTTATACGGATAAATTTCTTGCCGTAACCAGCTTACTGTTTGTATTTATTTCAGTTGCTGGTTTGGCGATTTATTCGCAAGAATCGATAAAGATTGCTGCAACATGGATGCAGTGGACGACATCGGTATTTACAACCCCAGTATTACTGTTTGCTTTTTTAGCCATTATTTTTACTTTTGGTCTTGCCTTTAGTAAATACGGAAAAATTAAGCTTGGAGAAGGAAAACCTCAATACAGCACAATGTCATGGATTTTTATGTTCATCTTGTCGGGTATTGGGTCTTCTACATTGTACTGGGGCTTTTTGGACTGGGCCTACTATTATCAAACTCCGGGTTTGAGCTTACCGCCTGAGTCAGCAGAAGCATTGAAATATAGTGTGGCTTACTCGTTTTTTCACTCTGGCTTAAGTGCTTGGGCAATTTATGCTTTGGCATCAATTTCTTTGTGCTACAGCTACCATGTGAGAAAAAATAAGGGTTTAAGTCTAGCTTCAGTGATTGAGGCTGTGACAGGCTTTAAATCAACTGGCGTGGTTGGTCGTTTAGTCGACTTAATGTTCTTGCTTTGCATGTTCGGTGCATTGACGATTTCATTGGTACTCACTGCCGTGACATTTACCAATATTTTGTCTCAGCTCACAGGCATTCCAAATACCTTTATGACCAAGGTTATCATTATTTTGGCAGTTTCAGTTCTGTTCGCACTCAGTTCATATGTAGGTATGGACAAGGGCATGCAGCGTTTAAGCCATATGGTGTGCTTGGGTGTAGTGCTATTTGCAATTTATGTACTTTGCTTTGGTCCGACTCAATTCATTTTGAATAATTCATTAATGAGTTTCGGGTTAATGGCAACCAACTTTGTCGATATGAGCTTGTTTACTGATCCAATGGGTGACGGCAAGTTTACCCGTGAATGGACTGTTTTCTACTGGTTATGGTGGATTTCATATGCACCAGGTGTGGCACTCTTTGTAACGCGTGTTTCTAAAGGCCGTACTATTAAAGAAGTGATCTTTGCCATGGTCATTGGTGGCAGTGTCGGTCTTTGGTTCATCTTTGGTGTGTTTGAAAACTATAGTGTTTATAGCTTTATTCATGGAGCTGTAAATGTGCCGCAAATCTTAAGCCAACAAGGTGGTGAGGTTGCGATTGGTCAATTGCTTAGCCTGTTACCTGCCGGAAAACTCATGATGTGGATTTTCCTCGGCATTATGGTGGTGTTCTTGGCAGCACACATGGATGCAGTCGGGTATGCGGTTTCAGCAACATGTACACGCGGTTTAAGTGAAGGGCAAGATCCATCGCCAAATGCACGTTTGTTCTGGTGTGTCATGCTGACCTTAGTTCCAATTGCCATGATCTTTAGTAAAGCACCATTAGACACCATGAAAACGGCAACTATTGTGACGGCTTTACCATTCATCGTGATTATTCTGATTCAGACCTATGGCTTAGTGAAATGGCTCATACAGGATTATGCCAAAGTCCCATCACATTTAATTGAGCAACAAGGTTATGATGATCAGGAAATTGGTTTAAACCAGACTCAAGATGAACATGCAAAACGGATGCAGCTTGAGCTTGCAAGCTCAATCAAACTGGATAGAAAAACCAGCTAGAGGGAATGGTAATGACGACATATGAACAGGCTACTTATGCCTTAAGTGAAGAAATGCAAAGCCTTGTGTATTGGAGCAGCATTTATTCACCAGCAGATGCAGATATTGACTCAGTCCGTGCGGCATATGATGCCATGTGCCGACACTACACTTTGCCACGTGATGACAAGTTAGATGTAGAAGATCGAGTGATTGCAAATGAAGAGCATCCTGTGCCTGTTCGTGTGTATTTACCAAAAACAAATCGACCTGAGTCTGGTTGGCCATGTGTGTTGTATCTACATGGTGGTGGTTGGATGGTGGGTGGACTCGATTCACATGAGTTTATTACCAGTTATTTGTGTAAGGACTTAAATGCGGTTGTTATTAGTGTGGATTACCGCTTGGCTCCAGAGCATCGTTTTCCAGCAGCCTTTGAAGATTGTTTAGCAGTCTATCACTGGCTTAAACAACATGGTTCAGCTTGGCAAATCGATAGTGAAAATATCGTTCTAGCAGGTGATAGCGCAGGCGGTAATTTAGCAGCAGCTCTTGCAGTGGAGCTACAACATAGTGGTTTGCAAGCTCAAGGGCTGGCATTGGTTTATCCATGTTTAACGACAGCATTTGATACCCCATCCGCACAAAAGCACGCCCATGCGCCATTGTTAACAACAGAAGATATGCATTTTTATTTAAAGGAATATGCACCGAATTCACAAGATTGGCAGGATTTACATCTAGCACCTTTATTGGCAACTGATTTTTCAGATATGCCTACAAGTTTTGTGGCTGTTGCAGAATATGACCCTTTAAGTGATGACGGTTACCTCTTTACCCAAAAACTGGAACAAGCAGGCATCCCTAACGAGTTTCATTTAGGTAAAGGTTTATTACATGGCAGTTTACGTTTGATGCGTGACTGTCCGGAAGTTCAACATTTATATCAAAACATGCTAAGTGCAATACGTCGCATGTTGAGCAGTGCCGAAAAGACATCAATTTAATATCGAGTCATTTGGACGAAAAGAATTTAATGGAGTAAAAACATGAGTGCAGTTGAAAAATTACCTGAAGATTTTTGCGCAAACCCAGATGTTGCATGGACTTTCCCTAAAGTTTTCTATACTTCATCTCAAGTTTTTGAGCACGAGAAAGAGGCAATCTTTGCTAAAAGCTGGATTTGCGTTGCACATGGTAGTGAGTTGGCTCAGCCAAATGACTATATTACCCGTAAAGTAATTGGTGAAAATATTGTCATCATTCGTGGTAAAGATAGTGTTCTACGCGCATTTTATAATGTGTGTCCGCACCGTGGTCATGAACTTTTAAGCGGTAGTGGTAAAGCAAAAAATGTAATTACCTGCCCATATCATGCATGGACGTTTAAGCTAGACGGTAGCTTGGCATTGGCACGTAACTGTGACCACGTTGAATCTTTCGATAAAGAAAACTCAAGCATGGTGCCTTTAAAAGTCGAAGAATATGCAGGTTTCGTATTTATTAATATGGATGAAAATGCGACTTGTATAGAAGACCAGCTCCCGGGCTTTGCTGAACGTTTAAATCAGGCATGTGGTGTGATTAAAGATTTAAAATTGGCAGCACGCTTTGTGACAGAAACACCAGCAAACTGGAAAGTGATTGTTGATAACTACATGGAATGCTACCACTGTGGACCTGCACATCCAGGCTTTGCTGACTCTGTACAAGTCGATAAATACTGGCACACAACGCATCAAAACTGGACATTGCAATATGGTTTTGCACGTTCATCTGAGAAGTCATTCAAACTTGATCCATCAGTAACAGATCCTGAGTTTCATGGTTTCTGGACTTGGCCTTGCACCATGTTCAACGTACCACCAGGCAGCAACTTCATGACAGTTATTTATGAATTCCCTGTTGATGCAGAAACAACTTTGCAGCATTACGATATTTACTTTACGAACGAAGAACTGACTCAAGATCAAAAAGATTTGATTGAGTGGTATCGCAATGTATTCCGCCCGGAAGATTTGAACTTGGTAGAGAGCGTACAACGTGGATTGAAATCACGTGGTTATCGTGGTCAAGGCCGTATCATGACTGACAAGCAACGTTCTGGTATCAGTGAGCATGGTATTGCTTACTTCCAACATCTTGTGGCGCAGTACCATCAATAAAAACAAAGGGATTTATTCAGGTGTAAACATGACTTACACCTGATTCTTCATTTAGGAAGACGATATGTCGAGTTTACAAAGTACTGAACTATTTCAGCAACAAGCCTATATTAATGGGCAATGGCTAGCTGCACAGTCAAATGCCACGGTTCCGGTGAGTAACCCAGCTACAGGCGAAGAAATTGGCACAATTCCTAATATGGGAGCAGCGGAGGCAACCCAAGCAGTTGAAGCTGCCTATACGGCTTTACAAAGTTGGAAAGCTTTAACGGCCCAAAACCGTGCTGATATCTTATTGGCTTGGCATAAACTGGTTCTCGATCATACCGATGAACTTGCTTTAATCATGACCATTGAGCAAGGCAAGCCTTTAGCAGAAGCAAAAGGTGAGGTCCGCTATGCTGCATCATTTATTCAATGGTTTGCCGAAGAAGGCAAGCGTATTTATGGTGATGTGATTCCAACCGTAAATAACCAGCAGCGCTTTATTATTAGTAAAGAACCTGTGGGTGTGGTGGCTGCGATTACGCCGTGGAATTTCCCAATTGCCATGATTACCCGTAAAGCAGCGCCAGCTTTAGCAGCGGGTTGTACGGTCGTGATTAAGCCAGCCAATGAAACACCTTACTGTGCATTAGCGATTGCAAAGCTTGCAGAAAAAGCAGGTATTCCAGCTGGTGTGATTAATGTTGTTACTGGTAAATCTCAAGAAATTGGCTCGGTATTTACTTCACATGAAAAAGTGAAGAAGTTAACTTTTACTGGTTCAACGCCAGTGGGCCGTTTATTGATGCAGCAGTGTTCAAGCACCATTAAAAAATTGGCGCTTGAGTTGGGTGGAAATGCTCCTCTGATTGTGTTTGATGATGCCGATTTAGATAAAGCTGTACAAGGCGCGATTTTTGCCAAGTTCCGTAATGCAGGCCAGACCTGTGTTTGTGCTAACCGCATTTATGTACATGACAATATTTATCAAGCTTTTGCCGAGAAGTTTGTACAAGAAGTACAAAAGTTTAAAGTCGGTAATGGACTTGAAGATGGCGTACAAATTGGCCCATTAATTAATGAAAAGGCAGTTTTGAAAGCACAGCAGTTAATTGATGATGCAGTGAGCAAAGGCGCTAAGATTGCCTGTGGTGGTAAGCAGCATGCTTTAGGACAAACCTTTTATGAACCATCAGTTTTAACTAACGTTGACCGTACAATGGAAATTGTCCAAGAAGAAATTTTTGGTCCAGTTGCGCCGCTCATTCGCTTTACAGATGAAGCAGATGTGGTTGCTCAAGCAAATGACACTATCTTCGGTTTGGCAGCGTATGTTTATAGCGAAAATATTTCACGTTTATGGCGAGTGTCAGAACAGCTTGAATATGGAATGGTCGGTATGAATGCCACTGCAATTTCAAATGAAGTTGTACCATTTGGCGGTGTGAAACAATCAGGTGTTGGGCGTGAAGGCTCAAAATATGGTCTTGAAGAATTCATGACCATTAAATACATGTGTTTAGGGCTTTAAGGATAAGCCCTAACAACAAAAATATGCGGTAAAAGAAGGATTCTAATATGGCGAGTCATTATGAAATGTTCCCAGCGGTTGTTACTCGTGTGGAACAGCTAACCCCTTTAATCAAACGGTTTACGTTCAAACGTCAAGATGGGCAGAACTTTCCTCGATTTAGTGGGGGAAGCCATATTATTGTCAAAATGAATGAACAACTTTCCAATGCCTACTCATTGATGAGCTGTACGCAAGATTTATCAACTTACCAAGTCTGCGTTCGTAAGGATGTGGAAGGTAAGGGCGGATCAGTTTTCATGCATGATCAGTGCAATGAAGGCTGTGAAATCCAGATTTCAGAACCAAAAAATTTATTTCCATTAGCTGAAACAGGCAATAAACATATCTTGATAGCTGGTGGTATTGGTATTACACCATTCTTACCTCAAATGGATGAGCTGGCAGCACGTGGAGCAGAGTATGAGCTGCACTATGCTTACCGTTCACCTGAACATGCAGCTTTACTTGATGAGCTAACACAGAAACATGCAGGGCATGTATTTAGTTATGTTGACTCAGAAGGCAGCATGCTTAATTTAGACGAATTAATTTCATCGCAACCAAAAGGCACACATGTATATGTATGTGGACCTAAACCTATGATTGATGCTGTGATTGATTGTTGTAACAAGCACCGTTACCGCGATGAATACATTCATTGGGAACAATTTGCCTCAACAGTTCCTGAAGATGGTGAAGCATTTACGGTGGTACTTGCCAAATCTAATCAGGAAATTGAAGTACAAAGTAACCAGACTATTTTACAAGCCATCGAGACATTAAATATTGATGTGGAATGTCTATGCCGAGAAGGGGTTTGTGGTACATGTGAAACCGCTATCTTAGAAGGTGAAGCAGAACACTTCGATCAATACTTAAGTGATGCTGAAAAAGCTTCACAAAAGAGCATGATGATTTGTGTATCAAGAGCAAAAGGCAAAAAATTGGTATTAGATCTTTAATATATTTCTGTGGCCGATCAATTGCTTAAAGTAAGAATTTGCTAAAAAATGAACAAATAATGGTGATCTGAATCATATTTGTTCATTTGGTGGGCATAAAGAGTTTTGAAGTATTGACCTGCTATACAGAACTATAGATAATGCGCACACAGTTTACGGCTATGTAGCTCAGTTGGTTAGAGCACCGCACTCATAATGCGGGGGTCACAAGTTCAAGTCTCGTCATAGCCACCATTTTAAAAACCACGCTCCTGCGTGGTTTCTTTTTATCTATTTTTTACTCACTAAAATGTTTTTCAATTATATCGAGTGTTTTTGAGCTTTGATAAAAAGGAGCTAAGAGCGCTTGAAGTAACGGTTCCAAAATACCGTGCTCATTAAAGGCATCCATAACTTTTGGATAAAAACGTAAAGCTTCAGTTTGTAAGTCAGTTTCGGATAAACCAATTGCACTTAATACTTCAAATAAACTCTGATCTTTATAAAAATCATAAAAAACTTCGACACCATACAAAATAAGACCTTGCATAAATTGTGACTGTCGTAATTCTTTCCAGTATTCATAAATTAAAACAAAGAACTCCTCAACATCGAGAGGAGTGAGCTGTTTCATAAACTCATAAATTTTTTTATGTCTAATATCTTCCCAGATATGACGTACTAAGCTTTCTAAATCTTCAGCCGATAAAAGGCTTAATTCTGTCAGTTGTTCATGAATAAAGCTGGCAATCCACGTTTCAAGCTTATGCTCAAGACGTTGTTGCTGTAAAAAAGAGAATTTTTTGAGTTTATGTTGCCATTCAAAATGGTAGTCATCCACTCTAGAGGCCGTTAGAAATTTAGGTAATTTTTGTTCTAAGGTTGAAGTGGCAATATATTGGCAAAGTTGTTGAACAGAAGGGCTAGTTCTTAAAAACTGATTGAGATAATGTGGAATATGCTCCATTTCCAAAAACTTGGAAAGCCACATTTCAAACTGGTGATCGGATACCAAGTCTTGTAGCTGAACTGGAGATTTCATGGCAGATAAATAAATACGCTGTGCAATTTCCCCAATAAACTCAAGCAAGCCTGCACCAAGCTGCATTTCAAAAGCATAGCGTTTCACAACGGCTTGTAATTGTTCTAAATCCACAACTTCATAAAGTTTAATTTCATCGGCATGTTGCATAAAAAGCTGAATAAATTGCCGGAAATAAATAGGTGAGTTTTCTATAGATAATTGTTTTTTGAAAAATTCCACCTGCTCAAGCAAAAGTGCTTGAGCAAGTGCTGTAGTTTTTGATGAGTTTTTCTGCTCAGTCATTCGCTGTCCAACCGTTGACAATCGGATAACGTCGTTCGCGACTAAATGCACGAGAAGTAATTCTCGGGCCAATCGCACCTTGACGACGTTTATATTCATTACGATCAACTAAACGGATGACTTTTTCAACAACTTCTTTATCAAAACCTTTGGCAATAATGTCTGCCTGACCTAAATCTTCTTCAATGTATGCATAAAGGATAGCATCCAATACATCATACGCTGGTAAAGAGTCTTGGTCTTTTTGATCTGGACGCAGTTCTGCTGAAGGTGGGCGAGTAATTACACGCTCAGGAATAACCGGAGTTTCACTTAAGCTATTACGGTATTTTGCTAATTCAAACACGATTGTTTTATAAACATCTTTGAGAACAGCAAAGCCACCCACCATGTCACCGTAAAGTGTGCAATAGCCAACTGAAAGTTCAGATTTATTACCTGTAGAAAGAACTAAATTACCAAACTTGTTAGATAAGCCCATAAGCAATGTGCCACGAGCGCGCGCTTGTAAATTTTCTTCAGTCGCATCGGCTGGTGAATTACCAAAGAACGGATACAAAGTTTGCATGAAGCTATTTACGATTGAATGAATTTCGGCAATACCGAAAGTCACGCCCATACGGCGAGCTTGTTCCGCTGCATCTTCTACACTAATTTGAGAAGTGTAAGTATATGGCATCATCACAGCTTGAACTCTCTCTGCACCGATTGCATCAACTGCGATAGCAAGCGTAAGGGCAGAGTCAATACCACCAGAAAGACCTAAAATTACTCCAGGAAAACCTGAGCGTTCTACATAGTCACGTGTTGCCATGACTAGGCCTTGATAGATCTCTGCAAAAGTTTCTAATGCAGGAGCAGACTCGACAACTTTATATAATTTTGTATCGCGGTCAAATTCAGCAACATAGAGATCTTCTTTAAAGCTAGGTGCTTGTAAAGCAATTTCACCATTTTGATTGCTGACAAAACTTGTACCATCAAAAATTAAATCATCTTGTCCACCAACTTGGTTAACATAAACAATATTTAAATGAAGCTGCTTTGCAAGCTCACTTAATGTCTGTTTACGATGCTGTGGTTTACCCACTTCATATGGCGATGAATTAAGCACAAGTACAGTATCAACATTTAATTGGCTTAATTGTTTTACTGTATTGATTGACCAGATATCTTCACAAATGAGTACACCAAACTTATGGCCTAAGTACTCAAATACCAAGTGCTGATGGCCTTTTTGGAAATAACGTTTTTCATCAAAAACGCCATAGTTTGGCAAGTTATGTTTATTGAAGACACCTAAAACCTGACCGTCTTTCATGACAGCAGCTGAATTATAGCGTTGGCCATCTTCTGTCTGGTTTACGAAGCCGAAAACCATCACAATATCTTTAACTTCACTAAGTTGAGCAAAAGCCTTTTGTATCCGCTTATTTAAATTTGGACGTAACAATAAGTCTTCAGCTGGATAACCAATCACAGAAAGCTCAGGAAAAATAATCAGGTCAGCGTCTTGTTTTTTCGCCTGATTTGCTTGCTCAATCATCTTTTGGGTGTTTGAGTCAATATTGCCAATATGCGGAGAAAACTGAGCAAGGGCAACTTTAAAACTTTTCATTCAAACCTAATCCTAGATCATAACGAATATAAATACACATATTGTTGATTTTTATGGATATAATTTTTCAACGATGTGTATAGCACGATAATAAACACGTAAAATAGTAAACAAAAATGTCAAGATCAATAATATATACCAATCACATATTTTCTGCGTAAAAATAACGAGATTTTCTGTATACAATAGAAACAAGCTTCATTATTTTTATTGTTTGTATACTGCCTTATCGCTCAAAAATTTGAAATAAGTTTTTATACTTATTTTCAATAATTTGACATTAATAAATTCAGATCTCAACTTTATTTTTATGTTTTTTGTTTATCAAATTTCTATTGATAAGTTAGCAAAAAAGTTACGTTGAAAACAAACTGGATTATTTGGTTACAAATCAAGTTGAGGTAAACAAATGATATTTGGCAGTTTACCTGAACAGATATCTCTAGCAATTTCTCCTTGCTGCTCAATATTGTAAGAACTAAATGCTTTCTGAGGATGATAAGTATATTTATAAGGATTGTAATATTTAAAGCTCAGATAGTAGGCGGATTGTAGTAACGCACCTTTTAGTAATACATGAATACCTCGTTGGTATTGCATAACATGAGCTAGCTCATGAATAAAAATCCCTTGTATGAATTTAGACTCTAGCGCGTAATTACTGCTGTAGTCAGAAAGATTGACGTATATATTCCCATTTGGAGCCATCAAAATTCCATGCGCTTGCCACGGTAAGTAACGAGTAGCAATAATTTTAGGACGTTCACAATCTAGCAAACTCCCAAACACCCTTTGTGCTAAAGCTTTTTCTTCAGGTGTAAGAAATCGAATTGGATAGCTTTTTAAGTGACGAAATATAAAAAGGGTGAAAATAATAAATTGTCGATATATGACAATTTTAAAAGCGTTGAGAGTGAACATAGTTTTGCTAATAAATAAGTTCATCTATTGGTTTGTAGCATAACATACATCAACTATGTTGAAAGACAGACGCAAATAACTGTCATTTGTTTCTCATGCGGCAGCTGGTCTGTTTTACTTGGCAAATCTTCCATTTTTAATATCATCATAGGCTTGTAAAATCTCATCATAAGTATTCATTACAAATGGACCATGACCATTAATCGGTTCTGCGATGGGGTGTCCTGTCAAAATAAGTAATTTGCAACTTTGCAGGGCAGTAATAGAGAAATGCTCTCCTTGGTTTGACATGACTGCTAGGCCTTGTTCCTCTAGAACGTCTTCATCTTTTTGAAATTGTGCCCGACCTGAACGTAAATAAACTAAAGCTGTTTCACCAGATTGAGCAGGGAAGGCAGTTTGTTGACCTGCCTGAAGCTCTACATCTAATACGGTAATAGGAGTGTGAGTGAGGGCAGGGCCCATAACATGCTTAAACTGCCCTGCAATAATACGTACAAATCCAGCTTCATTTTCCAGTTCCACCATCGGTATTTCAGCTTTCTTTAAACTTTGATAGCGCGGAGAGTTCATTTTATTTGCTGCTGGTAAATTGACCCAAAGTTGAATCATTTCAAAAGGACCACCAGATCGAGAATACTCTTCACTAAACAATTCCCGATGAATCACACCAGAGGCTGCGGTCATCCATTGCACATCGCCAGCACTTATAAATCCACCTCCACCAGATGAATCTTTGTGTTCTAGTTCACCTGCATAAACAAGTGTTACCGTTTCGAATCCACGATGGGGATGATCATTAACTCCTCTACGTTTCATAGAAGGTGCAATTTTTCCGGGACCTAAATGGTCGAGTAGTAAGAAGGGTGAGAGGGTATTGCCTAACTCATGGTAAGAAAAAACAGAAAGAACTGGATAAAAATCACCGACCGCAAAGCGAGTATCGTTACGATGAATAAAAGCCAGACTTTTCATGCTTTATCCTTTCTGTTGATTGAATTTATAAAAAAGATGAGATGTTTTTATAAGAATGTATTAAGACTGGTATAAAAGTCTTTTGCTCTGAATAATAAATTATGAATAGGTTGAGTCAGTAAAATGTATAAGAGAATGAGATGAGAGTCCTAGATAATAAAAAACCCCAGTTAAAACTGAGGTTTTACAACAACTAAAATCACAACAGCAAATAAAATTAAGGTTGGCATTTCATTAAAGAAACGCCAGAACTTATGTGATTTGTAGTGAGCATTTCCAATAAGCTTTTTGCGATAGTAACCACAAACTAAATGGTAGATCACTAATAAAGCCACTAATCCAACTTTTAGATAAAACCAAGTGGCTTCATGGTAATGTCTAGTTGCATCCCCCCAATCTACGAGAAAGTGAGCAGTAATTAATGTGGCAATCATAGATGGCCACATAATACCTCGATACAACTTACGTTCCATTACTTCAAAGCGTTGATGGCTTGTAGCATCATCACTCATTGCATGATAAACATAAAGACGTGGTAAGTAGAACAAAGCAGCGAACCAACAAACCACAGCAATAATATGTAATGCTTTTACCCACAAAAAGGCATCAGAAGGTGCATCCATCGATAATCCTACGCGGGATTATGTATCCCACTTCTTGAAAATTAGGCAAGCGTTAACACCGCCAAAGCCAAAACTGTTACTCATTACAGTATTCAATTTTGTATCACGTTTTTCAAGCACAATATCAAAGCCTTCCGTACCTTCATCAAGCTCAGTCACGTTGATGTTTGGCGCGATAAAGTCATTTTGAAGCATTAATACAGAGTAAATTGCTTCATGAACACCAGCAGCACCTAAGCTGTGACCAGTCATAGATTTAGTCGAGCTAAGAGGTGGAACTTTACCTTCACCAAAAGCACGTTCCATCGCTTTAAGCTCAGTCACGTCACCTGCTGGTGTAGAAGTACCATGTGTATTTACATAGTCAATTTTATCTACGCCGTGTTGTTTCGCTTCTTCAAGAGCCATCAAGATACAGCGAGTTGCACCTTCACCACTTGGAGCTACCATGTCAGCACCGTCACTGTTTGCAGCATAAGCAACAACTTCAGCAAGAATATTTGCACCACGTGCTTGAGCATGTTCAAGAGATTCAAGAACAACGAAACCGCCACCGCCAGCAATAACGAAACCGTCACGGTCTTTAGAATATGGACGAGATGCTGTTTCAGGTGTGTCGTTGTATTTAGAACACAAAGCACCCATTGCATCAAACAATAGGCTTTGAGACCAGTGATCTTCTTCACCACCACCAGCAAGCATAAGATCTTGTTTGCCTAGAGCGATAAGGTTATATGCATAACCAATTGCGTCTGCAGAAGTTGCACAAGCACTTGCAATTGAGTGAGCAATACCTTGAAGTTTAAATGCTACACCCACGTTTGCAGTGATTGTATTTGTCATGTTACGTGGAACAAAGAAAGGACCAACTTTACGAGCACCTTTAGTTTCTAAAAGCTCAGTCATTTCTACAACAGAAGCAGTTGAACCACCGCCTGAACCACCAGCAATACCATAACGTGGATTATCTGCTAAATCTTCTGCTTTTAAGCCAGCATGTTCAACAGCTGCAACAGCAGAGTTATAAGCGTACATTGCACATACGCCCATGAACCGTTTTAATTTACGATCAATATTGTCAAAATCTTGTTCTGCCGCAGCGCTGACATGACTTTTAAAATTGAGTTCAGCATAAGTTGGGTTAAAACGTGTCCCGGAGATTCCATTTTTAAGTGAATGAGTAACTTCTTCTAAAGAGTTACCGATACATGAGTTAATACCCATACCAGTGATTACAACACGTTTCATCTACAGGTCCCTTTATGGTGATATTTAAAGTCTATGATCATGAGCAGCTATTAAATGATAGGAGAATATAGCTGTAAGAACAGTAGACCCATGTTTTCGTTGCTACCATGATAGCAGAAAGGTTTTTTATTTCTTATGGCAAATCTTTATGTCAATTTTGCATTTAAAAAAAATAACCAAATACACAGTATGTTGCATTTAGGGTTAACTAAAATACACACATTCAAGTTGAGATAAATCCACATTCCACCTAGTATTTATCTCTAATTAGATAAATTAAAAAATCGAGGTACTGGATGACAAAATTTAATAATAATCAATCTGACAATTTGTTTTCTCAGGTCTTCGGAGTGGCTAAAAAGCTCAGTTCTACTGGTTTAAACATCTTGCAGCAAAGTCAAATTGGTGAGGTAAGTAAATTGGTTGAGCCACTTTCAAATGGCAAAACAGTAGAAGGTAATGCCAGAAATAAAAGTCCGTTTGAAGTGGAGCAGTATGAAAGCCCACAACAAATGTTACGTGAACATTTACCTAAAGTTACTCGTCAGGTATTTGGACGCCATTTTAGAAAGGTCAATGGTATCGCTACATTTATTTCACCTGACTGGAATGAAAAAATATCAAGCTATTTATTTGATTGGTTGAATGACTTTAGTTCGAAAAGTACGTTAACTGAAAAAATTTTAGAAGAAGCGGGGGCCAAAGACTTATTTGAGCTTACAAAAGATACCTCACGCTCCCAACGTTTAAGCCAGGCACTTATTGAACAAAATAAATTGATTGCCAGTATTCAAGGTGCAATTACGGGCGTATCTGGAATGGTTGGAGCAGCCGTAGATATTCCAGTTTCATTGGTCCTAGTTTTAAGAACAATTTACCAAACAGGTAGATCACACGGCTTTGATTTAACCGAAGCAACTGACCAAGACGTTGTTGAATTTATTTTTAAAGAAGTTGATATCAGCTTAATTGCGGAAAAGCAGACTTTACTCTTGGCACTGAAAGCCTTACGAAATATGTTGGAGACTCAAGACATTCAACAGTTCCAGCAAGTACTTGGCTCTTCAAATGATATTGAAACCTTAAAAAGCTGGTTAGTTGATGAAAATGGTGAGTTTAAATGGAACTGGTTAAATAAAGTTCCGCAACTTGCTGTGGTAGGCAAGTTTACTCCAGTAGCTGGTGCAGTGCTTAGTGCTGTTTATAGTTGGAAGTTACAAGAAGATGTAGGCCATAAGGCACAAGCTATTTTCGGTGCAGCAAGACATTATTTAAATGAACATCCAAATGAGCATTTATCACCATTACAGGCGTACTACGCGGCGGTAACTCTAATTCAAAAAGCGAGTCCACGTCTTTTAAATGTGGGTGAAAATGGTAGTGTTCATGCTACACAGCATCATAAAATTGAAAATCATGATGTAATTTCAAAAGTATCTGTTGTGGTCAAATCAAATACTTCTGAAAAAAGCGAAGAGAAAGTTCAAGAAAATGTTCACCAAGGAATTGAGCATCTTGCAGAGAAACATGTAGTTGAACATGAACATAGTGAACAAAAGCCAGCATTAGAGCCTGAAAGTGAAGAAAATGATGACGTTATAGAGGGGCAAAAGTACTCTTAACAATACAATTACAAAGGTAGGGTTTGAAAACTAAATTTCACCCCTATTTAAATTTGTAAATAATCCTGTCAATCATTGATATGGTCAACATTTGGCAACTGCTGCCATGTTGACCATTTTTGCATCTTGGCTTACAATTATGTGCCCTTAAAAAGAGGTGTTTTCTTTTTAAGGTTTTTTAATAACGGGAGAATTGCCATATGGCAACAACGAATCAGTTGATCCGTAAGGGTCGTACGACTTTGGTTGAAAAATCCAAAGTTCCTGCGTTGAAGGCTTGTCCACAACGTCGTGGTGTTTGTACACGTGTTTATACAACTACACCTAAAAAACCTAACTCAGCTATGCGTAAGGTTTGCCGTGTTCGCTTAACTTCAGGTTTTGAAGTATCTAGCTACATCGGTGGTGAAGGCCATAACTTACAAGAGCACAGTGTTGTTCTTATCCGTGGTGGTCGTGTTAAAGACTTACCGGGTGTACGTTACCATACCGTTCGTGGTTCTTTAGACTGTGCTGGTGTTAAAGATCGTAACCAATCACGTTCTAAATACGGTGCTAAACGTCCTAAGAAGTAATTCTGGGAAACTAGTCCAAAAGCCCTTTAGCGTTTCGCTTGTTTGAATTCTTCATAGATTTGTAATTCAAGCGACGTATAGTAAGGCCAGCGTCGTGTACATGACACTTGTACAAACTGCTGGATCATCCTGAAGTGTCATATTATTAGGTGTATTAAAATGCCAAGACGTCGCGTAGTCGCTGCTCGTGAGATCCTTCCAGATCCTAAATTTAGCAGCCAAACAATCGCTAAATTCATGAACCACGTAATGCAAGATGGTAAAAAATCTATTGCTGAAAGTATCGTTTACGGTGCTTTAGAACGCGTTCAAGAAAAAAACAAAGTAGACCCAGTTGAGTTTTTCGAGACTACTCTTGAAAAAGTTCGTCCTATGGTCGAAGTAAAAGCACGCCGTGTTGGTGGTGCTACTTATCAAGTACCTATGGAAGTACGCCCATCCCGTCGTACTGCCTTAGCAATGCGTTGGTTAGTAGATGCTGCTGCTAAGCGTTCTGAAAAAACTATGGCTTTACGTCTTGCTGGCGAGTTGCTTGATGCAGCTGAAGGCAAAGGTGCTGCGATCAAAAAACGTGAAGACGTGCACCGTATGGCAGAAGCTAACAAAGCCTTCTCTCACTACCGTTTCTAAGCGGATAAAACAGTCCCTAATCAGGAGAATACTCATGCATACAGTAGCTAGATTCAACATTGCTCTCTACCAAAGTGGGGGCTTTGCGGGTATTTAAGTTGCCCCGCTTGAGTATTCGTGCGCATCAATTTAATTGGTGCGCCCTGTTTTAAAGATAACATTTAGGAATGTAGACATCATGGCTCGCCAAACCCCAATTACTCGTTACCGTAACATCGGTATCTCTGCGCACATCGACGCAGGTAAAACAACTACAACTGAACGTATTTTGTTCTACACAGGTGTATCTCACAAAATTGGTGAAGTACACGACGGTGCAGCAACAATGGACTGGATGGAACAAGAGCAAGAGCGTGGTATTACAATTACCTCTGCTGCAACAACTTGTTTCTGGTCTGGTATGGGTAACCAATTCCCACAACACCGTATCAACGTAATTGATACACCGGGACACGTTGACTTCACAATCGAAGTTGAGCGTTCTATGCGTGTTCTTGACGGTGCTTGCATGGTTTACTGTGCAGTTGGTGGTGTACAGCCTCAGTCTGAAACTGTATGGCGTCAGGCTAACAAATATAAAGTGCCTCGTTTAGCATTCGTGAACAAGATGGACCGTACTGGTGCAAACTTCTTCCGTGTTGTTGAACAAATGAAAACACGTCTTGGTGCGAATCCTGTGCCAATCGTTGTGCCAATCGGTGCTGAAGACACATTCACTGGTGTAGTTGACCTTATCGAAATGAAGGCAATTATCTGGGATGAAGCTTCTCAAGGTATGAAGTTCGAATACGGCGAGATTCCAGCTGACCTAGTTGATACTGCTCAAGAATGGCGTACAAACATGGTTGAAGCTGCTGCTGAAGCTTCTGAAGAGTTAATGGACAAGTACCTTGAAGAGGGTGATCTTTCTAAAGAAGACATCATCGCAGGTTTACGTGCTCGTACATTAGCTTCTGAAATCCAAGTAATGCTTTGTGGTTCTGCATTCAAGAACAAAGGTGTTCAACGTATGTTGGACGCTGTAATTGAATTCTTACCATCACCTACAGAAGTTAAAGCGATCGAAGGTATCCTTGACGATAAAGACGAAACTAAAGCGTCTCGTGAAGCATCTGACGAAGCTCCGTTCTCTGCGCTTGCGTTCAAAATCATGAACGACAAATTCGTAGGTAACTTAACATTCGTACGTGTTTACTCTGGTGTTCTTAAACAAGGTGATGCTGTTTATAACCCAGTTAAATCTAAGCGTGAACGTATCGGTCGTATCGTGCAAATGCACGCAAACGAACGTCAAGATATTGATGAAATCCGTGCAGGTGATATCGCAGCGTGTGTAGGTCTTAAAGACGTTACTACTGGTGATACATTATGTGATGAGAAAAACATCATTACACTTGAACGTATGGAATTCCCAGATCCAGTAATTCAGTTAGCGGTTGAACCAAAAACTAAAGCTGACCAAGAAAAAATGTCTATCGCTTTAGGCCGTTTGGCTAAAGAAGACCCTTCATTCCGTGTTCACACTGATGAAGAATCTGGTCAGACAATTATTGCTGGTATGGGTGAGCTTCACCTTGACATCATCGTTGACCGTATGAAGCGTGAATTCGGTGTTGAAGCGAATATCGGTAAACCAATGGTTGCTTATCGTGAAACGATTAAGAAAACTGTTGAGCAAGAAGGTAAATTCGTACGTCAAACAGGTGGTAAAGGTAAATTCGGTCACGTATATGTTCGTTTAGAACCGCTTGACGTTGAAGCTGCTGGTAAAGAATACGAATTCGCTGAAGAAGTTGTTGGTGGTGTAGTACCTAAAGAATTCTTCGGTGCAGTTGACAAAGGTATTCAAGAACGTATGAAGAATGGTGTCTTGGCTGGTTACCCAGTTGTAGGCGTTAAAGCTGTTCTTTTTGACGGTTCTTACCACGATGTCGACTCTGACGAATTGTCGTTCAAAATGGCTGGTTCTTACGCATTCCGTGATGGTTTCATGAAAGCAGATCCTGTTCTTCTTGAACCTATCATGAAAGTTGAAGTTGAGACTCCAGAAGACTACATGGGCGATATCATGGGTGACTTAAACCGTCGTCGTGGTATGGTTCAAGGTATGGACGATCTTCCTGGTGGAACAAAAGCAATTAAAGCAGAAGTTCCACTTGCTGAGATGTTTGGTTACGCGACTCAAATGCGTTCTATGTCTCAAGGTCGTGCGACATACTCAATGGAATTTGCTAAATATGCTGAAACTCCACGTAACGTGGCTGAAGGCATCATCGCTAAATTCCAAGCTGGCGGTAAAAAAGGTGACGACGAGTAATCTTTCGATTACTATAAGCCCTAACTAATTCTTAGTTAAAAACCAAGTGCTCATGGAGCGACCCTCCATGAGTAGTTAATAAAGGAAGATCATCATGGCTAAAGCCAAGTTTGAACGTAATAAACCACACGTAAACGTGGGTACAATCGGTCACGTTGACCATGGTAAAACAACTTTAACTGCTGCGATTGCA
>NZ_JAHIBY010000009.1:0-177282 GCF_024151445.1 Acinetobacter sp. UC24323 | reverse complement strand
TATAATCATGAGAGAATCAAGGTGAAGCTACAAGGTTTATCCCCTGTACAATATAGAAACCAGTTTATAAAAACTGCTTAACTAACTGTCCAACTTTATGGGGGCAGATCATTCCGCCGCAGAGGGGGCACGTAGGGATGCCCACAAAAAAGAGAGACTTTTTCGTGTGCTTTGGGTAAATACGGCCTGCTAAAACCGACTGGCAATGTGGCCAGCAGGCAAAGGATAGTGCTCTGCCCTATTACAGTCAAGCACACAAAATGACATTTGTTTTAAAATAGATCATTAAAAAGTAAGGATAAATAATTAAAATTTATTATTAATTTGGGATTTATAAAGTCTCGGTTTAAAGGCCTTTAAATCTCTCAGTTGACTGTATAAAAATGCATAACAAAATCAGTAAAACTTCGCTTCACCAGCAGGACGAGTTTTAAACCTTCTATGAAACCACATATATTGTGTTGGGGCGATCCGAATCTGGTTTTCAATAATTTTATTGACGCGTTCAGCATCATTCACTTCGCATTCGCCAGGAAAATTTTCAAGTTTAGGTTCTACCAGTACATTGTATTGAGGATCTCGAATATCCCCACTTCTGTAAAAATATAAAGGTATTGCAACAGCGTTTGAAATATCCATGAGTCTTCGGTGTGCCGTGACTGTGGCTGCTTGTATTCCAAAGAATGAAGCCATGACACCTTGCTTTAAACCAAAGTCCTGATCAGGGCTATACCAGATTGCATGACCATTTTTGAGTTTTTCAATTAAGCTACGCATGTTGTCTTTTGCAATCTGATTTTTATAAACCCTAGCGCGACTACGATGAATGAGGAAATCCATGAAAGGATTATTTTGAGGTCTATACACCACATCCATATCAAAGAATAGTGTACATGCAGCACCTCCGGCATCGAGTAATGTGCTATGCGTGCCTAACAGCAGAATGCCGCGATCCTGATTGTCATTTAGATGTTCCAAGCCTTCTATATGAACTCTTTTTTTAAACCATACAGGACAATACCAAGCATTTAAGGCTTCAAATATACCAATCATCGTATCGGTAAAAACCGACTTAGCCTTGGCTTCAATTTGCTCAGGTGTTTTTTCCGGAAAACATGCACCTAAATTTCTTAAAGTCGTTTTCCTTCTAGAACCCAATAGTGTCCAAGCAATTTTTGAAAATAGTTTTGCTAAGCGCCACTGGATTGCCCAAGGCAAGTACGCAAGAAACATTAGAATAAAAGCTGTGAACCAGATACCCCAATATTTTAATGATAGAAAGGAAAATTGAAATTGCCCTGATTGATACTGCGCTTCAGGTTTCGTCATATTGTAAATATCTAGAGGTATAGAAATTCATCCTAACACACTCGCACTCTACATACGTTTGTAAAGTGTGTCTTAATATTAGACTCAATTCTAGCAAACAACTGCTAAACAGTACTGGTGAGTGCTCCGATTTATTCTTTATCGGTCTTGATGGACAATTGCTTGATAAACTCATTTAAAGACATTGGGCAGCCCCATAAATAGCCCTGAAACTCGGTACAACCATTACTTTTAAAAGCACTAAACTGTTCAGCCGTTTCTATTCCTTCTACCAACACGCGAAGGTTTAAATCTAGGCCAATTTTAATAATACCCGTCACTAATTTATTGCTGCGTTTATCATCTAAAGCTGCCTGTACAAAGCTACGATCAATTTTAATTTGTTTAATTGGCATTTTTTGTAAATAGCTTAAGGATGAATACCCTGTACCAAAGTCATCAAGTGAAAGCTGAATACCATGCTTAGACAAGAAGTGCATTTTTTCGATCATGCTCGCACAATTATTTAAAGCAATATTTTCAGTAATTTCTAATATGAGCCGAGATGGATTGAAGTCATACCGCTGAACCAGACCAATCACCGTGTGCTCAAAGTTAGATTGCATAAAATGATCAGCACTAATATTGATTGAAAGCGTAAGATCTTTGGTCTCTTCTTTTTTACTCCAGTCCTGTAAAACTTGGCAGGCTTGGTCCAATACCCACTCGCCGATCTCTGGCATTAACCCAAAAGTTGCCGCTGCCGGAATAAACTCTTTTGTTGGAATATATCCTAAAACCGGATGATGCCATCTTAACAAGGCTTCCGCACCAATCAGTTTTTCTGACGAATTAACTTGAGGCTGATAAAAAAGCTCAAATTGTTGTTTAGTGAGTGCCAAACGTAGATTGTGCTCCATACTGCTTTCTATTTGTATTTCTAATTGCATGGTATAAATTGAAATACAAATCATAAGAGTAGCGACACAAGTGGCTATCCACCCACCATGATCACGAATATCTTCTGATAAAGGTATGGCACTATCGAGAGTAAAAGAGCTGCCACTGAAAAATATAAAGCAGCCAATCGAAAGTAAAATTAAAACAATTTGTAAGAAGCTTGGCTCTCTACGGTAATTCAAATACCCCAATATCGCTCCGGCAGGTAAAAACAAATGGGCCACTCGAGGGCGATCAGGCGTAGCGACATCGAAAAATAAGCAAAAGACAACTGGAAAAACCAGTAGAACCGCTTGTGATAAAAGTATCCCTGCCGAAATACGGTTTATATAAATAAGAAAAAAACTAAATATGGAAATTAGTGTGAAACAGATATCCATATAAACAATCACCCACATTTGGGCAAATGCAAAATATATAGTCCAAAACAAGCAAAAAATAATACAAATAAAGATATTTGCTTTGGCTGCAATTGTAAGCTGCTGGTCCTTTAGGGAGCGGTAATTTTTCTTGTGTTTTTTAAAGTAAGACGAAGTTATCATAAATAAACCAACCGTAAATATTTCTTTAAAGGACCCCAGCCAGCTTGGTCATTGATACTCCATTTCAATATTTACCAATAAAACGTAATCATTTCTCCCATTGTGATTTGTACTTATTATTTTGAGATCAAGTTTTAACCACCTTAATGGTATAGCCCGATTAGGTCACTTGAACGATACCGCTTTTTAAACACTCTATAATTTTAAAGTATCATGTCTTAACGATACATGCCTATGACTCTCAGGTACAGCCTTTAAGTGCAGAAAAATTAGTGAATTACAATTTTTGCGTTAAATATTTTTATTATTTAAATTCATCAATAGGACCATTTAAAATAATGCACATGTGTGCTTAATTATGCTGCTAATGACCAAGTTGTGAGCTTTGTTGTTCTGAGGTTGGAGCTAAAAGCTAAAGAACCCATGAGATATCCATCTCATATTTTTGATCGGGTTATCTCATGTTTACCAGAAATATTTATTTTTTAATAATATAGAAGTCTTGGCTTATACCTTATTGCGTTTATAAGAAAAATAAGAGCAACCTGCACATGATGCCATAATAATTGTTATCCCTAGAACCTGAAAACTATTTAATCGTTCATTTAAAATTAGCCATCCAGCCAAAGCGCTCACTGCGGGTGATGCACTTAGTAAAATCCCAAAAACTCGAGGATGCAGTTTTTTCATGGCAATCATATCTAATATAAATGGAATAGCACTTGCTAGCATCGCCATAAGTAAACATATAAAAAGAATCTTATAACTATCAAAAATATGGATAATGTGAGATGCACCTAAAGGTGTTGCAAATAAAGCCGCTATAAACATTCCAGTCGCAACAGAGCTACCACCACCTTGTGCAACTTTTGAGCCATAAATCACATACAGCCCCCAACCTACTGCGGCTAATAAAGCATACGTCATGCCAATAAAACTAAAGTTATTATTTGCATTGCCCATAGGTAAAAGAAGCAAACCAATAATAGATAATCCTCCCCAAAAATAATCTAATTTATTTTTAGACATTAAAATAGCAACCGTAAGTGGTCCTAACACTTCGATGGAAATCGCAATCCCAACAGACATGTAAGAAAAAGCTTTATAAACCAATGTATTCATTAAAGTGAGGATTGATCCATAAATAATTAGATTTTTCCAATTGGTCTGTTTATTCCACTGTCGCCATGGTTTAAAGACTATCCATAAGAAACAGGCCGATAAGGCAAGTCGAGTTAAGGTGACTCCTTCAGCAGTAAGAATCGGAAAAAGGACTTTTGCTATTGCTGCGCCGATCTGTACAGAAACTAAAGATAAAAATGCGGCTGCAAATGCCATGCCTTGCTTGGAGTTTGTCTCAATCATCATATTTACCGCTCTGGGAATGATTGAAATTTTAATTCTCTATAATCAATATATTTCTTCTATTTTTCACGGTAAAACGATTAAATAACTCTATATTTAATATTTAATGAGAGATTTACTCATGTCAGAGATTTCTTTAGATAATTTTGATTATGCGATCTTAAGAATACTGCAAAAAGACAATAAAACTTCCCATCGAGAAATTTCTGAAAAAATCGGTCTATCCGTGGCATCTGTACAAAGGCGTATAACTCGGATGGAAGAAAAGGAAATTATTTTAAAAAATTGCGCTATCTTAAATCCCCTCAAATTTGGTGAAAAAATTACTTCCATTATTGAGGTCCGCCTTAGCGAAGATCGTTCAGTAGTTATGGACAGAGCGAAGCTATACTTTGCTTCTGTTGAAGAAATTCAACAGTGCTACTTCGTGAATGGAGGAGTCTCATTTATAATTATCATGCTGAGCAATAACTTATCTCATTTTGAAAGTTTAGTTAGAAAACATTTCGCTGATAATGAGGATGTAAAAACTTATAGAACACTCATTGTTTTAGATCGCGTAAAAGTAAGCTTTGAGTTGAATATTTAAGTTTTTCAATCCTTGGCTTAAAAGACCCAATTGTTCTATTTTTATGTCTTGCTACATTCAACCTCTATTTCAATGCTTGATCACTTTTTTTCGTTAACTCAAATTTGTTACCATTGCACCACTGGAATGGTCTGAAGTCACTTTATACTAGGGATGCTGATTCTAAAGTTCATCCAGTTGTTGTACTTTTCTTGAATTACATTCATTTTTAAAGACTTGAAATTGGTTAATAAACCAAAAGTAGATTTTTCGTTTTTTTAAGGGTTTATTACGCATGAATAGCGCTGAAATCATGGCTGATCTCTCCAACCACACTCCAATGATGCAGCAATATCTCAAAGTCAAAAAAGACTATCAACATGCGTTGCTGTTTTATCGTATGGGCGACTTTTATGAATTGTTCTTTGAAGACGCGCATTTAGCAGCCAAACTTTTAGGTATTACCTTAACCCATCGGGGTAAAGCAAATGGCAACCCGATTCCAATGGCAGGTGTTCCCTACCATTCAGCCGAAGGTTATTTGGCGCGTTTAGTAAAAGCCGGCCGAACTGTAGCTATTTGTGAGCAAGTCGGCGAAGTTACTGGCAAAGGCCCGGTTGAACGCAAAGTTGTTCGTATTCTTACACCGGGTACTTTAACCGACGACGCACTACTTACAAGTTATCAGTCGTCTAACCTTGTTGCGCTATGTATCCATCAAAACCAGATCGGTTTTGCTTTACTCGACTTAAGTGCGGGTATTTTTAAAGTTCAACAACAAGACTACAAACCGGAACAACTTCCAATTGAACTGGCTCGCCTCATGCCAAGTGAAATTTTGATTGATGAAGATCTGGTTGACCCGAATATTATCGAACAAATTAAAAAACATTTAGATTGCCCGGTAACCAAGCGCCCAAATGTCGATTTTAATTTAAACAATGCGCAAAAAACCTTATGTGACCAGTTCTCTGTATCAACACTCTCTGGTTTCGGACTAGACCCGTTACCTTTAGCTAAAGCCGCCGCGGCAGCACTTATTCACTATGCCAAAGAAACTCAAAAAACGGCGTTACCTCATATCCGTTCAATTCTTTTAGAACAAAGTACTGACTTTATTGCGCTCGACCCAATCACGCGCCGTAACTTAGAAATTATTGAACCTTTGTTTGAGCATGGAACTTCTTTATTTCAACTTGTGAACGATTGCCAAACCGCAATGGGTGGACGTTTACTTAGCCGCACACTTATGCAGCCTGTCCGTGATACAGCATTACTTGATGCACGTTTAGATGCGATTGAGCAATTGATTCAAGGCTACCATGAAAGCCCTGTTCGTCTGGTGCTTAAAGAAATTGGGGATATTGAACGTGTTCTTAGTCGTGTGGCGCTGGGTAGTGCGCGACCACGTGATTTAGTTCAACTTCGTCATGCTTGCGCGCAAATTCCATTTTTACGAAATGCTTTAGCACCTGTTGTACAAGCAAAGAAATCTAAGTTATTAGGACAGCTCGATCAGGAATTGGGTGACTTTAAATCGCTTCATCAACATTTAATGGCTGCAATTGTTGAAAATCCGCCTGTATTACTTCGTGATGGCAATGTAATTGCAGAAGGCTATGATGCTGAACTTGATGAATTACGCCAAATTCGTGATCATGCAGGTCAATTCCTCATTGATTTAGAAATAAAAGAGCGTGAACGTACTGGTATTAGCACCTTAAAAATCGGTTATAACCGTGTGAGTGGTTACTACATTGAGCTGACTCGCGCTCAAGCCGAGCAAGCCCCTGCCGATTATATTCGCCGTCAAACCTTAAAGAATGCTGAGCGCTACATTACGCCTGAACTAAAAAGTTTTGAAGATAAAGTTTTATCCAGTGAGTCGCGTGCATTAGCTCGTGAAAAAGCATTATTTGAAGCTTTACTTGAAAACCTTCGTGAAAATATTGCTCACCTACAAATGATGAGTTCAGCAATCGCGCAAATTGATGTAATTGCAAACTTTGCTCATCAAGCGCGTTTAAACAACTGGGCACGCCCTGAATTTACACCAGAGACAGGTATTAAGATTCAAGGTGGCCGTCATCCTGTAGTTGAAGCGTTAAGTAAAGCGCCATTTACACCAAATGATACTTTCCTTGATGTGCAGCACCGTATGGCAATTATTACCGGTCCAAACATGGGCGGTAAGTCTACCTTTATGCGCCAAACAGCATTAATTAGTTTGCTTGCTTACTGCGGTAGTTACGTTCCGGCACGAGCTGCCAAACTTGGCCCAATCGACCGTATTTTTACCCGTATTGGTTCAGCCGACGACTTATCGACAGGCAAATCGACCTTTATGGTTGAGATGACTGAAACTTCACAAATCTTGCACCATGCAACGAATCAATCGCTCGTGTTAATGGATGAAGTTGGTCGCGGAACCAGTACCTACGATGGTCTTTCTTTAGCGTGGGCTTGTGTGGTTGATTTAACCAAACGCGTTAAATGTCTTTGCTTGTTTGCAACTCACTATTTCGAATTAACAGAGTTGGGTAGCGAACCTGGTATTGATAACTACCATGTCACTGCTCAAGAGTTAAACGGTAATCTCATTTTATTGCATAAAGTCCAACAAGGACCAGCAAGCCAAAGTCATGGTTTACAGGTTGCAAAATTAGCCGGTATTCCAGCTAACGTGATTAAAGAAGCTCAGAAGCGTTTACGTATTTTAGAGAAGCAACAACAGCAGCACTTACAAACTAGTGTTCAAAGTGATTTGTTTGCAACTTTAGATTCAGAAGTTACCCCAAGCACTCAAGTCATAGAGAAAGTGATAGAAGTTGAAGTCTCTTCACCTGCCCTCGATTTACTTAAGCAAATCGAAGTAGACAACCTGACTCCTCGTCAGGCACTTGAACAGCTTTATGAGCTAAAAGCAGCGCTTAATTCATAATCACTCATTGAGCAAACATGTGTATAGGCATGTTTGCTCTTACTTTAAGGAGAATAAAATTTCTATTTTCTTAAGGCCACTACAATACACAGAGATCGATTTAATTTGGCAACAGATTAATCGTCGTGAACTGATTACCCAACTCTACTTACAAAAGCAAGAACACTTAGAATTAACAGATTGTTTTTATGATGTTAAACATTGGGATGCTTATCATTTAGAAAATGATCCACCCAAATTAAAAGAACTCTATGAACAAGGGGCTTTATTTATCGGTGCTTTTGATGCGTCTGAACAGTTGGCTGGCATTAGTGTAGTCTCGAATCAGACTATTACTGATTATCCCGATGCAAAATTACTGCAATATTTTTACGTCGATGCCGATCAACAAGGCAAAGGTATTGGTGCAAAGCTGATGCAAGCGGCAAAAGAATCGGCCAAGCAATTGGAAGCCCATCAACTTTATATTTCAGCCACTCCAAGTAAGCGTACAGTAGATTTCTATATAAAGCATGGCGCGGTCGTATTAAAGCACCCAGATCGTCAATTATGGGAACTTGAACCAGAAGACATCCATTTACTTTGTACACTTTAAGCTCATTACTTGACGATTTTTTTGTATATCAATTCAGCATAGAGGCAAAATTTAAAAGTAAATGTTGTAGTTGAGGTGTCTGCTTAAACAGATACCTTGACCCAAATGACATTAAAACTCATGACAAAAAAATTATTTAAACTATTGTTTTATAAAACTTATTATTATCCTGATTTTATAATTTAGCTCTTGTTTAAGCTGAAACATTCTTTTGAATATCAATGTATTAACTTATCTTCATATGTATAAATAAACAATATCAATAAAAGCAATTGTTTGTTTACCCCTTTTTTGCCTAAAATAAGCTATTCGAAATGAAACCATATTTTTTAGGTAGCTGTCGCCATGACCTTTGTTGTCACTGAAAATTGTATTAAATGTAAATACCAAGATTGCGTAGAAGTTTGTCCTGTAGACTGTTTTTACGAAGGTCCGAATTTCCTAGTGATTAATCCGGATGAATGTATTGACTGTGCATTGTGTGAACCAGAATGCCCTGCAAATGCAATTTTCTCTGAAGATGAGCTACCAGAAGGTCAAGAAGTATTTATTGAATTAAATGCTGAACTTTCTCAAAAGTGGCCTAACATTACTCAAATTGGTGAACAACCTGCTGACCGCGAAGAATGGAACGGCAAACCAGATAAGTTACAGTATCTAGAAAAATAATTTCAAAAAGATCAGCAACCGCTGATCTTTTTTATACCCTATTCAAACATTTCATTGCAAATTCCTCGTAATTTGTGCACTGTTTTGCATTAAAATAGGCGCAATATTTATAAGCTTTTGATTTTTCTTATGCGGAAGTTTTTGCAGAGCATGCTGCCCCTATGCATAATCCCTGCGATTATGGTGGGTTGCGCCAGCTCTCCTCAACACACAACAACAGGCAAAACCTCTCCAAGCGGTAAGCGCATCTTTATTCCTCAAGAGCGCGTTATTATCGAACGTCCTATTCCACCTAAAGTTGAACCTGCTTCCTATCGCGCTTGGTTAAATACAGGCGATCATTATGAACGTGTACGCGAATATGAAAAATTCCTGGCGCGTCATGATGTGGCAGGTATCGTACCAAGTTTTGAATTATTAAGATCCGCTCGTGATTGGCAGAAGTGTGGCCGTTCAGAATATGCGGTACCTAACCGTGAACTTTGGAATAATTCTTTATCGACCTTACGTGTCTTTAAATATCTTATTGCCGCAAAAGTTTTAACCGACTTTGAGGTAACTTCAGTTTACCGAGACTTACCTTTAAATGAATGTGCAGGCGGCGCAAGTTCTTCTAAGCATTTATTTAACTCTGCCATCGATTTCCGTATTGGGCCAGAAGTTCCACAGCCACAAGACTATGCGTTTATTGAAAATACGAAGTTTAAATTGTGTCAGTTCTGGGCTCAGCACGGCCAAAGTTTAAATTTAGGTATTGGATTATATAGTTCAGGACAAATCCATATTGATACTCAAGGCTATCGTACTTGGGGACCTGACTTAACCCGCAATACATCAATGTGTAATTTCTAAAATATAAATCCCCTTATGCGCTTCAGTTTAAGGGGATTTGCTCATTCTATAATCAACCAAAATTTCTTGAATCGAAGATTTTTGCACTCTAGTCATAAACGTTTAAAATACGCCTATCAACATACAGGTAAATTTGACTATGCAGCAGATGTGGACAGACATTGACGAATATATCGATTCACATTTAATTCCCGAAGATCCTCGACTCGACTTTGCATTAAAAAATACCGACGAACACGGCTTTTCAAATCATCTTGCAGTTGCTCCAAATCAAGGAATGTTCTTGCAAATGCTCATTCAGATGAATAAGTGCAAGCGTGTTTTAGAAATTGGGACCTTTGCTGCCTACAGTACAATCTGGTTAGGACGTGCACTGCCTGAAGATGGCTATTTGCTTACCATTGAAGGTCGTGATACTCATGCAGAAATGGCTCAAAAGAATATCGATCATGCCAACCTGCCTGTAAAAGTTGAGCTTAAATTAGGCCGTGCTGCCGATGTACTTTCCGCAATTGACCCTCAATCGATTGAGCCTTTTGATTTTATCTTTATCGATGCCGATAAACAGGGCTATCCGGAATATTTAGAACTCAGTCTCAAATTTTCAAAATCGGGCACTATTATTGTGCTAGATAATGTCATTCGTGCTGGTGATATTTTGAATCCTGAAAACAAAAAACCAAGTATTGAAGGCATACGTGAAACCTTTAAAGCCCTAGAAAATCATCCGCAAATTTTGTCTTGCACAGCTTTACAAACGGTTGGCTCAAAAGGTCATGATGGTTTTGCAATTGCAATTGTGAAATAATGGTTAAAAAATCATCTTTTTCATTTTATTATTTATAATCAACAAATTACTTTTATTACCCCTGCTTTTCCATATAGTTATCCACAAGATTTGCGGATAACTATATGCAAATCTCATCATTTAGCCACAAGTAATGGTACAGTCGCGTTACGGAAAATCGTGGTTGCAATACTTCCCAAGAAGAACTGATGTATTTTGCTATGGCTAAATGCGCCGAGCACAATAATTTGAATACCATGTTCTTGTTGGTACTCTAGAATATTTTGCGCCACATCACCGTATCTATAAACGGTCACTACATCTAGCCCCGCTTGTTTCAAGTAATGCTCTGGTTCATTCAATATTTCAGGATGGTCACCGACATAGACTAAATGGCACTGTAAAGTCCTTAATAGGTCACTTTGCGCAATACGGCGCATCATTTTTTGACATGTCGGAGAGTATTCATAAGCGAAAATAAAACGTGTCGGTACTTTGAAGTTTTCACCAATGGTCAAAACCGTACAATTTGCACCGCGGATAAAGTTTTCAACATTGCTGCCAATCGGTTTATGTTTTTCGGCAGCTCTTTCGCCTACGCGACCTAAAATCACGATATCGTTTTCGTGTAAGAGATTAAAACTTTGCTCTAGAAAATCCCCTTTTTCCTGAATTTTTGAGCAAGTAATTCCGTGTTTTTCTTTAATTAAGTCAGAAATATGTCTGAGTAAATTATTGCTGTAATCTAAAGCGAGTTCACTTTGTTTTTGCTCTAATTCAGCTAACTCTTTAAGTAACATTGCATTGCTTTCAAAGCCGATTACGCCACTAATTTCACCAAGGTGATAACTTGCCGGGTAGTAATCTAGAATTTGTAATAATACAAGCTCTCGTCCAGTTGCTTTCGCAACCCAAGCCGCTGCATCTGCAATAGCATTAATACAAGGTGATGAGTCAATACACGCAATAACACGGTTCATTTTTGCCTCTCTTCTTCAGGTCTATTTGCCTTGGAGATTTTTCTATAACTTAGCTTTAACTTAACATAGATAAAAATCCGTATGTTAAGGTTTATGTATTAAAATCCACTTTTTTGTTTAAAGATCAAACATTTTATTACATTCTTGAGACTGCATTATTCTCTTAAACGGATAAATTTTGCTGGGTTTCCTCCCACAATATGGTACGGCTCCACATCTTTTGTCACCATACTATTCATGCCAACTACAGCATGTTTACCAATTTTAATCCCGTCTTTAATCCCCACATGCGCACCTAACCAAACATCTTTTTCAATTTCGATACCCTGTGAGCGAACCGGCTGTTGATAAAGTGGACGGTCGAGTTGCATGCCATGATCAAATGCATAGAGGTGACAATAAGCAGCAATACGAACTTGATCATGTAGTTTTATCCCTGCTCGACCGCCATCTAAGATACAGTGGTGGTTAATAGCAACTTCATTACCAATCTCAAGCGGTCCATGCAAACTACAATCTGCCGCAATAAAACAATTATCACCAATCTTAATTTTCCGACCTGGCTCGGCAAAAATATGGGCTAACGGTGAAATAAAACAGTTCTCCCCGATCTCGACCGTTTCCATATCCATTAAGTAAGCCTGATATTCTTTTTGCCATTCTTCCGCCCAAACACGGTGTTTGGGTTTCAATGTCCAATATAGCCATGGCATATAATTTAAACGGTGTTTATGTTGCTCGCGGTACTTGAGTAAAGAATCAGTCATCAGTCAATTCCTCCTCAACTTTTAATTCTTCGCGACCACGAGTCACATCTCGTAGTTTTAGAGCGAGTGGTTCAATTTGGTGAACCTGTAGTCTCGCTTCAATATCGACACCTGTTGCAGTATAACTTTCCTGATATTCAATTTGCTGCTGTGTCAGCTCATACTGAAAAATGGCCCACTCATTAAAATGACAAGAAAAATGAATTGTTTTCTTGGCAATCAGTTCAATACGTTCAGCTAATAATAATGATTGTCCGGCACAACCACCATACGCTCGAACAAGGCCACCAGTTCCCAGTTTTATACCGCCATACCAGCGGTTCACCATGACAATAATATTAGTCAGGTCATTTCCTTCAATAGTTGCCAGAATTGGGCGTCCCGCTGTACCAGATGGTTCCCCATCATCATTAAAGCGAACGTTATGCCCAATTTTCCATGCCCAACATTGATGTGTGGTCGAGATATCTTTATTTAATTCTAAAAACTCTTTCACTTGCTGTTCATTTTCTACTGGCGCAGCAATCGCCTGAAATCTACTTTTTTTAATTTCTTCTTCAAAAGTAACGGGTGATGCAATCGTAAAAGCCATAAATGAAATAAAGCATAATAAAAATCAAATTATAACGTGAATTTAATAGAAGCAAACCTATAAAAAAGCCCCGAATTTCGGGGCTTTTTTCTTATCTTTCTCTTAATGCTTCTTTGGCTTTATTAAATGGTTTAAGTAAATAATCCAGTACAGTCTTCTCACCCGTACGAATATCTACAGTTGCCACCATACCCGGTGTAATACCGAATGCTTTACCTTCTTTATTGTAAAGCTTGTCGGAGTCAGTTCGGATATAAACACGATAATAGAATTGATCCTGTTTCACTTCATCGCGAATGGTATCTGGAGAAATAACCGTAACCTTACCTTTTAAACCACCATAAATTGAGTAGTCATAGGCCGTGATCTTAACCAAAGCTTCTTGACCAGGACGAATGAATGCAATGTCACGTGGCAAAATACGGGCTTCAATTAATAACTGTTCATCAATTGGCACGATGGTCATTAACTTACCGTTTTGTGGAATCACACCGCCATGCGTTGTCACTGTAATTTCTTTTACCACACCGCGCACAGGGGCTTTAAATACGGCACGTTGTAAACTGTCATTACGGCCCATGACAACTTGTTGTTGAGTTTGCGTGTCAGTATTTGCTTTAGATAACTCTTCACGTGCTTTAACGTAGTATTGGTTACGTGCATCGTTCATCTTGTTTTGCAAATCATTTGCTTCACGGCGTAAGCGTAAAACCTCAACCTCACTAGCAGCACCTTTGGCAACCAAAGGCTCTGTCATGGCCAATTCTTGCTGAACCAGTTGTAAAGCCTGTCTTAATCCTGAAAGCGTTTGTTCAAGATCGGCTCTACGTGATTCATACAAAGCAGTCTCTTCATGAACAAGCTTCGGATCTTGTGCAACTATTTCAGGGAAAACCAGTGGTGTACCGTTCACTTCCGCACGTAAACGTGCTGCTGTGGCTTGAGCTGCAATTAATAAAGATCTCGACTCACCCACATTTGAAGCAAAACGGGTTGGGTCAAGCTGAGCAAGAATTTGCCCTTTTTGGACAATATCGCCTTCTTGTACATTTAGCTTAGTTAAAATACCACCTTCTAAAGACTGGATGACCTGTTCTTTAGAGGATGGAATAACTTTACCTGTACCAGTTGAAACTTCTTCAAGCTTAAAAAACCATGCCCAGATAAAGAAAATCACTAAACCAATGCCCACGATCCAGATGACTAAACTGGCACGCGGTAATGGTGGTTCACTATAAGATACATTCATTGAACGGGTAAGTTCTTGTTGTTGTTCGCTCATGAATTGCCCCCTTGGCTCACTTGTTTTTGTTGGGCTGTAGATTGATTAAGTACCTGATCTCGTGGTCCATCCATCACAATTTTGCCTTCATTGACGACAATAATTCGATCGACCAGTTCAAGAACAGCTCGGCGGTGGGTCGCCACAACCAACGTTCGGTGTGCTAACCATCCTTTGAGATGATCAATTAATTGTTTCTCTGCAACATCATCAATGGCTGCTGTCGGCTCATCAAGCAATAAAATATTCGGTTGACGAATCAATAAACGAGCCAATAATAACGCTTGTTTCTGACCACCAGAGAAACCAACGCCTCCTTCTAAAACCAAGTAATCCAAGCCTTCTTTTTTCTCTTGAACAAAAGATAAAGCACCTGTTACCACCAATGCACGAAGAATGTCTTCATCTGTTGCAAGCGGTGCACCTAAAGTCAGGTTTTCACGGATTGTTCCGTAGAATAAATGTGCATTCTGGTTGAGTAGCCCCATATCTCGGCGCACATCTGATGGATCAATTAAGGAAAGATCGAGTCCATCTAAATGCACAGCTCCCTGAGTTGGAACCTGCATACCGGATAAAAGCTGAAGTAATGTCGACTTACCAGCACCATTACGGCCCAAAATCGCAATTTTTTCTCCGGCACGAATTTTTAAATGGCGGATCGCAAGACTTGGTCTCGGATCTTCTTCCCCATATTGGAACAAGATATTTTTTAATTCATAGTCGCCATTTAAAACAGCTTTGTGTACCAGATGTGAACGGTCGGCCTGATCAATCGGACGTTGCATAAGTTCATCTAAACTTTGCTTAGCAACTTTTGCCTGTTGTAGACGACCTAATACGCCCGTAATCTGGGCAATTGGCCCTAACATACGCGAAGATAAAATTGAACATGCGACTAACGCACCTGTGGTCATTTCACCGTCCATTACCGCAAAACAGCCCACTAACACCACAATGGCATAAGTTAAACCCTGAACCATTTGGGTCCAAGCCATTAAGGTACCCACAATTTTACGCTGCCTCATACCAATGTCGGCTGAGACTTCATTCATATGGTTCCATTGGTTTTGGAAACGTGATTCAGCACGTAAGAGCTTAATGTCTTCAATACCTTGTACCGCTTCTACCAAAATTGCGTTACGAATTGAAGATTCTCTCATACCCTCTTGTGCAAGTTGAGCCAGCTTCTTCTGTACCAAAATACCTGGCAAGATCATAAGCGGCACAACAAGTAGCATTACCCAGAACAGTTTTCCACCAATAATGGCAAAAATTACTAAGAATAGGAAAAAGAACGGAAAATCGGCAATCGCACTAATTGTAGTTGAGGTGACCAGTTCACGAACGCCTTCGAGTTCACGAATCTGGGAAATAAAACTACCTGTAGATTTCGAGCGATCTTTATTTTTAATTCTTAAGGCATGGCCAAATACACGATCCGACACACGTAAGTCAGCACGTTTACCAATAATATCGGATAAATATACTCGTGAAACACGTAAGGTAAACTCAAAAAGAGCGGCAATCAGTACACCACCCGCCAAAACCCATAAAGTGGGAATTGACTGGGAAGGAACCACGCGGTCATACACTTGCATCGAGAAAATAATGGTTGCTAGTGCCAGCACATTGGCAATCAGCGAGGCAAACATAATATCAACGTAGCGTTTCCAGTCTCTTAAAACGATTGACCAAAACCAGTTGGCTTCATAAGGTTTGATATATTCGTCAATACGTGCATCTGGAATAGACGTTTCAGGACGCAAGATATAGACATTTTTAAGTGTAGTTTTTAAAGCGTCTAAAGATAAACTTTGTGAAAGGCCCTGATCTCCACTGAACTGGATACTCACATTTCCTTGTGTATCGGCCTTATCGATTACACCGACTTGACCATCATTAAACTCCACCATGACAGGTAAACGCCATGGGTTGAGTAAGTCTAAGGAAAATGGTGCCTTACGAAGATTCAGACCGACTTGACGTGTCATTAACTGCAAGACGTTATCTAAATTCTGATTTTGGTTCCAATCAAGTTGTAAGCGAATTCTTTCTTCTGAAGGCTCTATTCGATAATGTTTAGCAATAGTTAAGACCGCCTGTAGCCAAGGCTGGTAATTTATTTTTGTCATCATGGTTGTACTTCGAACCCCTGAATTGAAATATTATTTAAGCCATAGGCTTGGCGGGAACGTCCTGTTGCTTCAATGTACTGAACAATGCTGCTATAAATGTCATAACGTGCTGATTCGAGTTCTGAGTTGGCACTATGAATAGCTTGTTCAGCATTTAATAAATCGACCAATGAACGCGTACCGAGCTTGTATTGCTCTTGATAGAGTTCACGTGTACGAACCGTTGTTGCTTGGCGACTTGCCAAAACCTGCATTTGACGCTGTTTATTTTCAATCTGTTCGCGACTTGTTCTAATTTGGTCCAGAACATCCATATACACCGAATTCACTTTGGCTTTTGCAGCTTCTTCGGCATAACTTGCCATTTTTACTTGTGAAGCTGTAGCACCACCTTGGTAAAACTGACTGGTTGCTTCAAGCATGACTGAACTATATAAACCGTCATCTTTGTCGTTATTCGGGTTTTTACCATTAATCGCCTGACTTACCGAACCTTTCACAGCCAAGGTCGGATATCGGGTTAAACGGGTTTGTTGTTTTTGAGCTTTTGCAACCTCAACACCTGCCTGCGCGGCAATCATTTTTGGAATGGTATTAAACTCAGGTTCACCATAAAGATCAGATTGCTTCACGAGATCATCGGAAATAATCCATCCGGTATGACTAACATCTGCACCTAATAAGGTTCTTAAATGCTGTTGGTATTGACGTAATAATGATTGCTGAGCAATCAAAGCAGACTGCGCTGCCTGTAAGTATGACTGCGCCTGAATTGGGTCGGCTTGACTCGCGACACCAGCGTTTGCACGCAGGTTAGCAATTTCCTGAATACGTCGAATACCGGCAATTTGCTGCTCAGCAATTTTATTAAGCTGTAGATAACGCTGAATATTCACAATGGTCTGTGCAACATCCAAAGCTAGAGTATCAACGCTAACCAAGACGTTGGCTTGTTCAACCTGAACTTTCGCTTCTTCAACATCAACACCTGATTTGACTTTACCGAAGTCATAAAGCATTTGGGTAGCACTTAAGGTTAATAACTGCCGACCTCGTTCTCCACTGCTTAAATCACCAGTCGTAATCCCTCCTGAAAGCTGGGGATAGTAACCGGCTTTAGCAACATCAACTCCTGAATTTTGACCTGCTAAAGTTGCAATAGATTGTGAAATATCGGGGCTACGCTGAATGGCAATTTTTACCGCATCTTGCAATGTCATCGTTCTAGATGGCAAGTTAGAAAAAGATGAAGCTCGATTATCATTAAGTTGAACAGTAGGAAATTCCTGCACAATAGAACGGTCTAGCTTAAAATTACTAAGCTTGTGCATTTTGGCAACTTTAAAGTCATCACTACTTTTAGGGACAAAAAGTTGTGACAAGTTCTCTTTCAGGGTGTGGTATTGCTCACTTGGCTTAGCAGCGTATATCACGACAGGTACATGTAGTGTACTTAAAAGCATAAGCCCTTTCAGGAAAGCCTGCTTTCTACATATCCCTCTTACTCTTCTTTGGTTATATCCAATCATGCTTATCTTGTTGATCTTGTTTGTTATCGTTTAAAAGCTTCTACATTCTACATAGTTTTTCACCTAAAGCAGCATAATTGATGGAATAAATCACACATTATTTTTTCATTAAATGATTGATATATGTATTTGTTTTTATTTATAAAATACTAAAAAATAAAAAAAGAGGCCTTGACCTCTTTTTAACCAAACAGATTAATGTCTTTAATTAAACTGTGAAATCATCACCTAAATAGACTTTACGTACCTGTTCATTGTCTAAAATTTCTTGTGGTGTGCCTTCGGCAATTACCGAGCCTTCACTTACAATATAAGCACGTTCACAGATTGCTAAAGTTTCACGAACATTGTGATCGGTAATGAGGACACCAATACCGCGATCCTTTAAGGTCTGGATAATATCTTTAATATCGCCTACTGAAATTGGGTCAACACCAGCGAACGGCTCATCCAGAAGCATAAATTTCGGATCTGCGGCCAAAGCACGTGCAATTTCTGCACGACGACGTTCACCACCAGATACACTCATTCCCAATGAATCTTTAATATGACTAATTTTAAAGTCATTTAATAACTCAGTAAGGCGCTGCTGACGTTGCTGTTTATTCAAATCTTTACGTGTCTCTAAGATCGACATAATATTTTCAGCAATCGTCAATTTTCTAAAGATAGAAGCTTCTTGAGGTAAATAACCAATACCCTTACGCGCACGTTCATGCATCGCTAGGTCTGACATATCTAGGTCATCAAGATGAATCTCACCTTTATCCATGCGCACTAGTCCAACCACCATATAGAAACTGGTGGTTTTTCCAGCGCCGTTAGGACCAAGCAAACCAACAATCTGTCCACTTTGCATACTAAAAGAGACGTCTTTGACAACCCAACGCTTACTATAGTTTTTTGCTAAGTGTTTAATACACAAAGTTTGCGGTTGTTGAAGAGCTTGCTGCATTAGTCACGCGCTCCTGGGAAACTTTTTGAACTTGAAGGTGGAATAATGATTTGTACCCGGTTTGAAGAAGAACCTTGAGCTTCAACATCACCCTTATTCATACTATATTTCAGGGTGTTACCGCGAATACTTGAACCATCTTGGTATAAATATGCACCGCCAGACAAGGTAATAATGCCTGTATCTGCATTATAAACAATCGTTTGTCCTTCACCGCGTGCAATACCTTTATCAGCACTTATTTGTTGCTGAAACTTAGACGGTCTACCTTTAGCAGTGATCGTTTGAATTTCACGTTTAGAGTTTAGCGTAGCAACAATTGAGTCAGCCTGAAGCTTCATGGTGCCCTGCTCAATCACGACATTACCCGTATAAGTTGTCAAACCGGTTTTTTCATTATAAGTTGCACGGTCTGCCACTAACGAAATTTGTTGATTACGGTCAGACGGCAAAGCAAAAGTCGAAGCAGATGATAAAGCAACGAATGTAATTACCGCAGCTTGTTTTAGGAAAGCTGAAGAACGTTTTAAATTAAGACTTTGGTGCATACTTTCCTCGAATATTAAAAAATTCGTACTGACCATTATTCAAATTGGCTTTTAGACCTTTGCTCACAAACTCGCCTTGTGGAGACTGAACTGTCACTTGATGATTAGTTTCAATGTCTCTAGTTTTTGGATAACCAGTTAATTCATCGGTTTGAAACTCAATGGTTCCTTGCGGTGCCAACTTAGTGGCTACCACGTCACCCGATAACACAACCTTTTGATTATCATCATATCCATAAGCTTGTTTAGCAAAGAATGTTGCATCAACTTTACCTAATTTATACATAGTGGCATTGAGTTGATCCAACTTTGACGTTTTTTGTTGCATATCCTGTTCAAGCTGACGAACTTCAGCACGAATATACAAATTGCCTTTATCATCAGTTTGAGTCAAATGGACGCCCTGCGCCGAATAAGTCATATTCTTCGCCGAACCAATGTCCAGTTTTTTTGCCTTGCCACTATAGTAGTAGTAACCACCACTCACAGCAGCAACCACTACAGCAACAATATATAAAACTCTGGTATCCATGAGCAGGAATAGCCTACCTTTTTAAGTAATCTTGTTATTAATGCGGTACTGCAAGATATTTTTCAAGAAGTTCTTGGTAAATGCCTTTTGCGATCAGCAACATATCACAAACTTCACGCACAGCTCCACGGCCACCCATCGCCTGTGTTACCAAATCCGCACGACGGCGCACTTCTTCATGCCCGTTTGGAACAGTAACACTCATTCCGGCAATGGCAAATGCTGAAAGATCCGGCCAATCATCACCCATATATAAGCAATCTGAAGGCAGGATATTAAACTGTGCACACGCTTCACGTAGCGCCGAACCTTTATCTTCACGGCCTTGGAACACTAGATCGACACCTAAATCGGACATGCGTTTTTCAACGATATTACTTTTTCGCCCAGTAATAATGATGACTTTCATACCCGCTTGTTGCGCAAGTTTCATACCCAAACCATCACGAATGTCGAATGATTTAATTTCATCACCCGTGTTGGTTAATGTCACAAAGCCATCACTTAAAATACCATCAACATCCAGAACCAATGCCTGCAAATGACGTGCTTGTTCTAACAATGCATACGATGCCATTGATTAATTCACCCCTGCCTGAATAAGGTCATGCATACTAATTACACCAATCACTTTGTTCTGGTCATCGACTACTACAAACTGACTGATTTTTTTCTGGTTAAGTTGTTGTAAAGCTTCTACAGCTCGTGCTTCTTGAGAGATCGTTGACGGTTTCTTTGTCATCACTTCAGACACAGGTAAATTTACATCAAACCCTTGCTGTTTATCGATGAGACGACGTAAATCCCCATCTGTAAAAATACCAAGTAGATGGTCTTGTTCATCAACAATTGTTGTCAAACCTAAACGCTTATTTGAGATCTCGTAAAGTACTTGATTCATTGGTGTATCAGGTGAAACTTTTGGTAACTCGTCGCCTGTATGCATTAAATGTTTTACATGTAACAGTAAACGCTTACCCAACGCACCCGCCGGATGCGAACGTGCAAAGTCATCAGCAGTAAAACCACGAGCTTCAAGTAAAGCAACTGCTAAAGCATCGCCTAAAACCAAAGTCGCTGTCGTACTTGAAGTAGGCGCCAAGCCTAAAGGGCATGCTTCGTCAGACTCACCCAGAGTTAAAGCAATATCTGCATTTTGCGGCATTGGGCCTTTATCATCACGACTAATCGTAATAAGAGGTACACCAAGATGCTTAATGAGTGGCATCAACATCATGATTTCATCGCTTTTTCCTGAGTTGGAAATTGCAATAAGTACATCGCCACGAACAAGCATTCCTAAATCACCATGTCCTGCTTCACCAGGATGCATAAAGAAAGACGGCGTGCCTGTCGAAGCAAATGTCGCTGCCATTTTTCGGCCAATATGCCCAGATTTACCCATACCTGTGATCACAACACGACCTTTGCATTGTAATAATATTTCACAAGCACGATTAAAACGGTCATCAATTTGTGTTGCTAATACATCTATGGCTTGTTGCTCAATGCGCAATGTCGCTAAAGCACTGCTTTGGAAATCTGTAGGATTAGGCATACGAGTTTGACTCAAAATAATTGATCTGATCTCTGGTTGAGATCGGTGATTTTAATCAAAAGATTTGGGGGCATTCTAGCATAACTCAATCAGTTACACGTTTTTAAATGTATAAGATTTCACAAGCTTATAAAATTCATGCATAAAACTTTGTTAAAAATGATGCATCAGTTATGATGTAACACTATTTTTGTTGAGTGTTTGAAAACCCTTATGCAACCGTTTGTTTTATATAACTCTGAGCAACGAAAAAAAGTTGAATTTGTACCTCGCAAAGAAGGTCACATCGATATGTACGTCTGCGGTATGACCGTTTACGACTACTGTCATATCGGGCATGCTCGAGTTATGGTTGCATTTGACTACATTATCCGTTTTTTGCGTAGTCAAGGCTGGAAAGTCCGCTACATTCGCAACATTACCGATATTGATGACAAAATCATCAAACGTGCGAATGAGAATGGTGAAACAATCCAACAGCTCACCACGCGTTTCATCGACGCCATGAATGAAGATGCAGCGAACTTAGGCTGTTTAGCACCAGATGAAGCACCTAAAGCGACTGAATATATTGACCAGATGCAAAATATGATTGGTAATCTGGTGAATAAAGGCGCTGCTTACCCTGCTTCAAACGGTGATGTATATTTTGAAGTCACCAAATTTGAAAAATATGGTCGCCTCTCTGGCCGTAAGCTTGATGATATGCAAGCTGGCGCAAGTGAGCGTGTTGATGTAGAAGTTGAAAAGAAACATCCTTTTGACTTTGTGCTTTGGAAACATGCAAAAGAAAATGAACCATCTTGGGCATCCCCTTGGGGTAATGGCCGTCCGGGTTGGCACATTGAATGTTCTGCAATGTCGACTTGCTGCCTAGGCAATCACTTTGACATTCATGGTGGCGGTTCAGATTTAATGTTCCCGCACCATGAAAATGAAATTGCGCAAAGTGAAGCTTCGACTGGTGAGCAATATGTAAACTACTGGATGCATGTTGGCTTTATTAACGTTGATGGTGAAAAGATGTCTAAGTCTTTAGGCAACTTCTTTACGATTCGTGACGTAATGGAGAAATTCCACCCTGAAGTGATCCGCTACTTTATTGTGTCTTCACACTATCGTAGCCCTGTGAACTTCTCTGATGTAGCACTTAAAGAGGCAAAAACTTCTTTAACTCGTTTCTATCATTCATTTAAAGCTTATCAACAAGTGTACGGTCAAACGACAACTGAAACGCTTGATCAAAGCTTTATTGAACGCTTTAACAATGCAATGTGTGACGATTTCAATACTGCCGAAGCAATGGCTGTATTGTTTGAACTCAATAAAGAGTTAAACCGTGCCGTAAAAGAAGAGCAAGCTGACCAAGCGACTGTGCTTTATTCGACATTACGTCACCTCACCAACATTTTAGGTTTGGTACAACACAATGTAGACGATTTCTTAAAATCAGATATTGGACAAGATGCACTTGCTTTGTCTGATGCTGAAATTGAAGATTTCATTCAACAACGTGTTGATGCGAAAAAAGCAAAAGACTTTGCGAAAGCAGATAGCATTCGTCAGTCTTTACTTGAGCAAGGCGTAGTTCTTGAAGATACACGTCAAGGTACAGTTTGGCGTCGTGCTGATTAAACGTTCAATTAGATCACAAGAGTGTTGACACTTTAATGAAACACTCTATAATGTGCTCACATTGCGGGAATAGCTCAGTTGGTAGAGCATAACCTTGCCAAGGTTGGGGTCGCGAGTTCGAGTCTCGTTTCCCGCTCCAAAATTCAAAAACCACTTAATTCGAAAGAATTAGGTGGTTTTTTTATTGTCTGGTAATTAGCTTTGACCAATCGAAATCATATTAAACAAACATCTTATATTCTGCTGCAACATCATGAATATCACAACTCATCTTTCGCTTCTAACTATCGGGTGCGATGCACATTTACATTTCGTCCACTATAAAGCAAAAAATGTATATACCATTCATAAGTTCAAGTACTGCTAAACTGATCGTTATTAAAAATAAGGTATAAATAATAATGGTAGATATTGTCGATAGCGCTACGCGCAGCCGTATGATGTCAAATATTAAAGGACGAAATACAAAACCAGAATTGCTCATCCGTAGCCTTCTTCATGCACAGGGCTTCCGCTTCCGTATCCACCGCAAAGACTTACCCGGTAAACCTGATATTGTATTACCAAAATACAAGGCTATCATTTTTATACATGGCTGTTTCTGGCATGGGCATCAGAATTGTCGGTTGTTCAAGTTACCGGCTAGCCGCACCGAATTCTGGGAAGCAAAAATTTCTAAAAATCAGGAAAATGATCTGAAAACTAAAAGCCTTCTTTTAGATAGCGGCTGGAGAATATGTACTATATGGGAGTGTGCGATACGTCGTTCTAAAAAAGATCCTGTAGCACTTATAGATATCCTTACAAAATGGCTATTGGATTCAGAACCATTACTAGAAATAAATGAACAAATAATTTCTTAATAGAAGGCTAGCCTACCCCCTATTAAGGAATCAATTTATTTAGGAAAAATCAAGAAATTGCATAAAGCCCCTATATTATTCATATAGTTTTTAAGTATTCACGCCATACATAGCTATTTTTTCTTCCATAAAACTAGAATAATCAATATCTGGTTGTCCTTGTCTCGCATAGTAGCGAGAAAATCTAGCTTGAATATTATTTAAAAAGAAAGGAGAAACTCGAATTATAATTGAGCTATATTCGTTAGCTAATTTTTCAGGTTCGACTGAAGTAATAGATCTAAATAGAACAGTTCCCCCCTTAAAATCAAAAGCATCTGGTAAAAAGTGATAGTACTCCAAGACATCTTTAAAAATTTTATCTAAACACTTTTTAATATTTTTAGGTGATCGGGACAAATTATCCATTTCTAAAACTTCTTGTAATGATTTTTCTAAAGGTTGAATTTCAGCTAAAAGAACACAATTAGTTTTTGGTTTCATGGTAATTATAGGCTCCCCTTCAGATGATTTTTTAACCTCTCCATTTTCATCTTTTTCTTTGTAGGCTCTAGGTACGAGATCGCAAGCAGGTGTAAGAACTAAATAATCTGTTTTATCTTTACGAACAATACATCCAGGGCTTATGATTTTTGAAATAGGCGGATAAATATACATTTCTTCAACAAAAACTTTACTTGAATCTTCTTCAAGATATTGAAATAAATGATTTATTGTATGTCTTAATAAAGCTTTTTTTGTTTCTTCCAAGTTATTTCCTGAATGGTCAATCCATCTTTTCTTTTGTTTATTAATGTTATTATGAAAAACATTATACATGTATTCTTTTAACAATCCTTTCCCCCCTAAAATATCTAATATTCCTGAAGATTTTATTTTTAGAAAGTTATCTATAATTTCTTCATTAGCAACCTCCCCTTTAACCATTATATCAATGAATGGATGGCTTGATATTACCGGATCTTGTGTACCAGTAAAGACCACTGTTGGAATAATAATTTTATTATTAGAAAAATATTCAATTACTTGCAAACCACTTTCTTCATTTTCTGAAGCCTGTGTTAATGCCATGTCTACAATTAATCCATCACAACCTATAATATCTAAAATTTTTGATTGAAATTCAGATAAATTTCTGCATTTAATAATATCTATTTTGACTTCAACCTGTCTCTCAAAAACCTTACAAGATCTTTCAAAAGTTTCAATTGTAGTTTGATCATCTTCAATTAAAGCTAATTTTAAATAATTCATATTATTTTCCTAACAACAAAAATAAAGCACCCTCATCTGACTCTTGTGCTTTTAACTCCAAACCATTTCTATCAGCAGCCTCACCTGCAATAGAAAGCCCCAATCCAGTACCTTCAGTCTTTTTAGTAAAACCTGGTTCAAAAATAGCATTTGATTTAATACTATCTACATCAATCCCAGGTCCATTGTCTTTATATAAAATTATTGGTTTACCTTCATCGAAGCCTTCATATATCTCAATTTTACGAGACTCATTAATCTGACTTAACCAATAGATACTATTCTCAATTAAGTTCGCAAATATAATATCTATGTCTTGCTTCCAACAAAGTAGGGTTTGATTTTTATTTATATTAATTTTAACCTCAATATTTAAAATATTTAAATCATTAGAAAATAATTTTAAAGCATCATCAATACATTTATAGATAAACTCTTGCTTTCTATTCCCTCTTTTTGCAGCGGCTAGAGGAGATATTTTGCTAAAAAGCTCTACAAAATCTTTTGAGTTTTTATTAATTCCTTCAGCTATACTCAAAATTTCATTCAAATCATCTTCATTATTGTTTTCAATATAACTTTGTAAGAAGAATTTAAAACTAGGTATTTCGTTTTTAAAGAAATTTAAAGGTCTTCTGCCTTCATGCAAAATCTGATTTATAATTTTTCCTAACATAGCTTGAGTCTGGTATACAGAAACGGCTTTGCGTATTTCTTCTACGGCTTTATTCTGCTCTTTTGATTTCTCATCTATAGATTTTAAAATTTTATCAGAGGTCTCCAAAGAGACACCCTCTTCATCTAAAGATTTCTTAATATCAAACTTCAAATCATCAAAATTAAATAACTTTTCGAACTCTTGTTCAATTTTTAAAGCAGGTCTCGAAAGTCCATTAATTTTTCTATAATTAAATCTTCGGGTTTCTAACTCAGCAATTACTTGCTGAGTAGCATTCATTAAATCCTCATAGGCTCTATTATCTTTTAAACCATCACGAGCACTTTTTTCTATTAAATTAGAGTCTTCTTCTGATTGTATCTTTACATAACCAATTACTTGGTTAATACCGATTCTCATTGAAGGATTTTGAACACGTCGGCTATCTAATAGTAACCAATCATATCCAGGATCACCTAAAGGTCTAAGACGAAAGCCATTTCTAAAAACTCCCAAACCATTGTATTCATCTAATAAATTTTTCGCATCAGTCTTAGTAAACTCTTGAACTTTTTTCTTCCCCTTAGGCTCACCCAATTCTAATTGAGTATTTTCAATATTTTTAGTTAGGCTTCCTCGCTTAATTAATGATAACAGTGATTCAGGATCACGGTCATAAACCCTAATATCAAAAATTAACTTTCCACAATTTAGAGGAGAGTTTCTCATATAAGATTTATTATCAATAGTTACAGCTTCTTTAAATTGGAAACTGATTTCTTCATTCGGGATATTATCTGCCTTTTGACAAGAATAAATTAATTTCCCTGTACCATCTTTTTCAACTGTTCCAGATATTCGATAATCAAAATAATCTACAATCGGATATGATTTAATTTCAGTTTTTTTCATCACCTCATCATTGTTATCACTTTCTACTTCGAGATAAATATTAAAATTTAAATTCTTATTTTCATTACTTCTGCTTAAATCTAAAGGCACTACCAACTTTTTTAATTCAAAAATCAATTTATTAACTTGTTTTTCAGTCCATTCACCATAAAATTTTTCATCACCAAAAATCTCAATTGTTGTACCTTTCTTCAAATTATTATCAGTAATTGTCTCTACTTTAATATCAACTTGATCTAGATACTGGGCTTTCTCAAACTCACTCCAGCACAAAGAAACTGTAGTACACTCTCCTTTTTCAGTTACTGTTTGAATTTTTAAAAGATCTCCTAATAATGCTACTGCATATCGACCGACTCCTTTACGGCCTTGCATTACTCGTCCATTTCTAGTGGATTTTCTCTTAAGCTTATCATCAGTAGAGGGAACTAACCATTTTAATAATACATCATCACGAGACATACCATGACCATAATCAGTTATGATAATTTTATAATTTTTATTTGAATTATCTTTATTAATTTTTATATCTACTGCCGGTGAATCAGCGTCAAAAGCATTTTTAACCAATTCAATTATTGCAGCGGCATGGTCTTGAATTAACTCTCTTCCAATCGTAAGTATGTGTCGCCCAGCTGGTCTTATTATAATTCTTTTATCTTCAGCCATTTAAATACTCCATAATTTTTTCTGCAATTTTATTTGCTAATAGAACGGGCACAGCATTACCAATTTGTTTATAGGCACTCGTACGACTAGGTTTCCCGCTTTGACTTTCAAAGAAATAATCATCAGGAAAAGTTTGTAATCGTGCAGCCTCACGTGGAGTTAAAGAGCGATTCTGCTCAATATCAGGATGAATATAATGATGTCCGTCCTTTGCCATATGTGCAACTACTGTATGACACGCAGTTAAATCACCAGCGACCACTTTAAAACGATCAGTAAAAGATTCACTAAATTTATGACTTTTTAATTTATTTGGCAAGTCATTATAATTTAATCTTTTTTTACTATTATTCCAAATATCCACTGCTATACGATAAATTTCCAAATCTTGTGTAGTATTTGGACGAGCTTGATGCCATGTTACTGGTAAATCTGTATGTATATTCGCTTGTAATAACCAATGACTATAATTTTGGGAAACTTCACAAGGTAAATGACTTCCTTCGCCAGCTTTTATTTTTGGTAGATCTTCCAATGCATCCCAAACCATAGCGTTTAAATCAACTTTCAAAAGCTCTGGATAGAATTCCTTGTGTTCTACACCTCTTTTACCAATTAGAATTACACGCTTTCTATTCTGTAAAACCCCATAATCTGCAGCAGTTAATACTTTATATTCAACAGCATAACCCATTTCATTGAAGAGATTACACATCTTCTTAAAATATGAATCACCATTTCTATCTTTTGCAGATAAGAGCCCGAGTACATTTTCAAAAACAAAATATTCAGGTTCATATTTTTTTAAAAATTCAGCGTAATAAATATATAAATGATTACGAGGATCATTTTCCATATTTCCTCGTGCCCTGCCGATAACTGAATATGCCTGACAAGGTGGTCCTCCAACGATAATATCTAATTTTTTACCATTTAAAAATTTATCAACTTTTTCAAAAATAGATTTTAAACTTTCAGGACCAATAAATTCATTTATAACTGAGTCTAGAACCTCTTGAGGCACCATTCCCCAAAACTCATTACGTGTAATATTTCCTTCTAGATAGTCTTTATAAATATCGATTTTATTATTATCTTTTAACCAATGATATGCTTGACGTGTTTTTAAAGTAGCACAAGCCGCTTCATCAGCTTCCACATGCGCTACCGGCATAAAACCAGCTTGAATAAATCCTTCTGAAAGCCCTCCAGCACCGGCAAATACATCTAAAAATCTGAAAGAAGAGCTAACGGCAGTCATACCACAAATACACCTTTTTTTGTAGAAGCAAGAGTGCCAGGATAAATGAAGTGTTTCAAGAGGCAAATTGAACTTCCCTGTCCATAATGGGTATTTTTCCGTCGAAAAATATTATTTTGTTATATATGCAAATACAAAAAACACTTATCCAAGCTATGTAAAACAATTTTAAAAATTTATAACCTCATCTCCACAATGCAACACTGCCAAGCCACTTTTAACATCGTTACATGCATCTGACTGCGAATAGTCTTCTCGCATCATCTTAAGCCGTGACTGAATTACTATATGCGCCAGAAGGAGTGCCGGTAAAACTCTTTTGATCCAGCCATAGCTGGAGTTATGAGTTTGAACTCTACTTCCCGCTCCAAAATTCAAAAACCACTTAATTCGAAAGAGTTAGGTGGTTTTTTTATTGTCTATAGGTCAATTCAAAATTCGCATTAAAAAACGCTTTATATTTCCATTGCAGTACCATGAAATTTGGAGTGTTATTATGCAAAAGCCGGTTAAGCGCGGAGACGCGTGGCGCATCACTGTCCGTTATTTAGGTAAACATTATACAGCTACTCGAGATACTGCGAGTGAGTGTGAACAATGGGCCGCTAAAAAATTATTAGAATTACAATCTTAACAGGCTAATCCTGAGTCTGAAAAATCCATATCCCCTTCTATGCCCTTTTTGAACAGTACTATCAAGAAGAAGGCAGAAAAATGAAGAGTGCCCGCTTAATTGTTCAAATACTTAAATGCCTAAAGAAAAAAGAATAATGAAAATATAATTAATATTTTATGATTAAACCCATCATTAAGTTTTTATTGATATTGAAATTAAAAATTAGCTTAAAAGTATATTATCGCAAAGTCTCCCCCATTGAGGAGACTTTCTAAGTATTAAATGACTTAAGGATGAATTTTTTTCAATCCATCTTCTACAGCAAATTTAGCTTCCTCCCACTGCAAACGTGAACTGCCTTTAACTTGTTCCCATTTAGTTTTCAATTTAGATTCAACCTCGGAAAAATTAATTTCTGCATTATTAGGTACACGATTTTCATAACCTAAACGATAAGCCGCCCGATAATCACGATCATATTCTAGATTCTTGTCTTCAGTATAATATGGCATTTTTTTATAGTTTTCTCGCCAATAATTATCTTCTTCTTGCCAGTAATTACTATCATCTTTTTGATTATTTGTTTGAGCTATATCATTACCTGCTATTGCCCCTACCACACCACCAATAATCCCCCCAACAACAGCACCTGGAGGGCCACCAACAACACCAAATGCAGCACCTACCGCCGCTCCTCCCAAGGTTCCTGCACCTGTAGCAACCAAATTCTCTCCCCCTTCATTCATATCGGTATTAGTCGGTGGAGAGTTTAAATCTGGACGAGCATTATCAATTGTGGATGAAATGTCTTGTAATGGTTTGCTATTTGATACATTACCATTAGAAGATGGCTCTTTTTGAGTCGTATGATTACCATCTAAATTTGATTGTTTTATATTTACCATTTTCTTACTCCCTATATTTTAAAATCTAGTGTCTTTCAAAAGAGCTAGAATATTAAAAGAACTTTTGAAATATGCTTGACAATTATTATTATAATTCACCTTTAGGTTAGTTATGTTTTATAAATACCCCTATTAAGTAAGGAGATGTTATTAATTAAAGAAATTATTTCTCATCAATAAAAATTCTTATTCAAATAGACATCACAATTATATCATCCTTTACCCCATAATTATTATATTTCGCTAGATTAAACATTACCCATAACATTCTAGTTTTACACTGTCCTGCAGGAAATTATGATTTTATGTATATGCAATTTAAAAAAGCCTAGTTAATTAATACTAGGCTTTTTAAATGTATTTTTAAAAGAAAATAATTATATTATTTCATATTTTTAAATATATCTTCAGCTGCTTTTAGGTGTTTCGCAACAGCATCACGTGTTTGTACGAGCATATTTTTTAATTCAGAACTTTTCGTGTTTGGTATTAACTGCTTATCAATTATCGTCAAAACTTTACGGTGAACTTTAACTTGACTCATCATATAATTTTTATCAGTATCTGATGTTATTTGATTAAGCTTACTAACAATTTTATCACTATCATTTTGCAATGATTTACTAAGATTACTGGTTTGTGAAATCAACTGTAACCGACTTGCCAACGCTTGTGCATTTTTTTCATTGGCAGAATGTTCTTTAATCATCATTTCAGCATATTTCTTAGCTTCATCCATTTTTAGTTTTGGCAATGCAGTTTTTGCCTGCTTAATTTCACCATTATTAGCTGTACTTAATATCTTGAAAATTTGACTATCAGTCAAATTTTCATGGTTTTCATTTAATATTTTAGAGTGATTCTTCCCATCATTTATAGTTTGTTGATTCGCTGCCATAATCTCAAATGCACTGAAGCTTAAAACACCACTAATTGCGATACAGCTAATAATTTTCTTCGTTAAAATAGCTTTCATACCAATATCCTTTAACTTAATTCATGAGTATTTCTACTTATAGATGATATAAATTTAATAATGAATCATGCCTCTGTATCCAATCTTATTAATGTAAATATAAAATATATATAATTTTAAAAAACATTAACTTAAAAACAATTTTTATTTTTTATTTTTACGAAAATAACAATAAAGCTCGTTATATTAACTTATAGATACTAAAGCTAAAATTAAATATATTTAAAGAAAATTTAAACCAATTTAACTTATTCACCCATCTATAAAAAAGCGTTCTTCTAAAGACTTTAATTCACACACTGCACACAAACAGTGACATGCACTTTTGTAGATATCGTATGAGCTGTGCAACCTGAAAGTAGAATACACAGCGAAATCAGAGCCTTCATAGTGAAACGCGGTTAGCAATCCAGCCATAAAGGAATTGTTCCTGCGTGGGATTTCACTCACAAATTTCGATGTAACGTTGGCCTTGCATGATATTAAGAACCCGAACTAATACCTTCTCCCCTTCTTTACCGCGCTTAGCCAGTGTTAGCGAAGAGGTAAGTAAGAAATAAAGTTCTATCTTCCAACCTAAGCTAGCCATTTCCCCCTAACACTCACATATTTTTAGCTAATTCTTTTGCCAAACATTGTTCATGCCAAGTGGTTTGAAAATTCTCGACAGCTTTTGACTTAATGAGAGGGTCTTCAAATAGCTTTGAAGAATATGCAGATTTGATAAGCTCTTGATAAAGTTGTTTGGCTTGTTGCTCTTCAAGATGATTGGCGATGTCATGTAACTCTTTAGCTGGCACTTCATGTTGTCTAGCATCCATCACGCCACTCGCTGCTTTTTTCACAGTTTCACAGTAATGAAGTTCCATCGCTTCCGATGCTGCATAACATTGAATTGAAATTGCGCTTATAAAGAGGAATATAAATCTCATAATCTCACCTTAATTTGACGCGCAAGGTTAGCAACTAATCTCCCAAAATTTAAGTTAAAAAAGGTTAATTTTTCTATTCTCTTATTTTATTTCACCTTTTGCACTTGAGTATCAGAGGCTTTTAGCACTTTTCCATCTGCTGTGACTGGTGCCATAAATGGAATTTGCTGACCTGTATTTTTATCAATTAACAGAGAATGGCGCTCACCACTTTCGAATAAGTTGTGTTCTCCCCATTGACGTAGAGCAACAATCACAGGAAATAAACTCTCCCCTTTAGGGGTTAGCACATATTCCTGATAAGCCGTACCATCTGAAGCATCTTGCATTTCAAGAACACCAACATCCACCAACTTTTTCAGCCTGTCAGAAAGAATATTTCGTGCAACGCCTAAGCTCCGCTGGAAATCTCCAAAACGGCGCATTCCGTCAAATGCATCGCGCACAATAAGCAGTGACCAGCGATCTCCTATGAGATTGACGCAGCGTGCAACAGGACAAGGTTCTTCTTTCATCAATGTAGAGTTAGCCATTGAGTTTCCTTACCAATAATCAGTAACAAGATATCTAGTTGCATTTTAAAACCAGTCGATCTAACATTCAACTAGTTGCATTTTAAAACTAGATTGGATGGATTTAGAATAATGAAAGCTTCTCTTGTATCTTCAACGTCTCCGGTAAACAACAATAAAACGCATTCGAACCTACCTCGTAGCGTAGTTTTACTATTTGCTATAGCAAGTGGTGCAAGCGTAGCAAATGTCTATTATGCACAGCCTTTGCTCGACGTCTTAGCGAGTGACTTTAATGTTAGTCATGCCGCCATTGGTGGTGTGGTTACAGCCACTCAAATAGGTTGTGCACTTGCCCTCGTGTTTTTAGTGCCGTTGGGTGATCTTATAAATCGGCGTCAGTTAATGGCTATACAGTTACTGGCTTTAATATCTGCATTGCTAATGGTTGCCTTTGCCCACTCTACAATTGTTCTTTTGACAGGAATGCTTGCGGTGGGTCTACTCGGCACAGCCATGACACAAGGACTTATTGCCTATGCTGCAAGTGCTGCGGCCCCACATGAGCAAGGGCATGTGGTTGGTACTGCACAGAGTGGTGTGTTCATTGGGTTACTGCTTGCCCGTGTATTTTCAGGAGGAATTAGTGATGTGGCGGGTTGGCGCGGCGTGTACTTTTGCGCAGCTATCATTATGCTCATGATTGCCTTACCACTTTGGAGGCGACTTCCTCATTTAAATGTTCAGCCTATTACCATGCGCTACCCGCAACTTCTATCTTCTATGTTAAAGCTACTGCGCCAAGAAAAAGTCCTACAGGTGCGCGGCGTATTAGCTTTACTCATGTTCGCGGCATTTAATATTTTCTGGAGCGCATTGGTACTACCGTTAAGTGCACCACCCTATAACTTTTCACATACTGTAATTGGGTCTTTTGGACTGTTCGGTGTAATCGGTGCTCTAGCCGCCACTCGTGCTGGCCAATGGGCCGACCGCGGATATGCTCAGCGCACAAGCTTGGCAGCACTGTTAATATTGCTGCTCGCATGGTGGCCGCTTTCACTCATGGCCTACTCACTTTGGGCGCTGGTGATTGGCATAGTATTGCTCGACTTAGGTGGACAAGCCCTGCATGTGACCAACCAGAGTATGATTTTTCGTACTCGCCCAGAAGCGCATAGTCGGCTTGTGGGTCTATACATGCTCTTTTATGCAATAGGTAGTGGACTGGGTGCAATCAGCACAACAGCGACTTATGCTTATGCAGGATGGCTCGGTGTATGTAGTCTAGGCGCATGTGTGAGTTTATTGGCATTATTATTTTGGTGGAGAACAATGAAGCTATAACCCAAGTATTTTAAAAGTTCGTTCATCTAATTCTCTCAATTCATCCAAAGTATAGAGCCGCCCCTTTGGATCAAAAAATTTATCAAAATCAAATTGCCCTTCTTTATATAACTTATAACGTTTAGGGCCTAACCATTCTTTTTGGAAAAAATTATCGGTCAGATTAAAAAATTCTTTGAAGGAAATATTTGCATCTATTTGACCCATTAACTGAGTCCGCTCATCTTTAGGAATATCTCGTACTTTCCTCTCATCCATAACGAAAGATCGGTTCCCAATAAGCCTTCCATCCTTACTTACAGGGACCAGAATACTTCGGCAGTTCGGATGCAAAGGTGGCACTCTTTTCGCCGGGTCATTCAGTTTCCAAATAGAACCGTCAACGGCTGCACAGATTTTAGAAGTCCTGCCATCTAAAACGCTCACGAACCTTACATACTCAAAATTAAAATTTTTGAAATTATATAAATAGACCTGATTTGATATATGACTACGTAGCGTTCTAATAATTCTTTCAATATCGATTCTGGTACTGTTGAGCAATCCATCTTCGTACTTAAGGCGTTTTGTACCTGTAATACGTTTGATGATTTGCTGAGGCGTCATCCTGGTATTCATGCCATCCCGAATAGCATATTCAATGCGTTGAAGGGCATTTTCACCAATTTGAGCTAAGGATTCATCAACCAAGGTACCTCCAGCCAAAGGCACTCGTTTTATTGACTGATAAAGCTGCTCTCCCTCTAAATCTTTAATAACCTTACCAAATAGTTTGGCCATATAGTTTGACTCATATATAGCCAAAGCAATTGCCGAGTGAGTAAAAATTTCCGGTAAAACAGTGCTAATTGAATTAAACCAGTTCGAAATAACAAGTTGAATGTTTTTTAGATGCTGAGTTGTATACTCTCCACCAGCAAGAGCAAACCTCTCAGTTTCATTCAGCTCTTTCATTAAATTGCTTAACCGATCAAGCATATCCATCGTTTCACTATTAAAAAACTTATAAAGTTCATTTACCGATCGCGATGATGCTCGGTAGAGATAAGCTTGATGCTGGGTAAAAACATCAAAAAGTGATTTTTCAGTAATATTCTTCATGTAAGTTACCTCTACAAAGGTGCACTTTATTTTTCTTTTTATATCGCTGTTCTATAAAATTTATTAATAGTTTTGAGTAGTTAAAAAGTTTATAAAGCTAATTAAAATAGTACTTTTGTTTTACGAACTTTTTTTGCACACTAATATTTCTAATAAAATTAGTGAGCCATAAAATAAATTCATCTCTATACTCAAAACGAGGAAGTAGACTTAAGTCAACTTTTATCTCTCTTTCAGAAAGAGGCTTAGTCAAACATTCTTCAAAATCAATTTTGGTATATTTTAACTTTAAATCATTTTGTTCGGCTTCTTTTCTAATTTCTGCCATCACTCTATTGAGATTGGTTATAGGGTTATCCGTAATCTGGTACTTTTCATACATATTTTCGTATACATTTTCGGCAATATCTAAATATTTAATGAGTTCAGCATTCTCATTCATCTCTTCATCATCCTATTTTTTTGGAAATTATGTACCAGTAAATGTTTCTATACGTAATTTAAGATTATTTTTATGTGAAAAATATTTTAATAAAAATAACAATATAATCTCCAACTTATTATTTTTTATGTCATTATTAATTCTTTATAAAACATTTCCATATTTACTGACATTTTTGATAAGTTTTATATGCTGATCATTTAAACTTGTTAAATAAAAAAACCGCCTCAGAAGGCGGTAGCTGAATATTATCAGCCAGATATAGAAGTAAGGTGGACAAATACTTCTATATTTAAGAGGATATTTTATTATTTTTAATGAAATCCTCAGATTTAAAATAGTTAACAATCATCTCAGCATTTTCTTCTTTGCTTGGTTCTGCAGCCACAGGAATTTCAGCTTGATCAATTTTAAAGCCTTTTGGAATATAGTTTGAAATTGGAGGAAGCTTCTCTTTCCCTCCAATCGTCATTCGCTCAATAAAGCCTGCAAGCCACAAAATGAATTCATCTTCATTTTTAAACTTGGGCATAAGACTTAAATCAATATGCACTGATTTTTCTTTATTAAATTGATTTAAGCATTCTTCAAAATTTATAAAATTGTACTTAAGTTTGAACTCAGTACCTTTAATTGCTTTGCGAATCAAGCTAATTAAACAGTTTAAATTTTGAATCGTATCTTCAGTAAATAAATTATCTTTTTTAATTTCCTTATATACTTTATCTGCTATAGCTAAATACTTTGGCATTTCTTCCTCCTCAATATTCTTATAAACAATTGAAAATAAAAAAAATTCATCTTCTGATTATGATGAATTAATTGTAATTGAGTGAAAACAAATTAGATTTCAATGTAAAGATTACCGATATTATGTAAAATCGCACCATAACGGACCCCAAAAAAATTAAGATTGTGTTAACTGATCCGCATTTTTATTTAATAATTTTAACTAATTAGAAATGTTTTCTTTCAATTGTAAATGATTATTTTTCACACAACATGAGTAATAAATTATCATTAAAAAACAATGTAGAAATAATTTTTATAAGTACCTTTCATGCTTCTAGATTCACCATACTTTAGTCTTTTTTCAGTCATAAATTTGAAGAAAAACTTAATTAAAGATGAGGTTATAACACCTACCCATCTGTTATATTTTTTTGAAAAAATTCTGTATCTATGATTACACCTTGCCTTTCTTCATGATAGTAAGTATCTAGACACGAGGTAGCTAACATGAGTTTTTTAAGAAAGAAAAATAAAGCTAGTTTTGTACTATTTATTATTACCCTCTATTCAATGCTAGGGTTTGGCTTAGGTTTTATTATTTGGGAGTATTTCCTACAAATTCCATAACTTAAGCTAATAATTGATTTTTAAAGTAGACGTTTTGATGGTTCTTTGAAAGATAATGTTTGCTTTACCTTTATACGGCTAAACTAGGTTGGTTAAAAAAGTACCTTCCAAATATAAGGTGTTAATATTTGGAAGGTACTTTGCAATCAGCTAAAGCTAGTGTCTCGTAATTTCTGCACTAATTTCTAAGCTTATTTCTTTACTACGATGGTAAGCTGCTTTTAAAGCCAGCCGAATATCATCAGAGAGGTTGCCTAATTCAAACATTCGTAATGCAGACTCTGTAATGCCATTCGCTAATGTGACCTTGCCACATAACTCACTAGGCTGAACATTACTTTTACGAACCATTTCTACAGCGCCTGATGCAGCTTGAAGTATTAGATCTAAAGCAAATTGCTTATCTAACCCCATAGAAACACCTGTTTTCACCATACTGTCCAGAATATAGAAGAAGTAAGCTGGCCCTGAACCGGATAAAGCAATAATCGCGTCACTTTGGGATTCTGAATTTGCCCAATAGGTTCGCCCTGTTGCTGAGTAAATTGTTTCTATCACTTCTTTATCTAGAGGCTCTAAATAGTCTGAACCAATTAACACATGGGTACCTGTATAAGTTAATACAGGGGGATTAGAAATGACTCTTATAATTTTTTTTGAACCCGTAATGCTCGTTAATTGTTGAATATTAACTCCGGCCATCATCGACACAATAGTTTTATCAGCTAACCATTTTTTTAATGGCGCTAGTATGGCCTTTAAGTCTTTCGGGTCTAGTAATAGAACAACTATATCTGCCTTTTTCACCTCATGTTGCTTTTGCTTTAGAATGATTTGATTTTCAAATTTGACTTCCTCTATTAGATTAATTTTTTCTCTTTGAAAGCCTTTTAAAACTAAACCTCCAATTAAAGCTAAAGACAAATTGCTGCTACCCATGAAGCAAATATTAGGCTGTACTATATTCAACATTTAGAATTATTTCCTTCCTTTAGATATACTACAAAAAGAAATATTATTTATGACTTAAGTCATGACCGTTAAGACAAGAAAAATTTAATAAATTTTCATGAATGTTAAGTTTAATTTTACAACGATTTTATATTATGAGCTAAGATTACTCTTTACTTATGGCTTTATAAGTAACAAATTAATCTAAATTGTTAAAAATATGTAATTAAAAATAATTTTTAGCTTATCTCATTGAAGAAATAAGCTTATCCAGACTTAAAGTATTTAATTAAAATTTACTTAATAAAAACTTTGTTCTTTTTTAAAGAAACTTTCAGCTATTCTGGAGGCTTCTTGAAAATTGATTTCATTACACACCCAAAATGATAAAAGCTTTCCATCCAATTGGAAATATTGCTTGTGATACTCCGTTACATCATCTGAATGAGGATTTCCTATAGAGAAATAATTTTCATTATTCTTTCTTACTTTACCGTTTAAAATACCGCCAATACAAATATCCATTTTTATACCAGTTATAAAGTCAACTTATACAACACAATTCTAATTTCTATATTATATAAAACAAATAATCAACTTATTTAATTATTCATATAAAAAACCCACAAAGGAAGAAGTGGGTTTTTTAACTATCTTGATGATTAGAGCCGTTTAATTAAGCAAATCACTACAGATCAAATCGTCTAAAATCATCAAATTACTTTAGTTTAAGCATTCGTCACAATTGTGATATTCGAAGCTTGTGGGCCTTTTTTACCCTGTGTTACAGTAAACTGAACACGCTGACCTTCTAAAAGAACTTTAAAGCCTTGTGTTTGAATCTCAGAAAAATGTGCAAAAACATCTTTACCTTCATCAGTTTGAATAAAACCGAAACCTTTAGTTTCATTAAACCATTTTACTGTACCAGTAGTATTAGACATAAATTAATCCTAACTTTTAAAAACATTATCATTTATTATTGGGCAAACCAATAGAACTAAAAAATACACATTCTACTTAAATATCTAAAAATATACGGAGGATTATAAATAAAACTGCGAAAAGAGAGACTTTGGGTAACATGAATATTTTTGTAGTTAGTGTCGACTATACACGCTTCTTAACGAATTGCAATCGATATCTTAATTAATTCATTTCTTATTGAATACAAAGGTATCAAATTTTAACTTTCTATCTGATTTTCAATGATATTTAAATATAATTTTCTAGCACTGTATCTATATATTAATTAAACATATTTAATGCTTTTTAAAGCATTGGATTTTTAATTTTCAAATAATTTAGAGTTTAAAAAATAAGATTGTGTAGGAACTTTCAAATATTATCCTATTAATTTACCTTTTTATAAGTTATACATACTTGTCTGTATACACTATTCCTATTCTGCTTTAAAGTAGGCATGCAATTAACATATTGATGATAAACAGGAAGTATCAACGTGAGTGGTCTTTTAGTTTTTATAACCATTGCTTTTCTTACTTTATCAAGCCCAGGCCCAAGCGTTTTATTTACAGTAACAAATTCAATAAATTATGGTGTGAGGACAGCTTTATTTGGCATTAGTGGTTTAATTATTGGTATGTTTATTATCGCTGTGATTTCTGCAAGCGGTGTCGGGCTTATTATTACTAGCAACCCTACTATCTTCACTGCTTTAAAATTTATTGGGGCCTTTTACTTAATGTACTTAGGTTATAAAAATTTTATTAAAAAATCCCCAACTCAAGACTTATTAGAAACTGAACATAATGAAAAAGAGATAAAGAAATCAAAGCTTTTCTATCAAGGGTTGTTTGCCTCACTACTTAATCCAAAGACAATTGTCTTTTTTATTGCCATTTTCCCACAGTTTATTGATATTAAAAAAGAAATATTAAATCAGTTTTTGGTTTTATCTTTAACATTCTGCTTGATCGGATTTTTAATTCATTTAGTTTATGCCAACTTTTCCTCAATATTCAAAGAGAAGATGCTTGCCGGAAATAATTTTTCTAAGCTCAATAAAGTCAGTGGTTGTATATTTTTTCTTTTAGCAGTTTTACTTATTACTCAATAAAACTATTTTATGAAAGTGAACCAACTTGTAAGGCTATAACTCAATAGCTTTAGCAAGTTGGCTTTTTTATAAGCTGATACGATTAGCAAGCCATCCATAAAAGAATTGCTCATGCTTCGGATTTGTTTCCGTAATTTCAATATAGCGTTGGCCTTGCATAATATTAAGAAGCCGTACCAGCACTTTTTCACCTTCCTTACCACGGTTTTTAATATATTTTATTAAAGCCTGCAAAGTGGCTGGCCCATATTCACCATCTACCTTAAGGTCTACCCAGCCTTCTTTGCCCTGCCTATTCAATAAATTTAATGCACGTTGTAAAAGTGGTTTTGTGAAACTAATGCCACAATTCACACCCGTGTCGAATAACTCTTCAGCAATAAGTGCGCTGATCAAATTAACTTGATCAAATCGCGGCTCAAGCCAATATTGATTCCTATAAATTTCTCTGGCTGTCTCTAACGTTAAATTCTCCATTGCACCTTGATAACCATAACTACGAGCAACGGCTTGTGTAATTCCAAATTTAGTCGCATGCCCATGATCAAGTGGATCATTTACATAGCCACCTTCGCGTTTTATTAGTGCATCTAAATATTGTTCAATATTCATAAGAGTTGTCCTCATCTTTATTAGGGCCAAACAGCTATTAGCTTTGGATATCATCTTTCGCTTTTTTTAGATCTTTCATGACTTCAACAATGGTTTTTCCTTCTTGTTTATTAATGAAATTAAATATCCACCTCACAATTGCCCAACCAGGTAAGCCACAAATAAAGAAGAATCCACCTAAAGTGATCATTCCCCATATATCTGTCACCCACTCATGTAAATTCCATTTCATGATAATGAATGAGCCACCAGTCAAGCTTGAAACAACCGTACAAATCAAACCAACGACCCATTCTTGAGGTGAACGTGGAAAGCGCATAATTAAAACTACTGCAACAACTAAGCTCACTGCTAAAACCACCATCATGACGGTGCCATAAAGGTTAAAAGCGGCAGCTAGCCCATTTGAAGTTAAAAAATTTTCCATAATTTAATCCTGCCTAAAGCGTAATTTTTTGAAAAATAATCATGGCTACTGCTTTGTTATTTTTCATATTTTTATATCTAACTCTGCTATGTACACAGATTTAATCTAGTCGCTCTTGTTCTTTTTAAACCGCTATGAATGACATAAGCCTCAGTAAAACTGCACCGCTAGATAACCTCTCTTTTTTGACCATAAAGTTGAGATAACACGTTGCCGTATATCGGAAACTTTTGTGACGCATTAAATTCTTTGTTAGATTCTTCATGTTCTTGATACCCTTTATCGACGAACATTAAGCCTGATCCACGGAATCGGGCTTTTTTTATTCCATTTCTTGTTTTTAATAGTCTGTATAAACCACTCATCGACTATCGCCATTTTTATATTCTGTCGTCCAGTGAGGCAGAATAATCATTACTTTCTTAATAAGGTATTGATAAAATTAAGAAATCAATTTCAAATAAAATATTATTTTCGTTCTATCAATATGTCCTTATAACTGATATTATAACTATAGTTATCATTAGTCAATAACTATAGTTGTTTTACTAAATATAACTTAAGTTATATATTTGTTATAAGTTAGCTGGTGCGATCATTATGGCTCTTAAAGACCGTTTAAAAGATTCAAGGATTAAAGCTAAAAAAACACAGGCAGAGGTTGCTGAAGCAGTAAAAATGTCTCAGCCTGCTTATCAAGCTTTAGAATCGGGGAAGAATTTAAAATCTGCTTTTCTTCCACTCATTGCACAGTTTTTAGGTGTAGATGCTTATTGGCTTACTACAGGAAACTCAGAAGACTCTTTTAGAGAAAGTGATGTATTTAGTCCTACTGTCGTGAATAACGATGCAGCAGACCAATATGTCTGGATCGAAGTAGTTGAAGCGAGTTTTTCTTGTGGTACAGGCGAATCAATTGAATTTCATTTTGATGCAATTAACGGAAAAATTCCTTTCCCCGCTTCATTCTTTAAAGAAAAACGTGTTGCTCAGGAATGCATGCGTATTATCAAAGCTAAGGGCGATAGTATGACCGATTACATCAAAGATGGTGATCTGGTCGGTATTGATATTTCTCAAACAGAAGTAATTGATGGTGAAATCTATGCCGTTTATTTTGCTGGTGAAGGCATGATTAAACAAATTTTTAAAGAGGCAGATGGCTCTTTAATTTTGCATAGTTTAAATGAAAAATTTAGAGACCGACGTGTCACTGAAGAGAACGGTAAAAACTTTAAGGTCATGGGGCGTCAGTTCTGGAGAGCAGGCTAATTTAGTTATTAAATATAGCTAAAATAATAATAAGACCTTTTTAATCACTTTCGTCTTTTTATAACTTTAATTATTTAGCTTTCTTCTCGATATAAAAAAACCTATCTCCTTTAAAAGGGATAGGTTTTTTTGCTTTATTACCATGATTTTATCAACAATATGTATTTAAACGATAAAGTTGATTAAACCCAGCATAGAAGCTTTTTCCATCTTGGTTTAACTCAATTTCTTCACCAGTTTGAAGCTGAATTTTCTTTCCAACCTCAACCCAACGATAACCATCAAGCGAGTTTTGCTTACGGACGTGAGGAACAATCCTCACATTAATTTCATTGCCATTTACGGCTGTGGCGATTTGCCACTCATTTACTATATTCACAATCATTCACTCATCACTGAGCTCATGTGATTTAACGGTATTTAATTAGAACGCTAGATTTAAGGTATGGACAATTCGTCTAGAATTTAATATTTAGCTTGATATAGGGTTATTTATAAGCTAATTGCTTTCCATGATTTCGTATCATGAAAAGTAGTACATCACAGAGCATAATATTTTGGATGCGGGGGTCGGATTTGAACCAACGACCTTCGGGTTATGAGCCCGACGAGCTACCAGACTGCTCCACCCCGCAATTGGAAGTAAGCTTTATACGCTTATATATTTTATAAAGCAAACTTTATTTTTTAATCGGTTGTAATTATTAAGAATTATCTTTTTATTAATTTTTCTTTTTATCCGTTCAAATTAAATAAGCCCCCTCAATTTCAATTTTATCACTCTAAATTGTTGTATTTATTTTAAACAGAACCCGTTATTCCATAGACAACAATTGCCATGCTTGGGTAGCTTTTATACTATCTAGTCTCAACCCATCATTTATAGTTTATATGTCTGATCCTCAGCTCTCTCTTAGTGAATATCTCGGTACAGTGCAAGAAGTCATACGCCTGACTTTTGACGAGCCTGTATGGGTGAGAGCGGAAATTCGTAATTTAAATGTTAAAGGTGGACATTATTATTTAGAGCTTGCAGAAAAAGATGCTGACACCGACAAGGTCATTGCAAGCTGTAAAGCAACCATCTGGAAATTTTCAGCCAGTAAAATTGTTCTAAAGTTTGAACGTGAAACAGGTATTGAGTTAGCTAGTGATTTAAACGTTTTAATCAAAATTAGAGCGCGTTTCGATCCACAATATGGATTTTCAGTCAATATTGAAGAAATAGACTCAAGTTTTACACTTGGAGAAATTGCAAAACGTTATCAACAAATTGTTGAACGTTTAACTCAAGAAGGGTTAATACATAAGAATAAACTTCTCCCTACTCCTTTTGATATTCAAAATGTATTAGTTATTGCTCCTCAAAATGCTGCGGGTTTAGGTGACTTTAAAAAGGATGCGGATGCTCTTGAGCGAAATGGGGTTTGTCATTTTGTTTATCAAAGTGCGACCTTTCAGGGAAATACGGCTGCCGTCAGTCTTATGGAGTCGTTGGCAACAGGTTTAAAACAATGGGCAAATAATTTTAACTTTCCACCCGACCTGATTGTAATTATTCGCGGGGGTGGCGCTGTAAATGACTTAGCTTACTTAAATGATTATGAGCTCGCCGCCCTCCTCTGTAAACGCAGCGTGCCGATTTGGGTCGGTATTGGACATGAAAAAGATCGTACTATCCTTGACGAGATTGCACACCGTTCGTTTGACACTCCAAGTAAAGTGATTGCGGGTATTCGCAACCATATTGTTGAACGTGTACAAGAAGCTGTAGACAACCTACAAACAATCAAACTCTTGTCACAACATCAAATTACGACCTACCAAAGTAAGAGTGATCAATATCTACAACATATTAAATCCTCTGCCCAAGCTCAGCTTAATTCAGCTCACCAGTTCCTTGAGCAGATAAAGGAACGCATTCAATTTGTTTCACAGCAACAAGTTAAATTTTCTCTATCGCAAACTGAATCTCTTATGCGAGAAATTCTTTTGCAAAACCCGAAACAGATTCAAGCAAAAGGTTATGCAATTGTAAGATCAGAAGGCAAAGCAATTCGTTCCATTCACCAAATCACTAGCTCTACCATTACTGTTGATATGCAAGATGGAGCAATTAACGCTAATATTACCGAGGTAATTCCAAATGAATGATAAAGAACTGACTTTTAAAGAAGGTCATGACATTTTAAAGCGAAATGCCGAATTACTTGAATCTCAGGAAAGCCCGGATATTGATAATTTGATGAAGATTGTTGAAGAATCCATTGGTGCTTATAAAGCTTGCAAATCTCGCATTGAAGCAGTCCAGCAAGCTTTAGATGAAACTTTTAAAGAATAAATTTCCATAAAAAAAGCCCATTTCTACTTCTCATTGAAGAAATGGGCTTAGTGAACACCACTTAGTCCTGAAATACAAAAATGTGGATTAGGTCACATTTTTGCAAAAACATAGTCCCATAAGGACCCCTTGGTGTTCAAGATTTTAATTGTGTCTATACGTTAGTTTGCTTTTATTTTAAGCAACACTAAAAACAGATGAAAAAATCGATTTTCCTTCGCCCCTCTATAATTCATCTTCATTAAACGGGCCAACTAATTTATAAATTTTTCCATCTTTTGGGTTTTCATAGAGTAAATCCATATTCGGTAGAATAATATCGTCATCAATTTCGATATGCTCTACACTTTTATACAGCTCTAATTTCTGATCATTCGCAGGCCTAACCTTTGCTAAAGCAATACTTTCTTGGTCAAACTGATCTTTAATAACAACTTTTAATCTCTTCATGAAAAAACTCCTGTATACTAAATTTTTTAATATAAATTAATTTGTTAGGTCTAAAATGAGCTAATCGCTGAATAGCCGATTGGCATGGCAAAAAAAGTTAAAATAAATGCAGCAATACGTTGTAAGTTACGTTGATTTAACCAAGTGACTTTATTTGAGATTAATACTGTACCAAACATAATCCATAAAAAAGCAATTGGGGTAATTAAAGCTAAAAAGACAACAATGTGAATAAAATATAAATGAGGAACTTCCCACGCTGCATGTGGAAAAATCGCTGAAGCAAAAAGTAAAGCTTTCGGATTTAAAAGTGTCGCAAGAAATAAAGCTTTTGGTGTAATAAGGGGTCGGTCTAACTTAATATCTTCAGACGATGTCATCCAGAGTTTAAAAGCAAGATAGAGTATAAAGCCCGCACTCATCAGCTTTAATATGGCTGGAAGCCATGGAATGAAATGAGACACCGATTCAAGTAAAACACCCCATGAGGTAATTGCGATCAGGTAACCTATGACCTCTGCCGGAATCAACTTAAGAGAATGCTTTACCCCTGCTTGTATGCCAGCCGAGGCTAATAATGTATTTGTTGGTCCTGGAGTCAACAAAATAGTGACTACAAGTCCAATAAATAAAAATGACACCATAGGCAAAAAACTCTATTGATTACGCTAGGCGAAATATGTCAAAAACAATCCTGTATTGTCGACAAAATCGTTGTAACAAGAAATATTACAAATATTTTTTATTTTTTAAAATCAAATCATTAACAAAAAATGAACTCAAGCTTCACTATAAATTATTCAATTTTAAATTTGCAAAATACGTCACATAAATTTAAAAAAAACCAAATTTAAGTTAAAAATAGACTTAATTTATCTATAAAAATGAAGTGGTTATTTTTGTATCTTTTTTAGACAAATTCTTACGTTTTTCATCCCACAAAAAAGAAAAATTACAAAGCTTGAAATTATCAAATTGATCAATATATATACACATGAAAATCGTGATTTTACTGAATAGATGTATCGTTCCCATCAATTCATTGATCGCCGCTTTCATCGAATTAAATAGTTGATGGAGGATGCATGATGAATGCTTATGTACGCCCTCATCCCGATGGTTTTAAATCTTATTTAGGAAAGGATCAGAAAACCGGCCTCTATACAGTACGGGTTGGTTGGACAGTATATGAAACCAATGCCAATGTTTCAGTTTTGTATATTGTTAAAGAGGAAAGTAAGATTCCACTGGATGTAGAAAAGTTTAAAACTGACCGACCTAAAATCTATGATGCGCTTTTAAATGAAGTGCAATTTCAACGCAGAAAACAATTGGCTATTGATCTTCAAAAGTCCAATATTCCCTCTTATGATCGTAAAGCCTACAAAAAGCGCCGCGGCTTTACAGGCTCTTAATTCAATTTACCTATAGTCAAGTCATACAGAAAAAGCACCCGTGGGTGCTTTTTCTTTATCGACCAGTTGCAATTAATACAAACAAGCTCAGTATTAAAGTGCTTAATGATCGTTTGCAGTGTACGTGGACTTCATGCTCAGCTCCGTGAGCGTACTGTTCTATGTTTTCCATTACGTGTGCCCTTAAAGTTCACACTAATAATTTGCCTAATTTTCATACATTAAAAAATTAGCCAAAAGTATTATATCCAAACAAATTTTATTTTTTGTTTTTAGGTATCTCTTCTTAAGGTTTTACTGTCTTTTTAGAATTTAGCTAACAAAGTACCTGTAACATTCTTATACGAGGTTAATCTCGTATTGAGCATTTGTAGATCTTTCATTTCAAAGTGCCCGATAGGAAAAATGATTTTATAAAATGAAAAAAGATAACAATATTCGGTTTTTTAATAATAGCCTTTCAAAAGGAGAATATTAAAATGAATAGCTCACAAGAACCAAATCAATCTCTGTTTAATCAAGCATCTACCTCTATTCAAGCCTGCATTGAATGTATGTTTGCTTGTAAGTATTGTGCCTCTGCATGCCTACAAGAAGAGCATGTGCATATGATGCGTGAGTGTATCAAACACTGCTTAACCTGTGTAGAAACCTGTCAGTTATGCACATCTTTAGAACTAAGACATTCCGAGCTTGCTGAACAAGCCATGCAGCTATGTGCTAATGCATGTCAACTATGTGCAGCTGAGTGTAGTAAACACGAACATGAGCATTGTCAGGTTTGTGCAAAAGCATGTTTAGCGTGTGCTCAAGCTTGTCAGGCATATCGTGCTTAATTTTTAGACGTGTTTAGAAACCTACGGCCTATTACGTTCGTAGGTTTTTAAACTTTATAGAACAAAGAATTAAATTTTTAGATCAGATGAGTCATTACTTTTTTTAGGCATAAAAAAAAACCCGCATCTTGGGGAAAATGCAGGCTCTTAGATCTCCCACAACGACCATGAGTTCATTATTAAGCTTGAACTTTAAACCGTTAACTAAATGTACCCTTAATAAAAATAAATTGCAATACAGAATAGTCTGTATATTTGAAATATTTTATTATTTTTACATTACTTTTTCTTAAATAGTTTAAAAACATAAGCTATCCCACACTTAGAAATAACTTTTCATAGGCATTAAAAAAGCCCGTTTCACGGGCTTTTCTGCAACGTTGAGCACTCAAAAAATGTGTCTATCCATTTTTATTTGCTCTTTGCTAGCTGTTTATAAGGTCTTATCGTATCTTTTGCCCTGTCCCAAGTTTTCCCTGTGGATCGAGGAGATATTACGATTACCTTAAGTACATTTATAGCACATTATTTATTCATGGCTAGTGCTGTTCACGTTTTTTTACAAATGAATAAAATACTTCAAACCTTCATATTTCAAGGGTTTTCGATGCCATTTGGGTACTGGCGAGCCGTATCACAAATTGGATACCACTTCACTTGTGAATTGACAAATGCATGAGAGATGACTGGCGTCGATATTTCTTCATTAATGAGCCCTACCCTTAAACGCACCACATCAGGTTTATCTAAACGTTCACTCCAGACAGGTGAACCGCAGATTTTACAGAACACTCTCTTTTTATTAGGCGATGCAAAATACGCTTGCAAAAGATTTTCACCCTGTACAATCTCTAAATCGCTTTTTTGTACTTGAGTGATGGCCGCAAAGGCAGCCCCTTGTGCTTTTTGGCATTGCTTACAATGACAGACCATGATGGGTTCTAATTCGGCATTAATACGAAGTTGAATCCCATTACAAAGACAAGAAGCTGTATAAGCCATGATTTTTCCTTTTTATTTTTATAAGGTTTAACTTACGCCTACACCTTTTTCAATGTGGTCTAAAATCGCACACGAAGCCTGTTGGTCACCACAGCAATCATCAGCTGAAGCCTGCAAAATATTAACCATTTCCTGTAAATGAGCAATTTTTTGCTTTAATTCGGCAATGTGTTTTACGGTTAAAGCTTTCACCTCTGCACTATGCCGATCGGTATTTTTCCAAAGCGAAATAAGCTCTTTCATCTGTTCGGATGAAAAACCTAATTCTCTGGCATGTTTTAAAAAGTTTAAAGTTTTAAGGTCTGTTTCTGAATAAATACGATAGCCAGAAGCAGAACGCTGAGCTGCTTCAAGTAAACCGATTTCTTCATAGTAGCGAATCATTTTCGCTGAAATGCCCGAATGTTTGGATGCCTGACCGATATTCATCTCACACCTCAAATATTAAATTTGGTTTAAGACCTGCTGTCATGATCTTAAACCAAAAGTTGATTTTCAGCACGCTTACTGTACTGGCGCATGAAAACGTTTTAAGCGTAACGCATTGCCTAAAACAAAGACCGAAGAAAGTGCCATCGCACCTGCTGCAAACATCGGTGAAAGTAATACACCAAATGCTGGATATAAGGCACCTGCTGCAATTGGAATAAGTGCAACGTTATATACAAATGCCCAGAACAGGTTTTGGCGTATGTTTCGCATAGTTGCTTTACTTAGCGCAATTGCGTTCGGTACGCCTTTTAAACTACCTGACATCAGCACCACATCGGCAGCTTCAATAGCAACATCTGTTCCTGTACCAATGGCTAAGCCCACGTCCGCTTGTGCCAAGGCTGGTGCGTCGTTAATACCATCACCAACAAAAGCTAAGCGACCATACTGTTTTTGCAATTGGCGAACTGTGTCCACTTTGCCTTCGGGTAAAACCTCTGCCACAACTTCATCAATGTTCAGCTTTTTGGCAATCGCTTGCGCCGTATGACGGTTGTCTCCTGTAATCATGGCAACCTTTAACCCAAGCTGATGTAAGGCCTCAATCGCAGCATAGGTTGTTTCTTTAATTGGGTCTGCCACGGCAATAATTGCTGCAAGTTGCTGGTCAATGGCAACATAGAGTGGTGTTTTGCCTTCTTCACCTAATTGAGCAGCAGTCGCTTGGAATGAGTTGGTGTCTAAACCAAGTTGGTGCATATAACGGTCTGCGCCAATTTGTACTTTTTGACCAGAAACTTCCGCCTCAATACCTGATCCTGTAATCGAGTTAAATGCTGTTACTGGTAATAAGTTTAGGCCTTCGCTTTCTGCTGCTTGAACAATCGCAAGGGCAATTGGGTGTTCAGATTTGGCTTCAACAGAGGCAACTAAAGTCAGCACTTGGTTACGTTCAAAGCCAGATTGCACATTAAAGTCTGTCAGTGTCGGTTTGCCTTCGGTGAGCGTTCCTGTTTTATCAACGGCAACCACTTGCGCTTCTTGTAAAAGCTGCAAAGCTTCACCTTTACGGAACAAGACACCTAGCTCAGCACCACGTCCAGTACCGACCATAATAGAAGTTGGTGTTGCAAGCCCCATCGCACAAGGACACGCAATAATCAGTACCGCAACAGCATTCACCAAGCCAAAAGTCAGCGCAGGCTCTGGCCCAAAAATAAACCAAACCAAGAAAGTAATTGCAGCAATTAGCATGACAGCCGGTACAAACCACATGGTGACTTTATCAACTAAGCCCTGAATCGGAAGTTTAGAACCTTGGGCCTGCTCAACCATGCGAATAATTTGTGAAAGTACAGACGAAGAACCAACGGCGGTTGCCCGAATGTTTAGAGTACCGTTTTGATTAACTGTACCCCCAACTACTTGTTGCCCTATTATTTTTTCAACAGGAACAGGCTCACCCGTAATCATAGATTCATCAATATAGCTGTGCCCTTCAACTACCTCACCATCGACTGGCACACGCTCACCCGGACGGATTTCTACAATAGTTCCACTGACCACTTCGGCAACTGCAACTTCCACTATTTGTCCACCACGTTGAATACGGGCTGTTTTTGGCTGCATTCCCACCAAATGTTGAATCGCTTGCGAGGTTCGTCCTTTAGCTTTGGCTTCAAAATATCGCCCGAGCAAAATTAAACTGACAATAACGGCAGCCGCTTCAAAGTAAACATTGACCGTGCCTTGTGGTAACACATGCGGCATAAAGGTTGCTACGACCGAGAAACTGTAGGCAGCCAAAGTTCCAACAGCCACTAGCGAGCTCATATCTGGTGCTAAACGCCATAAAGCTGGAATCCCTTTTTGGTAAAAACGACGACCAGGAAAAATGAGAACTAATGTGGTCAAAACAAACTGTAAAAGCCAGCTATTGTATTGACCAATGGTGTGCATGACCCACATGTGAAAAGCTGGAATGAGATGTGAACCCATTTCCAAAATAAACACAGGTAAGGCCAATACAATCGAAATGATCAAATCTTTTTTAAGCTGATCTAACTCTGAAGCTTTTTTATCGAGTTGTTCATCTTGATTTTTTTCAGATGCTTTCGCGTCGTAACCTGCTTTTTTAACAGCGCGAATTAGGTCTTCAACATTGACTGAATTATCTGCCTGCACCCAAGCTTGCTCTGTTGCTAAGTTGACGGTTGCCTCTTGAACACCGTCTACTTTTTTTAGGGCTTTTTCTACACGTGCAACACAAGATGCACAGGTCATGCCCTCAATAGACAACTCCACTGGCGCAGCTTTTGGAACATCATAACCCGCACGTTCAACTGCTTTAACCAGTGCATCACGCTGAATCGGTTGACTTGAATAAACAACAGCTTTTTCTGTTGCCAAATTAACATTGGCAATCTCAATATTTTCAACTTTCTTAAGTGCTTTTTCGACACGTCCAACACAAGAGGCACAAGTCATGCCCTCAATTGAGAGTGTTTCACTATATGCTGGCAATTTTGTGGTTTTTGAGTCCATCAAACACCTCTGCAAATCTGCAAAATTTAATATTCTGTATTGAGCATACAGATTCCCATCATGGGAAGGTCAAGCATATTTTTTTAAAAATTTGGTCTTGACCTTACAATCATGACAAGGTTTAGACTCAGTATTATCCAAACAAACATCTCATTCTTGATGGAGTATGAACATGAAACTACTTATTGAAAATATGACTTGTGGTGGCTGCGCTCGTGGCGTGACTGCGACGATTCAGGACGTCGATCCAAATGCAAAAGTAGATGTAGACTTAGCGACCAAAATCGTGACTGTTGAAAGCAGTGAAAGCGTCGATAAAATTACCGAAGCACTTGAAGAAGATGGTTTCCCAGCGAAAGTGCAATAAGATATAAAACCGCATAGCTTCAGCTTTTGAGGCTATGCATTCTCTTTATTTAAAAATCGATACCGTTTGAATCATCTATCGGGTTCTGATCGAGTGTAAAAACAGTCCGTTGATAAGGTATCCCTTCTAAGTCATAAACCTGATAAATACAATCGAACAATGATTGTAAGTCTTCACTTCTGTCCATTGCCCGTGCAGTAATAAAAATTGGACTGACCGCGCCGTTATCTAAAATCGGAATATAGTTTAAGTGGGGAAATCGAATGGTATCGGCACTTGCCGGAATAATACAGATCCCTTCTCCCGCTGCGACTAAGCCCAAAGCCAATTGAATTTCTCGTATCTCATGCATATTTTTGGGAACCAAACTATGTTCGGCAAAAATATTCAAAAGCTGGGTTGAAAAGTTCGGTTTTGGCGAGGTGGGATACATAAACATCTTTTCATCAATGAGGTCGGCCAGATATACCCCTTCTGTGCGCTGAGCAATTGGATGGCTGGTATGCGCGGCAACGACCAAACGCTCTTTACGTAGCAGAATGCGTCTCACCGCGGGATCACTAATTCTTAAACGCCCAAAACCGACATCAATACGGCCTTCTTTTAATGCCTGTAACTGTTCGGTTGTACTTAATTCCATGAGCTGAATATTCAGATGCGGCTGCTGCTGGCGAAATAAATAAATGATTCGAGGCAATAAACCATAGAGTAAAGACCCGACAAAACCAATGGTCATACTTCTTTCGATGAGACCAATACGCTTGGTCATGCTTTTTATTTCTTCAGCATTCGACAAAAGTTTAACAGCGTGCTGATAAAAGAAATGCCCTGCTGGTGTGGTTTGTAAAGGACGGCTTCCTCGCTCAAACAGTTGAATGCCAAGCTCGCTTTCCAAATTTTGGATTTGCCGGCTCAAAGGAGGTTGAGCAATAAATAGTTTTTCGGCTGCCTTGGTGAAGCTCTGTTCTTCTACAACAGCCACAAAATACCGTAAATGTCTTAGTTCCATCAGGTTTCCATACCTTTAAGATATATTAAAATGCAAATTCAGTCTTAGACACAGTTTAACCATTCTTTTAAGGTATATACAAGCAATAACCCGATGAAGTTATAGATCACTTGTATAGCACCGATTGAAATCATACTGGCCAACATTCGATCTATCTATCTTTATCCATTCGCGGTTAAACACCCGACGCGTTTATGCGCTTCATTGACATATTAGGATATCAAGACCTTTTAAATCGTAGCGAAGGTCTTGATGACTTCCACCCTTTGGAAAGTCGGAGAACGGACATGCCACGTATTCCTGTAATCAATACCAGCCATCTTGACCGTATTGATGAATTACTTGTAGACAATATCGATACAGGTGAATTTAAACTTCACCGCTCAGTTTTTACTGATGAAGCCTTATTTGACCTCGAAATGAAATATATCTTCGAAGGTAACTGGGTTTACTTGGCACACGAAAGCCAAATTCCAAATAATAATGACTACTATACGACTTATATTGGTCGTCAGCCGATTATCATTGCCCGTAACCGTAACGGCGAACTTAATGCCATGATCAATGCGTGTTCACACCGCGGAGCACAACTTTGCCGTTACAAGCGTGGTAACAAAGCAACGTATACTTGCCCTTTCCACGGCTGGACTTTTAATAACTCAGGTAAATTGCTTAAGGTTAAAGATCCAAGTGAAGCAGGCTATTCTGACTGCTTTAACCAAGACGGCTCACACGACCTTAAAAAAGTAGCTCGTTTTGAGAGCTACAAAGGTTTCTTATTTGGTAGCTTAAATCCCGATGTTCCTTCACTTGAAGAATTCTTGGGTGAAACCACCAAAATCATCGACATGATTGTTGATCAGTCTGAACATGGTCTGGAAGTTTTGCGTGGTTCATCTACTTATACCTACGAAGGCAACTGGAAACTCACTGCTGAAAATGGTGCCGATGGTTACCACGTTTCTGCTGTGCACTGGAACTACGCAGCAACGACTCAACACCGTAAAGAAACTCAAGCTGCCGATAACATCCGTGCAATGAGTGCAGGTTCTTGGGGTAAACAAGGCGGTGGCTCTTATGGCTTTGAAAATGGCCACATGCTGCTATGGACACAATGGGCAAACCCAGAAGACCGCCCAAACTTTCCTAAAGCAGATGAATATACCGAAAAATACGGTGAAGCGATGTCGAAATGGATGATTGAGCGTTCACGTAACTTGTGCCTTTATCCAAACGTTTATTTGATGGATCAATTCGGTTCGCAAATTCGTGTACTTCGCCCACTTTCAGTCAATCGAACCGAAGTCACCATTTACTGTATCGCGCCTAAAGGTGAAGCACCTGAAGCTCGCGCACGCCGTATCCGTCAATATGAAGATTTCTTTAATGCCTCAGGTATGGCAACACCAGACGATTTAGAAGAATTCCGTGCTTGTCAGGCAGGCTACGCCGGTATTGCACTTGAATGGAATGACATGTGCCGCGGTTCAAAACACTGGATTTATGGACCGGATGATGCAGCAAACGAAATCGGTTTAAAACCGATGTTAAGTGGGATTAAAACTGAAGATGAAGGCCTGTATCTGGCCCAGCATCAATATTGGTTAAAAACCATGAAACACGCGATTGCATCAGAGAAAGAAATTGCTGATCAAGGAGAAACAGCATGAGTGCTCAAGACAAAGCAACTTTAGAAAATATTGCTCAGTTTCTCTATCGTGAAGCGCGCTTTTTAGATGATGAACAATGGGATGACTGGCTTGAATGCTATGCGCCGGAAGCTTCTTTCTGGATGCCAGCTTGGGACGACGACGATAGATTAACTGAAGATCCGCAATCTGAAATTTCACTTATTTATTATCCAGACCGTCAAGGTTTAGAAGATCGAGTGTTCCGTATTAAAACCGAGCGCTCATCTGCAACCATGCCGGACACACGTACAAGCCACAATATTGCCAACGTTGAAGTTCTCGATCGCGACGGCGACAAAGTTACTGTTCGCTTTAACTGGAATACCTTGAGTTTCCGTTACAAGACAAATTACAGCTATTTCGGTATGTCACGTTATGTGATCGATTTTTCAAGTGATCAACCAAAAATCTTGAGCAAGTATGTCGTTTTGAAAAATGACTACATCAATCAAGTCATTGATATCTACCACCTTTAAGACATACCCCCTCAGTTAAACGGACTGTTGTCTGAGGGTAAAAGTTTCAAATATTTTGTAGGATGCATGCCATGTCAAACCACAATGTTGCTCTTCAATTTGAAGATGGTGTTACACGTTTCATTAGCGTAGCTCAAGGCGAAACCCTATCTGACGCAGCCTATCGCCAAAAAATTAATATTCCTTTGGATTGCCGTGATGGTGCATGTGGAACTTGCCGCGCATTTTGCGAATCCGGTAGTTATGACATGCCAGAAGAAACTTATATTGAAGATGCATTAACCCCTGAAGAAGCTGAACAAGGCTATATTCTTGCTTGCCAATGTCGCCCAACTTCAGATGCCGTATTTCAGATTCAAGCATCTTCAGATGTTTGCAAAACAGAAATTCATAGCTTCCAAGGTACTTTAGCCCGTGTTGAAAACTTATCAGACTCAACCATCACATTTGATATTCAACTTGATGAAGGCCAACCGGATATTCATTTCCTTGCAGGTCAGTATGTGAATGTGGCAATTCCTGAAACTGGCGAAACACGTTCTTATTCATTTAGCTCAAAACCGGGTAATCGTTTAACTGGTTTTGTGGTCCGCAACGTACCGAATGGCAAAATGAGTGAATTCTTAAGCAAGAATGCCAAAACTGGCGACAAAATGACTTTTACCGGTCCATTCGGTAGCTTCTATTTACGTAATGTAGCTCGTCCAGTGTTGATGCTTGCAGGCGGTACTGGCATTGCCCCATTTATGTCGATGTTACAAGTGCTTGAAGAAAAAGGTTCTGAACAGCCTGTTCGCTTGGTTTTTGGTGTCACCAATGACTTTGATTTGGTTGCTCTAGAAAAACTCAATGAGTTGCAGGCGAAATTCCCATGGTTTGAATACCGCACTGTAGTTGCAAGCCCTGAGAGCAATCATGAACGCAAAGGCTATGTTACTGGTCATATTGAAAGTGAATGGTTAAACGGTGGCGACGTTGATGTTTACCTATGTGGTCCAGTGCCAATGGTAGAAGCTGTACGTGGTTGGTTAGAAACTGAAAATATCAAACCAGCTAATTTCTTGTTTGAAAAATTCTCTGCGAATTAACAGGTGGAGAAATTATCTATGTCAAACCGTCAAAGATTTACCGATAAAGTTGTGATTATTACGGGTAGTGCCCAAGGTATTGGCCGCGGAGTGGCAATGCAAGTTGCAGCTGAAGGTGGACAAGTCGTCATGGCTGACCGCTCTGAATATGTTGAAGAGGTTCTCACAGAAATTCAGCGTGCAGGTGGTGAAGCTGTCACGATTAATGCTGACCTAGAAACCTATGCAGGCGCGCAAGCTGTTGTTGCAAAAGCTATTGAACACTATGGTCGGGTCGATGTCCTGATTAATAATGTAGGTGGCGCGATCTGGATGAAACCTTTTGAAGAGTTTTCCGAAGAAGAAATCATCAAAGAAGTGAATCGCTCATTGTTTCCAACTTTATGGTGCTGCCGCGCTGTGTTGCCTGCCATGATTAAGCAACAAGCGGGTGTTATTGTAAATGTTTCTTCAATTGCCACCCGTGGTATTAATCGTATTCCCTACTCCGCATCTAAAGGTGGGGTAAATGCCCTAACAGCATCTCTTGCTTTTGAACATGCTAAAGACGGGATTCGAGTCAATGCTGTTGCGACTGGTGGAACCGAAGCGCCACCTCGCAAAGTACCACGCAATGCCAACCCGTTAAGTCAAAATGAAAAAGACTGGATGCAACAAGTAGTTGATCAAACAAAAGATCGAACATTTATGGGCCGTTATGGCACAATTCAAGAACAAGTCAATGCAATTTTATTTCTTGCATCAGACGAAGCATCGTATATGACGGGATCGGTCATTCCGGTCGGAGGTGGAGATCAGGGTTAACCCTGATCTTTTTATATATTTGGATAAATAACATGATTTGCATGGAGGCAATCAGACATGGCAACCCTGTTCAAGACATTAAAAAATGACTGGTCCATATCAGCAACAGTTGCGGGCTTTCTTGCAGTTTTAATTTCTTACTCAGGCCCACTGATTATTTTTTTCCAAGCTGCTCAGCGTGCTCATGTGTCCACAGATATGATGGTGTCATGGATTTGGGGAATTTCAATCGGCGCTGCCGTTTCAGGTATTTATCTTTCGATTAAATATAAAACTCCTGTGATTACCGCGTGGTCTGCACCAGGCACTGCCCTGTTAGTTACCCTATTTCCAAACATCTCATTAAATGAAGCAGTAGCCGCCTATATTACTTCTGCCATCGTTATTTTCTTAATTGGCATTACAGGTTACTTCGACAAATTACTGAAGTGGATTCCGCAAGACGTTGCTGCAGGCATGATGGCAGGTATTCTTTTTCAGTTTGGTATTAGCCTATTTACCGCATCTGATAGCATGCCTTTGATTGTCTTTAGTATGCTCATTGTCTTTTTAATTGCCAAACGTTTAATGCCTCGCTACACCATGATTTGGGTGTTAGCTGCCGGAGTTTTATTAAGCCTCATTTTAGGCAAAATGAATCCGGTTGATGTGAGTTTTAATTTAGCAATCCCCCAGTGGATTAGCCCGGAATGGACTTGGAACTCAACACTGAATCTCGCTGTTCCTCTTATTTTAGTCAGTCTAACCGGCCAATTTTTACCGGGTATGGCGATTATGAAACTTAGCGGTTATGACACGCCAGCCAAACCCATTATTACGGCCACCAGTATTGCCTCGTTAGCCGTTGCCTGTGTCGGTGGTATTACCATTGTGCTTGCCTCAATTACCGCGGCTTTATGTATGGGTAAAGATGCACATGAACTTAAAGAAAAACGATATATTGCAGGAATCGCCAACGGAATTTTTTATATTTTAGGAGGCTTATTTGCTGGCAGTATTGTCATGCTATTTAGCTTACTTCCTAAAGAGTTGGTGGCAGCACTAGCAGGTTTAGCCTTGCTTGGTGCAATTGCCACCAATATTTCTGTTGCCATGAAAAATGATGGTCAACGTGATGCTGCACTTATTACCTTTTTAGCTAGCGCATCAGGTATGCATTTTCTTGGATTAAGCTCAGTTTTCTGGGGTATTTGTATTGGTGTAATCGCCCATTTCATTCTTACCCCACGCTCAACTCCAGCCACAAATTAAATTTTTATCTAAGTGCCCACCACTAAAATAAAGCTTCAAACGCCAAATCAGGATGCAAATAATTCGCTATCCCTGTTTTGGCATTTTTTATTTAATATAAATTCAATTTCATTTTTAAGACGAGTTTCTAAAATAATAGACTTTATATGTTTTATTTATTTCCACTTTAATTCCTAATATAAATTTAGCTATATTTCTAGCTGTGATTCTCAGCAATAAAATCTATAAAAAGATATCTATAAAATCCTTAAAATTCTCACAATACAATATTCAACCCTATTTTAAACATAACAAAATCAACAACTAAAATTATTAAAATAAATTATAATTTTCAATACCTTAACCCAATAAAAAGACAATACCTTAAAGACATAAAGATATATCAATTAGGTTTTTGACTCTATTCCAATAACAAAATAGTTTATTAAAAAATAACGCGATGCTTCACAAATTGGAGGTGAAGAAAATGGATACAAGCAAGGTTAATATTAATGATTTAATTGATAAAGCCCGTTTTACATCTTTTCATTGGAAAGTTTTAATCTGGTGCTTACTTATTATTATTTTTGATGGATATGATTTAGTTATTTATGGGGTTGCTCTTCCTCTATTAATGCAGCAATGGTCGTTAACTGCGGTAGAAGCAGGCCTGCTCGCCAGTGCTGCACTATTCGGGATGATGTTTGGTGCCATGATTTTCGGCACACTTTCAGACAAACTTGGACGTAAAAAAACCATCCTGATTTGTGTCACCTTATTTAGCGGATTTACCTTTATAGGTGCCTTTGCCAAAGGACCAACTGAGTTTGCTATTTTGCGCTTTATTGCAGGTCTTGGGATTGGTGGCGTTATGCCAAACGTTGTAGCGCTTATGACCGAATATGCACCTAAAAAAATCCGCAGTACATTGGTCGCAATTATGTTTAGTGGCTATGCAATTGGTGGCATGACATCTGCGCTACTCGGTGCATGGCTCGTAAAAGATATGGGCTGGCAAATCATGTTTTTAATTGCTGGTATTCCCTTGTTACTGCTCCCGCTCATTTGGAAATTTTTACCAGAGTCTCTCGCCTTTTTAGTGAAATCTAATCATAGCGAACAGGCAAAAAATATAGTGAGTAAAATTGCGCCTCAAACTCAAGTCAATGCCAATACTCAACTGGTGTTAAATGAAAGTACAACAACAGATGCACCTGTCCGTGCGCTTTTCCAACAAGGCCGTACCTTCAGCACGTTTATGTTCTGGATTGCTTTCTTTATGTGCTTACTCATGGTGTATGCCTTAGGAAGCTGGTTGCCTAAACTCATGCTGCAAGCGGGCTATTCGTTAGGTGCGAGCATGTTGTTCCTCTTTGCACTTAATATTGGCGGCATGGTCGGTGCAATTGGTGGCGGTGCTTTAGCAGACAGATTTCATTTAAAACCTGTCATTACCATTATGTTTATTGTGGGATCAGCAGCTTTAATTCTGCTTGGCATTAATAGTCCACAACTTATTTTATATAGCCTGATTGCGATTGCCGGTGCTGCCACAATTGGTTCACAAATCTTACTCTACACTTTTGTTGCGCAGTTCTATCCGACAGCACTTCGTTCAACTGGCATGGGCTGGGCATCGGGAATTGGCCGTATTGGCGCGATTATTGGACCAGTTTTAACAGGTGCTTTACTTTCATTTGAACTTCCTCACCAAATGAATTTCTTGGCGATTGCTATTCCGGGTGTGATTGCTGCACTTGCAATATTTATGGTCAATTTAAAAGCCTCTGTTGCTGCACAAACACCATCAACGTTTAACCCTCAAAACACGCTTACCCAGCAGTAAACACAAATGCGCCGAGGAGTAGCGCATCTTTTTGGAAATGGATTATGGAATTTTTACACCGTTTTAAACCATGTAATTTAGCAATAGCCACATTATTCGGTTTATTAACTAGCTCAAGTTTATGGGCAGCAGACACCACTCAACAAAGCGAAGATGAATGGAAATTCACGCTAAAGAATGCCTATATCAACCGTAATTTTGACAATGATGCACTCAAAGATACGGGTAGCTGGTCTCAGGCAGCCTTATTATTTTATAAATCGAAAATGCATGACACCCCTCTGCAAATTGCAGACAAGCCAATTACGATTGGTGCCGATGCTTCTGTTCAATACGCCGTGCGCTTGAGTTCAGACAAACATGTTGCGGACACGGTCTTACCTTTTAATAAGGAAACGCAATCTCAAGCATCTGACTTTTTAAAATACGGCGCAACTTTAAAACTAGGCTACGACAAAACCCTTTTAAGTGTCGGTGAACTCTGGTTAGACTTACCAGTAACGGCTGTGGATGCCAGCCGACAATTGCTTGCCTCTTATTGGGGAACCAATCTTAAGTCGCAAATTTCAGATCAGCTTTATGCAGAAATTGGTCGAGTTGAAAAAGTGTCGCCACGAAATGAAGAGGACTTTAAAAAGTTTTCATTCACGGCAAATGGAATGACCAAAGAATCCGATGGCCTGAACTACATTGACCTACGTTATCAATTTACGCCGTCACTCAAGGGTGAATATTACTTTGGTAACTTAGAAGACCTCTACAATAAACACTATGTAGGGCTTGAGCATAATTGGAAACAACCTAATTTTGCCCTCACCTCTAAGTTTAAATACTTCAATGCAAAAGATGATGGCAATACTTTTGATATTGATGCGCAAAACATCGGGGTGCTAGAAACACTTAAAGTAAAAAATCATACCTTTGGTTTGGGGTACCAGCAAATTATTGGTGAGTCGGCTTATCCATTACCGGATGGTTTTTTACCAGAAACCTATTTCATTAACTGGAATGCTACAGGTTTCTTTAAAGAAGATGAGAAGTCTTATCATGTGATGTATGGCTATGACTTTAAAGATTACGTTCCGGGCTTAAATGCAATGGTGAAATATGTTTACGGTCATGACTTTAAAGCAGCCAATGGGGAGAAAAACCACGAAACCGAGTCGAATGTGATTTTAAACTATGCGTTTCAACAGCCTTTCTTGAAAGGCTTTGCCCTGCAATATATTCGAATTGATTACAACGTAAAACATGGCAATGACTTTGGTGAAGATCGCTTGTTTGTAAACTACACTAAAAAGTTTTAATCATTTTTGATTCAACTAAAGCGGGCTAATTTTGGCTCGCTTTATTATTTTTGTGCCATAAAAAAACGCTCTTACGAGCGTTTTTAATTAATCTAGTAACTTAAGCAACATGCTTTTGTACAACAATCGAACCTACTGAATAGCCAGCGCCAAAAGATGAAATCACGCCATATTCGCCATCATCCACTTCGTGGCCTGTACGGTGTAAAGCAATAATTACACCTGCTGAAGAGGTATTGGCAAACTCATCTAGAATAATTGGTGCACGGCTTAGATCTGCATCTTTACCTGCCACATATTTCAAGATTAATTCATTCATGTTGGCATTGGCTTGGTGTAACCAGAAACGCTTAATATCGTTTGCAGTTAACTGCATTTTTTCCAACTGCGCATTAATGATTTTTGCCACCAACGGACAAACATCTTTAAATACTTTGCGGCCATCTTGACGGAATAACTTGTCATCAACCACTGCATCTTCGCTACGGTTTAAGAAACCGAAGTTATTGCGAATGTTGTTTGAAAATTGGGTAAATAAATAAATATCTAAAATTTCAAAACCAGTTTTAGTAGTGGTTTCTTCAATAATAGAAGCGGTCGCCACATCTCCAAAAATGAAGTGACAATCACGGTTACGGTAGTCTAGGTGACCAGATGTAATCTCAACGTTCACTAATAAAACACGGCGAGCACCTGAACGAATTGCATCTGCCGCTTGTTTCAAACCAAAAGTGGCAGCTGAACATGCCACGTTCATGTCGTAAGCATAACCTTGAATACCAAGTGCTGACTGGATTTCAATTGCCACAGCCGGATAAGCACGCTGCATGTTTGAACAAGCCAAAATCACAACATCAATATCTTCAGCAGTTACACCTGCATTTTCCATTGCCTGTTTTGCAGCAATAACGCCCCACTCTGCTTGAATTGAAAGTTCATCATTTGAACGTTCAGACAAACGCGGACGTAAACGTGTTGGATCAAGAATACCTGATTTCTCAATCACGTAACGACGCTTAATACCAGAAGCTTTTTCAATAAATTCAGCACTTGAACCACGTAATTCTTCTAGTTCGCCTGCTGCAATTTTCTCTGCATTCTCTTGGTTATATTGTTCCACATAAGCATTTAAACTGTCGGCCAGTTCTTCATTAGAAATGATTTCTGTTGGGTGAAATAGCCCAGTACCTGTGATACGAATGCCCATGTAAAACTCCTAAAAAAATGAATAGGGTCTGTTAATCTTTCATTTATAAATTGCGTTGCCAGCTAAAAACAACATAAACAGACCCCGATCTATTTTAACTGATTCCCAAACGATCCCATAACTTTTGTAGTCGAGTTGGCGAAATAGGCATCTTGGTTTTCATCGGCTGAGAAAATAAAGAAATACGTAATTCTTCCAGCATCAAATACAATTCTTTGATTCTTGGATCATTTTTGAACTTAAATACCTTGTCCATCCATGGATCGACATCGTCAATAGCAGCATGATCTCGCTGTAGATTATTTGGCAATCGATCTAAACGCAATAGCAGCGCTTTTAAATAACGTGGATATTCCTGCCAAAGATCAACTGGCTGGCAATAGACAAAATTGCCGAGTGACATTAAATCTAGCTGATCTTCAATATCATCGATACTGCGTCCAAATACGTCCGGATCAAGTACTAAAAGTTGACGACGGATTTGTTGCCACTGAATATAAATATCACTTAATTGCTCAAGTGCTTGCTGCCCATAGCTCAAAAATTGTTTTTTAACTTGTTCAAGCAATTGATTAAATTCACCAGCATTGATTGGCAAAGTCGTAATTGCCATTTGTAAAGTCGCGTATACCAGCATTTGCTCAAGTTTAGCTTTATCACCTAAAGGTGAATAAGCCAACGCAAGCGGTTTCGAAATCTGCTTTTTCAACTGACGAACCAAATCACCAAGTTGCATATGGACCAGACGAATAATACCTTCGCGATGTTGTTTAATCGCCTCTGCCTGATCGTTAAATGTTTGTATAACCACGCCGGACTCATCTTTCGCCTCGAGTTCGGCAAAATTTTTAGTTGGCACTAAAGCTTGATATTGTTTAACAACAACACCTGTCACCTTCTGTGAAGCTTCAAAGGTAAAGTTTTCAGGGAAAGTTTTAAATTCACCTTTTTGCTGTTTCACCGGACGATGCGTTTCTACGCGACAACGAGCCTTCAACTCAGCCAAGTCACGACCTTTAGCGATCAATTTACCTTTTTCATCAATTACCTTAATAAAAGGCACCAAATACGGATCTATTCGTTCAAATGAAAAATCTTTTTCCGTAATCTGCTCACCACGTAAAGTAAACGCCAGATAGCTAAAAATATGTTGTCGCAAATGTACAGCATCAATACCTTGCATGAGCTTACGCGCCGTATCTGGAATCGGTACGAGGTTACGACGTTTATCCTTTGGTAAGGCTTTCAATAAGGCTTCAATGAGATCTAAACGCCAGCCTGGAATCCCCCACGACCAAATATTTTCATCTACCTGTGGCAATGCCTGTACCGGAATTTGGACCGTTGCGCCATCTTCATCATGACTTGGGTCAAAACGATAAGTAGTTGCCAAGCGTAACTGACCATTATGTAAATGATCAGGGAATTGCTGCGTGGTCGGACGGTCATTGAGCCAAAGCGCATCATCTTCCACGTATAAATAACGTGGATTTTTTGCTTCTACAGTTGCACGCCAGTCTTCAAAACTACGACGACTCGCAATTTCTTCAGGAATTTTCGACGCATAGAACTGATAAATCGTTTCTTCATCGACCACCAAATCGCGGCGACGTAATTTATCTTCAACTCGCTCTACTTCTTCAAGTTTAAGCAAGTTGTGTTTTAAAAATGGTGGAACTGTCCCCAGATTTCCTGTGGTTAATGCATCACGTAAGAAAATCTCATGTGCAGCAGGTTGGTCAACTTTCTCAAAATTAACCAAACGCTTCGGTTCAATAATTAAACCAAACAATGAAATTTGTGCATAAGCATTTACAATACCGGCTTTTTTAGACCAATGCGGTTCGAAATAGTGATATTTCAATAAGTCGCGTGCAGCAAGCAAAATCCATTCAGGATCAATTTTTGCTAATGTACGTAAATAGACTTGAGAGGTTTCCACCATCTCAAAAGCCATCACCCACGCAGTATTGGTTTTGTGCAATGTGCTGGCCGGAAAAACTTTTGCCTTTTGCTGACGTACTGCCATAAAGGTATTACGTTCATCAGTTTTATTGGCAATAAAAGACAATAAACCTGTTAGTAACGCACGGTGCAAATTTTCATAATTTGCAGGCTTTTCATTAAAACTAAGTTTTAAACCTTCGGCCAGCTCAACTAGCTGCTGGTGTGTCTGTTTCCATTCACGTAACCGTAACCAGCTTAAGAAATGCTGCTTAGCAAATTGACGACGCTTGTTTTCCGACATTCCTGCTTCACCTTTAGGATTTAAAGTATCCCAAAGTTTTAAATAAAACAGAAAATCTGAATCTGCCTCTTTGAATAATGCGTGCTTTTGATCAGCTTGCATCTGTTTATCTGCTGGACGTTCACGCGGGTCTTGAACTGCAAGTGCACTGACCACCACCAAAATTTCTTTGAGTACACCAAAATGAGCCCCACCCACAATCATACGTGCGAGTCTTGGATCAATTGGCATACGTGCCATCATTTGCCCGACTTTAGTCAGCTCATTTTTCTTCTCGTTCAGCGCGCCTAACTCAATGAGTAGCTTACGACCATCATTGACTAGACGGAAATCTGGCGGCTCAATGAAATCAAAGTTTTCCAGCTCACCTAAACCTAAGCTCTGCATTTGCAGAATAACCGATGCCAAGTTGGTTCGCTTAATTTCAGGTTCGGTAAACTCAGGACGACTTAAAAAGTCTTCTTCGCTATATAAACGAATACAAACACCTGGAGCAACACGACCACAACGCCCTTTACGTTGATTTGCTGCAGCTTGTGAAATTGCCTCAATCGGTAAGCGCTGCACGCGTGAACGGTAGTTATAACGAGATATACGTGCAAAGCCGCTATCAATCACGTAGCGAATATTAGGAACAGTCAGTGCAGTTTCTGCAACGTTCGTCGCAATAATAATACGGCGGCCCTTTCCACTTGGGCTAAAAATCTTTTGTTGCTCAGAAACGGCTAAGCGTGCATACAAAGGTAAAATCTCGGTATGTCTCGGCCCGTACTTTTGTAAGGTTTCCTGCAATTCTCGAATTTCTTGCTCTGTACTTGAGAAAATCAAGATATCTGCATGTTCTGGATGGCCTTTTTCTTCGGCATCAGCAAAGCATTCCTCTACAGCTTGTACGACTGCACGCGGCAGGTTTTCTTCAAAGTCATCGAACTCGTCGTCATCACTACCACCAATATTCATTTCTGAAATTGGGCGATAACGCACTTCAACCGGATAACTACGCCCTTCTACTTCAAAAATTGGTGCATTATTAAAATAGTTACTAAAACGATTTACATCTAAAGTTGCCGAAGTCACGATAACTTTTAAATCTGGGCGTTTTGGCAGTAACTGCTTTAAATAGCCCATAATAAAATCGATATTGAGTGAGCGCTCATGCGCCTCATCAATAATAATGGTGTCATATTTAGACAAGAAGCGGTCATTGCCTAACTCGGCAAGCAAAATACCGTCTGTCATTAACCGGACAATCGAATCTTGCGAACCTTGTTCATTAAAACGGATTTTAAAACCAATCGATTCGCCGAGCTTTTCGCCGACTTCTTCTGCAATACGCTGCGACACACTACGTGCAGCTAAACGACGTGGCTGGGTATGACCAATCATACCAGTCAAGCCACGCCCTGCTAACATTGCAATTTGAGGGAGCTGAGTAGTTTTCCCTGAACCTGTTTCACCCGCCACAATAATGACCTGATGCTTTTGAATCGCTTCTATTAAACGGTCAGCATATTGGGTTACAGGAAGATCCTGATTTAATTTGATTTTTGGTAAGCGTTCAAAACGCTGTCTAACTTTTGCATTAGACTGTTCAAATAATTTTTCAATCTCTGCAGTATTGGCTTTTTTATCTTTACGTAAACGATTTAAACGGTAACGATCTCTCGCCATCACCCATTGATCTATATTTAAACCATTCAGCACAGATAAATTTTCCTGAAAATTCAACAATCCTCTATTTTACGCCTTAATGACCATAAGGTAAAACAATTGGTTTTTTATATATTTTTAATTTTTTTACATTTCACCCTTGAATTTTTAGTAGGTAAGCTTCATGTTGTTAGGCAAGTTTCTTTTACTATAACTGTCATTTGATTTACATGTTTTTGCAGTCAAATCGAATACAGTATTTGGGGACTTAAAAATCGAAAATTTCATACTTATTCAATTTTCCGATTTTAGTCATGTAAAAATACTATTTCCCCAATAAAGAATTTTTATTTATTCTACATCTCGTAAACAAGTTTAAATATAAACCTCAATCATGGAGACAATGATGAGCTTGATTAATACTGAAGTTAAACCTTTCCAAGCAACTGCTTACCACAACGGCCAATTCATCGAAGTGAACGAAACTAACCTTAAAGGTAAGTGGTCTGTTGTATTCTTCTATCCTGCTGACTTCACTTTCGTATGTCCTACTGAGCTTGAAGACTTAGCTGATAACTACGCTGAATTCCAAAAATTAGGCGTGGAAATCTACGGTGTTTCTACTGACACTCACTTCACTCACAAAGCTTGGCACGACACTTCAGACGCGATCAAGAAAATCCAATACCCATTAATCGGCGATCCAACTTGGACTCTTTCTAAAAACTTTGACGTTTTAATCGAGTCTGAAGGTTTAGCTGACCGTGGTACTTTCGTTATCGATCCAGAAGGTAAAATCCAAATCGTTGAAATCAACGCTGGCGGTATCGGTCGTGACGCATCTGAACTTCTTCGTAAAGTAAAAGCTGCTCAATACGTACACTCTCACCCAGGTGAAGTTTGCCCAGCTAAATGGAAAGAAGGTGAAGCAACTCTTGCTCCATCTATCGACCTAGTTGGTAAAATCTAATCTCTCTTAGATTTTAAAAACCTAAAGAACCATCCTTTATCGGATGGTTCTTTTGTTTTGAATAAGCACATCACATTTTCTACTGATACTTTTACAATTCTGCCCTTCCCCGTTACCTAAACATTGAGTAATGTCAAATAAACAACTGGTTAATTTTTGAGTACGTTTGATATGAAATAAAGGGGTGCATTTATGGCGAATACAGCGGTCGTCACTTCATGGAAATACAATGCGACATCGCGTCATTTAAAAATCTTTTATAGCGATGGCTCAGGAGATCTTTATCATCCTGTTCCTGAGTTTGTTTATGACAACTTATTACGTTCAACCGATAAAGCCGCCTTTGTACACAAATACTTAGAATTTAATTTGCACTTTACTCGACTCTCTTTGGTGATTGCCTCATAAAATTATAAAAAAGGCCTGTTCAAAACAGGCCCCCACTGGAATATGAAAAATTATTTCAGCATAACTATTTTGTGACCACTAAACACAAACCTGCGCCGACAGGCAAAATGCTGCTCATATAATCCGGATCTTTTTTAATTAAAGCTATAAATCGATTTACTTCTGCCGCATGAGATATCACATTATCGACAACTAAAACCCCACCTTTAGGCTTCATTAGACGTTTTAAATCTGGCCAATAATTTTCATATGCATCACGTTCAGCATCTAACAAAATAAAATCAAATTTTTCCTGAGCTGCTTTTAAGTAATCGGCTGCATCTCCTACCCAAAATTGAACAATTTCACTGAGCTCTAACTCAGCTACATGACGTTTTGCCTCTGCACTTCGCTTTGCATCAATTTCAACTGTAATGACTTGCCCACCAGTCGCTTGGGCAGCTTCGGCAAGCCACAAAGTTGAATAGCCTGTTGAAGTGCCAATTTCCAAAATAGACTTGGCTTGCTGCATACGAATAAGCTGGGAAATTAGCTGAGCAGATTCTACTTCTATATTACGATATCGTTGTAAACGATCGGATTGCTGTGAGTCATGCTGTTTAAAGGTGTCATATAAATCAGCAACTCTTTGTAAGAAAATAGTATTTGGCATCTATTTTACTCCTTCTTTATATGACAGCCATTTTATTTAAGTACTTTGTATTAATTTAAAACGCGGTACGACGCTACCATCACTCATTTGCACGGTTTCAGTAAACATATCAAGTGGTCGAACCCAAGTTGAATAATCACCATATAAACATTGATAAACGACCAATTCCTCTTCAGTTTCACTGTGTTTTGCTACAGAAAAAACTTGATAGAGATTACCTTTATAATGCTGATAAATGCCGCGTTGCAATGACATGAAAGTACCTTTTAATGTTATGACATAAAATCTTTACAGCCATATAACATATATAAATTTTCAAACACTTTCACTTTAAAATACTGCAAAACTAAAAATGAAATTAAGATGCACTTTTGCACTTTCTTAACTTACGCGTTGTTGCAAACCAACATTCAAAAAAACGATTAAATTCATAAAAACATACTGTTTTACCTATTCATTGTTTTAACGTACTATGCATCTATTGAAAGAATTTGGATGCATTGGAGTAAAAAACAGATGTTAGATCAAAACATTAAAACTCAATTAAAAGCTTACCTAGAACGTTTAGAAAGTCCAATCGAATTAGTTGCTGCTTTAGATGAATCAGATAAAGCTGCTCAAATTAAAGAATTAGTAACTGAAATCGCTGAGCTTTCTGAGAAGGTAACAGCCCGTTTTGACGGTAACAATACACGTCGTCCAAGCTTTGGTGTGGCCAAAGCAGGTGAACAGCCTCGTGTGTTCTTCGCAGGCTTACCAATGGGCCATGAGTTTACGTCTTTGATCTTGGCTCTGTTACAAGTGTCTGGCTATGCACCTAAAGTGTCGGATGAAGTTTTAAATCAGATTAAAGGCTTAAACCTCAAAGCTAACTTTGATGTGTTTGTATCGCTAAGCTGTCATAACTGTCCGGACGTGGTACAGGCGCTTAACTTGATTGCCATTTATAACCCGAACACCACGGCAACCATGATTGATGGTGCATTCTTCCAAGACGAAGTGGAACAACGCAAAATCATGGCTGTACCGATGGTATTCCAGGACAATGAACACATTGGTCAAGGTCGTATGACGCTTGAAGAGATTGTGGCAAAACTTGATACCAACTCTGCTGAAAAAGACGCAGCAGCACTCAATGCCAAAGATGCGTTTGATGTATTGGTGATTGGTGGTGGACCTGCGGGTGCAACAGCTGCAATCTATGCGGCACGTAAAGGCATTAACACAGGTATCGTGGCTGAACGCTTTGGTGGTCAGGTCATGGATACCATGGACATTGAAAACTTCACTTCTGTGCAAAAGACCCAAGGTCCTAAGTTTGCTGCCGAGATGGAAGCACATGTTCGTGAATACGATGTGGATATTATGAACCTGCAACGTGTCAGCAAAATCACTGGTGCAGACCAAACAGCAAACGGTTTGGTTGAAGTTGAACTTGAAAACGGTGCAAAACTTGAATCGAAAACTGTGATCCTTTCTACAGGGGCACGTTGGAGAGAGATGAATGTACCGGGTGAAGCTGAATACCGTACCCGTGGTGTAGCGTACTGTCCACACTGTGATGGTCCATTGTTCAAAGGCAAACGTGTTGCCGTGATTGGTGGTGGTAACTCAGGTGTTGAAGCGGCGATTGACCTTGCAGGTATTGTTGAGCATGTAACTTTAGTTGAGTTTGACACTAAACTTCGTGCTGACCAAGTCTTGCAAAACAAGTTAAACAGCTTGCCAAACACCACTGTGATTATGAATGCATTAAGCACAGAAGTATTGGGTGACGGTTCACAAGTAACCGGTCTTAAATATAAAGACCGTGCAACTGATGAAGAGCATGTGGTAGAGCTTGCAGGGATCTTTGTACAGATTGGTTTACTTCCAAACACTGACTTCTTAAAAGACAGTGAGGTTGAGTTAACCAACCGTGGCGAGATCATTGTCAATGACCGCAACGAAACCAATGTAAAAGGTGTATTTGCTGCAGGTGACTGTACGACTGTACCTTACAAGCAGATCATTATTGCTACCGGTGAAGGCGCTAAAGCATCACTCTCTGCGTTTGATTACATCATTCGTTCTGGGCAGTAAAATCGGTCAAATCACTATCATTTAGTTCAAGCCTAGCATTACAAAATGCTAGGCTTTTTTAATACGAGAGTTACAACTTTTTAACAATTTTTGATCTTTATTAATCAGTTACTTTATGTTTATATTTTAGACATCCATAATTTTGGATGCCATGAATTAGAAGGAAAAACACAATGAATAAATTACTTGTTGCTTTAGGTCTTGCTGCGACTGTTGCCCTTGTTGGTTGTAATAAAGATAAAGCTCCAGAAACTGGTGCTACTACAGGTGAACACTTAGAAAATGCTGCTCAACAAGCAACAGCAGATATCAAATCTGCTGGTGATCAAGCTGCGAGCGATATTGCAACTGCAACAGACAACGCTTCAGCTAAAATTGATGCTGCTGCTGACCACGCTGCTGATGCGACTGCTAAAGCTGCAGCTGAAACAGAAGCTACTGCACGTAAAGCGACTGCTGATACAGCTCAAGCTGTTGAAAATGCAGCTGCTGATGTGAAAAAAGATGCTCAACACTAATTCGCTTTAGCATTAAAAAAGCCCCTATTGCTTAGGGGCTTTTTTAATGCTTTTGAAAATTGCTTATGAAATTAAACCTTCATCACGCATTGCAATTTGTACTGACTGACGTTCTGCAACTTTATTACGTAAGGCAATAATATGTTTATATGGCGTTAAATCATGCTCAATTGAGTTTGACCAATTTGTTAAAACAAATAAATACGCATCTGCTGGACCAAAATTATCATTTACCAAATAGTCATAATCCGACTCAGCCAAATAATTATCGATATATTTTAAAAGACGGTCGATTTCAGCATAAGCTTTTGTTTTTTCATCATTTGTTAACGGCGCCCCAAAAAATACCGCGTATGCATCATGCAATTCAGAATTTAAATAGCCCAACCATTCCAATACTTTCGCACGGCCTAAGCCCGAAGGAGGAATCAAATCTTGTTTAGGGTCGTGCTGAGCAAGGAAAGGTAAAATCGCTACGTTTTCAGTTAAAATTAAACCCGGATTAATTTCTAAAGCTGGTACATATCCCTTTGGGTTAATTTCATAATAATCTGCACCTTTTTCTGTTTTATGTGTTTTTAAATTTACTCGTTCTAAATCAAAATCAACATTAATTTCATTTAAAATAATATGTGCAGCTAAAGAACATGCGCCTGGCGAATAATATAATTTCATATCTGATCCTTGTTATCTCACATTAACGTTTTAAATTGGTTCTAAAAAACCTGCAAGGTTTGTACAATTCCTTAATTGTAAAAAAGCGTAAATTTATAAATTACTTACACTACCTAATATTCTTGAAAAAGTTTTTCCTTGCAAGTTGTCTTGCGTGACGATTGTTTAAAATATGATAAAACACATTCACATCACGCATTTTTATCGTCAACTACGTTTAAAAAGCTGGCTAATCCATTCCATTAATTGAGATAAGAAATCGAAAATTGGACTTTTCTGGTTATCATTTGGCTGATTCGAGTCTTTGCCATTTAAATCTAGATCGACAATCACAGGATCATGGTCTGAAGAACGATAGGCATCTTCACCATAGAACAAAGCTTTTTGCTCATCAGTTTTATATTCTTCGTTGTAATCTAGAACCGTCGGCTCGTCAGCATTAATATGCCAAGCAAAAGTACGAACTACTTTTGGATATAAATCTGCATCAGCAATAGCATGGTCTAAGTTACCCGCTCCACCATTACCATTTGCATCACTTGCCACACCAAAAACATAACTGTACGCCTGAGCGCCTTGCCCAACTTTAGCGTCATTGAGTAAGACTTTATAATTGGCTTTTTCAAATGCCAAAATCGGTGCCTCTTTTGTATAACTATTCATGTCTCCAACGAGTAAAGCATTTTGCTTAGGCACTTGCGTCGGATTTTTTGCTAGCCACTGCACAATTTGATCAACTGCTTTTACACGGGTTGGATTCCAGCATCCCTGACCATCATTTTGATCTGCATCAGAAGAGTTGGCATCTACTCCACTACATCCTTTTGATTTCAAATGGTTTGGAATAACAGTAAATGTTTTATTACCACGAACAGCTTGGAAAGTTTGAGCTAAGGTCGTTCTGTTTTTATCCCCTAAATCAAGCACAACAGCTTTATTTAAAGGCTTCACACGCTTGCTGTTATAAATAATCGCTACAGCAATAACATCGCTACCTAAACGATCCAGATTTTCAGGAATAACATATTTCCAGTCTGGACCTAGTGCACTCGTTAAATGAGCAATCGCGCTGTTTGTGCCATAACCATTGTTGGCAATTTCCATTAAACCGTAAACGTCAGCATCAATCGCTTTTAATGCACTCACAATTTTACGGTGCTGTTTATCAAACTCTGCTTGTGTGTTTGCACCACGCTCTGTTGGGAAACCCGTTGCACCATTGTCATAGTTCAAGACGTTAAATGAAGCTATACGAATATGATTGGCATTTTTCGCAATAATATTTTGACGAGGGTTGGTTTGAGTAATAACTTCTGGTTGCGTACGTCCAAGCACTGGTTGTACGCGCCAACCGTTAAAACGATATTCTAAAATCCCTTCGACATTTTTAAGCTGGTAGCCTGAACGCAATGTATTGGCAGCACTAAAATTTGTAGGTAACCATGGTGTACGGTTTTGGTTGTTATAACCATCATCAAAAATAATTTTAGATAATAAATTTTTCTGAGCTAGAGCTTTAGCTTCAGGAGATAGCGCTGGATATAAATTGGTTGGAATATATAAGCGACCTAAACTTAAAGATAGTTCACCATAACGACCATAATTATAATTCTCACTCACCGTTAAAGTCTGAGGCAATTTCACCAACATGCCTTGATAACGCTGCGGAGAATGGGTTGAACCGCCTGTTAAGCTCGAAAATGGTAGTTCAAGGCTAATTGGCTGAACCTGATTTGCCATATTGCTATTACAGGTTTGAATATCTTGTTGTAATTGGTCAATCTGTAGCTGATTTTGATAGCTGGTTAAACGGCCACGTAAAATAACCTCATCACCAATTTGTCCACCTTTCACCGTACTACTATTCGGAATATAAACAAAAATGGCATTGCTCACATTTGCACGTGCTTTCGTATCAGGTGTTTGAACATAAAAACCTGAGAAACCATTTGCATAACGATAGTCGGCAGTAATTACTCCACGCACGGTATAAGTCTGGTTTTGTGCTGATGTTGCTAAATCGGCAATTGGTGTATCTGAGCTTAAACAGCTGACCGTTTCAATAGGAGGTTGAGTAGTAGTACCTGATAGATTTGTAAAATCATTTCGGTTTGCCCATGCTGTCCATGAATGGTCCAAATCAAATGCCGCTGTCGGATCAATACTCAAAGCTGGATTTTCAGTTTCAATACGTTTAAAGCTATTTCCCAAGCTTGAAACGGCAGTTCCCCATCCTGCCTCAGGTCGTTCCCCAATACGGCCAAAACGATCTACAGGTGTGCCTTTATAAACAAGCACAACTGCATCATCCCCATTAAAAGACAATGCAGCCACTTGATTTACTTTATTGCCAAGTTCTGTCTGTAACTCTGAACGCCCCACCAAAAATTTTTGTTTACTTGCAAGTGTACCTTGTAAACGGAAGGTAGCTGTTTTCGCAGTTCCACCATTATTAAATTGTTGAATTTCATAATCAGCCAAGTTAACGGTAGTACCATCCGGGTTATAAATTTCCAACCCTTTTTTATTACTGCTACCATCAACATACTGGCTAAACATGAGCTGTGCCTGAGCAACAGAACTATATGAAAATGCACCTAATGCACTTAAAAAAACCGAAAGTGTTTTTAATTGAAAAGTTTTCATGAGTAAAAATGTTCATGTGAGTTTTAATTAGCCTCTTAGCTTAAATATTGATCATGACATCTACATGAAGAAAAACACCGAAACATTTGACTTGACCACCTGAAGACTTAAAATACCGCATTTGAATTTCAATATTGCCAAGGTTATGTCGATCGATCAGTTAGAAACGCAAATTGCAGAATTGGACAATTTGCCTGAACACCGTGAAATTGTGACGTTTATGCGTCGTTCAGCCCCACTCAATACGTCTCAACGCACGGCTTTAGAACAACATCGCGATTTAATTTTGGAATATCCTGTGGGTGACTTACGTCAACACTTTGAGCATCCGGAGCGCCCTTTAACTGTTGAAATTGGTTTCGGTATGGGCCGTTCTTTAGTGCTTATGGCTAAAGCGAACCCTGAACGCAACTATGTGGGTATTGAAGTCCATGTACCGGGCATTGCTCAATGTGTCTATGAAGCAGGTATGGCAGAGCTTAAAAATTTACGTGTACTCGATGCTGACGCAATTCAAGTACTACGTGAAATGCCTGACAACAGTATCAACTGCGTACAACTTTACTTCCCGGACCCTTGGCAAAAGAAACGTCATTTCAAACGCCGCTTCGTTATTCATGAACGTATGCAATTGGTTGAACAAAAACTTGAGCTTGGTGGCACATTCCACGCTGCAACAGACTGGGAACCGTATGCTGAGTGGATGTTAGATGTTTTAGACAACCGTCCAAACCTTGAAAACTTGGCGGGTAAAGGCAATAGCTATCCTAGACCAGAATGGCGCCCAGTAACTAAGTTTGAACGCCGTGGCATTGAGTCAGGTCATAAGATTAATGACTTTATCTTTAAGAAGATTAAGTAAGAAACAGGGCTTAGTAACAAACTAGGCCCTTTTCATTTCAATATTAAAAATTAAATAAACCTATAACTTATCTTGTCCATTTTTCTGACTAATTAAAGATTGCCAATTGAACTCAATCTCGTTATTTATAGAAAAGGTACTTGCCATACTAAAAAATACTAAGGACAACACATGTTAAAAATCTTAGGGCGTGATAATTCTATTAATGTTCGCAAAGTCTTATGGCTATGTGACGAATTAAATCTTACATATGAGAGAGAAGATTGGGGTATAGGCTTCCGCTCCGCTCAATCTCCTGAATTTTTGGAATTAAATCCAAATGGACAAATTCCAGTGATTTTAGATGGCGACTTAGTCCTTTGGCAGTCGAATAGCATTATACGTTATCTAGCAAATGCTTATGATAAAAATCATATACTCTACCCAACTCAAGCTAAACAAAGAGCTATTATTGACCAGTGGGTTGATTGGCAAGCTATAGAACTGAATAACAGTTGGACTTATGCATTTATGTCGCTCATTCGACATTCAGCCCTTCATCAGGACCCGAATTTGTTACAACAAGGTATTGATCAGTGGAATAAACAAATGCAGATTCTCGATCAACAACTTGCAAAAACTCAAGCCTATGTTGCAGGTACTGAGTTTACCCTAGCTGATATACCAATTGGGCTGTCTGTACAACGCTGGAAAGCAACTCCTTTTGACCATCCAGCGCTTAAACATGTCGACCAATATTTTGAACGTTTAAATCAGCGTAAAGGCTTTTTAAAATGGGGCAATAACGGTCAACCTTAACCTCTTAAAATTAAGATGAGTGATGGCGCTTTACGATGCCATCACTTAAAAGTTGATAAACCTGTTTTAAATCATCTCGATTTGCTTGGGCTAATAAGCTTTGATGCATTACCAAGATATTCTGATCTCCTCGCATTGCAGGTCCTGTTTGCATTTGCTTTGGATCATTTTCAGTAGCTTTTTTTGCTGTTTCCAGAATTAATGGGTAAAGCAAGCCAAAGTCGACCTGCTCTGCATCTACAACTTGCTTTGCCATATCAAAACAATAATTACTAAAATTACAGGCAAACACGGCTGCCAAATGCAAAGTTAAACGTTGTTTGGAGGTATATTGATATACACGCTTACTTAGGCTATTTGCTAAATCAGAAAGTATGACTAAATCGTCTTTATTGGTCGCCTCTACAAATAATGGTGTGGCTTGCCAATCAACGTCTCTTTCAAGACTGAACGTTTGCAAAGGATAAAACACCCCTGCTTTTTCATGAATATTACTGATGACTTGAATGTCTGTGCTACCCGAGGTATGGACCATAAGCGTTTCTGGGAATATCTCATGTACCTGCGTTGCAAGTTCAGCAATAGCACTGTCTGAAACAGCTAGAATAATTAAATCGCTTGGTTGAAACTCTTGAAGAGACTGACATGCTTTCGCTTGAATTTGCTCTGCAAACTTCTTGGTTTTCTCAAAATCACGCGCATAAACCTGTGCAATATGATGACCTTGAGCCAAGAGTGCCTTTGCCAAATGAAAGGCAACACGCCCACTCCCTAACAAACTAATTTTCATGCCAACCTAACAATATTTATTTCTATAAAAAAAGCTTCTCAAAATGAGAAGCTTTTTTCAAATTAGAATTCAATAAAATCTGTTTTTTTATTGAGCTACTGAAAACTCAATACGACGGTTTTTAAAGCGTCCTTCTTCGGTCGTATTGTCTGCAACTGGCTGTTCTGAACCATGGCCTTTAGCAACCAGTTTAGAAGCATCCACTCCTTTAGAAACTAAATAATCTACTACTGCTTGAGCACGTCGTTGAGAAAGCGCTTTATTAGCAGCGGCATTCCCTGTTGAGTCGGTGTGACCACCTACATCTAATTTAACACCAGACACTTTATTTAAAAGGGTTGCTGCTTGATCAAGAATAGCTTTGTTATCTGCAGGAATGTCACTTGAGCCACTCGCAAAGTTAATAATTTGTAAATTAAGTGCTTTAACTAGTGCGTTTACATCTACATTGTTCGGGTCAATTGCAGTTAAGGCTGTTTGTGAAGCACTTAAACTGTTGCTTACAGACTGTTCAGCTGTTTCTGGCGCTGCGGCAACAACTTCAGTATGTGGAACAAGTGCTTTTACTTTAGCAGTTAACGCTTCTAACGCTGCAGCATCACCTGCTTTCAATGTAATCTTGTCACCCACCCATTCTAAAGAAGCGTTTGGAATACCTTTTAATGCACCCAACACTCCTGCCAAAGCATCCTTATCGGTAAAAGCAGCCGCATAAGTTTGACTTGTATCAACATCACAATCTTTAGTAGCTGAAAAGACTTGTTTAACTTGAGTTTGTAAAGTCGCCAAGAAACCTTGATCGCCAATTCCAGCCTGACACTGGCTCACGGCACCTTTATCATCGGTGCTTAAAGTTAAAGTAGCTGGAGCAGCCGCGGCCTCTACACCACTTGCAGCTTTAGTTTCTGGCGCAGGTGTAGCTTCTTTATGCTGGCAAGAGCGCCACAACCAAGCAATTAATAACCCGAGAATAATGAGCGCAATAATGGGTAAAAAACCACGAGATTTACCCGTAGTCTCTGTTGCTGCTGCAAGTGGCGGTGCTGTCGATGAAGTTACAGAAGATAAACCAGCTCCAATACCTAATGGAGCTAATAAGCCCACGGCCCATCCTGGTAAATATGAACGGATCGTTTCAGCATGCTGACGTAAATAGTTCACAATACTTTGTTGATCATTTCCGGCAACGTCAGAAATTGCATTAAGGCTCGGTTTTAATGCGCTATTGAGGGTATTTTCGATTTCATTATTTGGTGCTGTACCGCTTAAATGGGTAAGCACAGTATTCTTAATTTGCTCATTATGAGAAAAAAGATCGGATAATGACGGAGCCAAACTGTTTTTCAATTGTCCTATAAGATCAGGTTTAGCAGCTAATAATGAAAGTAGAATTGGATAAAACTTAGATAAAGCGTTTGTTTTTTCGCCGAGGTATCCATCCTGATTATTTAATATTGTTGAAGATACTTTTTCTTTAAGCAGTTCTATAGGGTTTATCGACATTGGTTATTCTCCCGAATCTTATACGTCGTAACCAGCAACTTTTTGATTATTCAAATACTTCTCTTTGCTGATAGTTTTTTATTCTAATGCGCTCGAAATCTTTTGTTGTTTTTTAAATAATTTATATACAATTTTCCATCTAGTATTTACAAAACAGGCAGATCTTTATGATCTACCTGTTTATATTTTATATCGGCATTTTTCTGCTTAAAATTAAACAGCAAAAGTCTGTAAGACTTTACCAGTAAGCTTTTGGCCCAATAAAGGGGTGTTTTTCCCTTGAGATAAAATAGTGTCTTTACTTACAGTCCAGCTTAACTCAGGATCTACCAACACCCATCCTGCTTCAGCTTGCCAACGAGCTGTCATGTTTGCTACCTGTGCAGGAGCACTTGTCACTTTAGTTACCCATTCTAAAGGTTCAAATAGACCTTCATTAATGAGCTGAATACCTAAAGCCACATAAGTATCAAATGCAGTAATACCCGGTTGAGTCTCTGCAAATGGAGCCATTTTGGCTGAACTGCTTAAAGGCTCATGGTGGGTACAGATTGCATCAATTACACCTTGTTTTAAACCTTGGCGTAAAAGCTCTTTATCTTGCTCAGAACGTAATGGTGGACGAACATGTGCAAGTGAATTGAAGCCATCAATTAGTTGCTCAGTTAAATGTAACTGATGCATTGCTACATCGGCAGTAACCGGTAAACCTTTTGCTTTTGCAGCACGAATTAATTCGACCGAAGCGCCACAAGACAACAAACCAAAGTGAGCTTTGACACCTGTCGCTTCAATCATAAGCAGATATTTTGCAATCGCTACGGTTTCTGCAATTGCAGGAATCATTGGTAAACCTTGACGTGATGCAATAAAGCCTTCATGAGCACAGCCATCTTTAGCAAGTTGTGGCTCTTCAGCATAGAAAACGACGGTTAAACCAAGACCCGCAGCGTACTCTAATGTACGAACAACGACATCGTCATTTTCAAAAGCAGCATTCGCATTTGAAACAGCAGTACAGCCACCCTTTTTAAGACCTGCCATATTTGCTGGTTGCTTACCATTTAGACCTTGAGTCTGGGCACCGATGATATGCATGTGAATACCACCATCATGCCAAGCTTTTTCAATTAAGCCGTGAATAAGCGCACCGTTGTCTTGTACAATCGGCTTTGAGTCTGGCGGCGTAATGACGTGCAAAATACCGTTAGCACGTGCAGCTTTCCCTTCTGATTTCAACGTTCCATGCTGCTGCTGACCCGGTTCACGCAAACGTGCGCACAAATCAACCATAGTTGGCATTAACCATTTACCCTGACCATCAATGGTCTGTTCAACTTGATCGACTGGAGCAACGAGCTTACCGTCTTGAATATATACAGTTTGTACGCTGTCTGTTTTTTGGATTGGGTCTAACACACGTACATTTTCAATTTTTACAATACTCATGTGATCCATTCCTTACAACGCAATCGCTTCAATTAAACCTTGTTCTTGGAGTTGCCCTTGCATAGACAACGCTAGCACAGCCATACGAACTGCAATACCGTTAGTGACCTGTTTTAAAATCACTGACTGTTCGCCATCAGCAATACTCGAATCAATTTCTACACCACGGTTCATTGGTCCCGGATGCATAACAATACAGTCCGGTTTAGCCAAGCTAAGGCGCTCTTTGTTTAAACCGTACATTCTGTAAAATTCAGATTGTGAAGATAATGCTGGTGAATCGATACGTTCATTTTGAATACGTAAAGCAATAATCACATCACAACCGGTAATGCCTTCATCCATGTTATTGAACAAACGAACATGGTCGCCATATTCTGAAAAACCAACCGGCAATAAGGTGTTCGGCGCAATCACACGGATATCTTTACATCCGAGTGTTTGAAGTGCAGCTACATCTGACCGCGCAACGCGAGAGTGTTTAATGTCACCAATAATGGCAACACTCAAGTCTTCAAATGGTTTTTTCGTCTCACGGCGAATAGTGAGCATATCGAGCATCGCTTGCGTTGGATGGGCATGACGTCCATCTCCGGCATTAATAATTGCGACTTTCGGACATACATCTTTAGCAATGAAATGTGCAGCACCTGAAGATGAATGACGTACAACAAAAATATCGGCAGCCATTGCTTCGAGGTTCCAAAGCGTATCTCGTAAAGTTTCACCTTTTGACGTGCTTGAACGTGCAATATCAATGTTCAATACATTGGCAGACAAACGTTTTGCTGCTGCTTCAAAAGTAGTACGAGTACGGGTGGAGTTTTCAAAGAAGAGATTCATAACCGTCCGACCTTCTAAAAGCGGGCGGTTAATTAAATTATTATTATCATCTAAAAAGCTTTGCGCGGTATCTAAAATCTTAGTGAGGTTTTCTTTTGAAAGGCCCTCAATCGTTAAAAAATGTTTTAAATTTCCGTCTTGATTGAGCTGAACCTGGCTCGGTTGATGCAACGCTGCAATATGCATAATGGATTCCTATGGGTCGAATCGCGAAAACGTGCATAGTGTAGCTGAATTCCGTTCTTTTCGCAGAAGAACTTTACAGAATAAGGCCCTAAATTGACCAGAAAATTTAGAGCCGTGCTCATATTACCTTAAAGCACCAATATAATGATGTGGAACTTGTGCCCGATAAATGTCTTCGGCTGTGATTTCTGATTCTTCACTAGTTTGAATACTTACTGTCATTTCTTTTTGAGACTGCTCTGGTATTGAATCCGTCAATACCATTAATCGTTCAACACAGCGTTTTAATTCATCATCTTCTGCTTCTAGTGCCAGTGCAATTACATATTTCGCATAGTCTTTATTTTGAACAACATACATTGCATCTATCACCCGTCCCGTTACTCTGCGCATACGCACATAAATTTGAGTAGCTAGTGTGAAAGCTTCTGCATTCGCTATAAAACCATTCCCCATCATATCTTTCATTTATATTCCCCTATGTATTCAAATCATGAAATTGGTTAAAAACCATCAATAATGATTAATTAAATAAGTTTTATTTCGAAAGATTTAGCAAAATACATACCAGTTTTTATATTTTAAGCTTTAAAAATCAATTTATTGGTTGCCAAGTGATAGGTTGCAATAATTTAAAAACTTTTAGACACCAAAATACGTTAAACTTTGCATCGTTAATATTTATATGTTTTGGTCAATCGAGTTTATGAATACCTCTTTACGTTTAAACCACTATTGGATTACTTGTGCTGATGGTTTAGAAACCCTCTTACAAGAAGAAATAGAACAGCTTGGCACCAAAGTGACAGAACGTAAAGCAGGACGTTTAATCATTGAAGGAACGCTTGAACATGCTTACCGTATTTGCATGTGGTCACGTCTTGCTTCACGTGTTTTACTTCCAATTCATACTTATGAACTTGAACGTACCCACGATGCACGTGATGTAGCTGAAGAGCTTTATGAAGGTGCAATTAGTTTTGATTGGTCACTTATTTTTGCACCACAAAGTACCTTTGCAATTCGCTTACACGCAGAGCGTGAAATTAAGGTAAATACGCAGTTTGCAACCCTTCGTGTAAAAGACGGTGTTGTTGATTCCTTTATGGAAGCTGTAGGTCGCCGCCCAAGTATTGATACCAAACAACCAGAAATTACATTATATGTGCTTGCGGGCAAAACCGAGCATACCTACTGTCTAGATTTATCTGGTGATTCATTACATAAACGCGGCTACCGTCGTTTCATGACAGATGCGCCAATTAAAGAAAACCTCGCAGCGGCAATTTTGCAAAAAGCCAAGCTTCAGGAACGTAACCCGGAAATCGTACTTGACCCAATGTGTGGTTCAGGCACATTTATTATTGAAGCGTTAATGATTTTAACTGATCGTGCGCCGGGTCTTGTACGTCGTTTTGGTTTTAATGGCTGGCATGGTCATGACCGTGAACTTTGGCTTTCACTCAAAGCGGAAGCAGCAGAGCGTCATGAAAAAGCACTTGAACAACCGTTACCTAAGTTTTATGCATACGATGCTGACTGGGAAGCTGTAAAAGCAACACGCGAAAACATTATTGCAGCAGGTTTTGAAAAGCTACTAGGCGATATTCAAATTGAAGAGCGCACTTTAGCAGACTGGCCAGATTTCGGTGCTGAAAATAAAACTGCTTTTATCGTTACCAACCCTCCATATGGTGAGCGCTTAGGTGACAAAGCTTCTAACCGTTCTCTTTACTTAGGCTTATCTGCCCTCTTACAAAAGAACTTCCCAAATCAATATGCAGCAATTATTGCCGCACAAATTGAACAAGCCGATGTTTTAGCATTTGAAGCACCAGAAACATTACGCTTAATGAATGGTAAATTACCGATTTATGTTCGTTTCGGTACAGTTAAACCTGAAAAAGTCACTCAACCATTCTTGGCAAACTGGCAAGCTCAACCTGTTGAAATGGAAGAAGCTCAAGACTTTGCTAACCGTTTGCAAAAGAACATGGCTGCCTTGAAAAAGTGGGCAACCAAAGAAAATATCTATTGCTTACGTTTATACGATGCAGACCTCCCTGACTTTAACCTTGCTGTAGACTTATACGGCGACCGTTTACATGTTCAGGAATATGCACCACCTAAAAAGATTGATCCTGAAAAAGCAAAAAAACGTTTTAACTTAGCGCTTGCTGCTATTCGTGCGGTGACAGGATTAAATCGTGATGCAATCTTTATTAAAACACGTGCGCGTCAAACTGGTACCAATCAGTACACCAAACAAAGTACAGCCAATAAACGTTTCATCGTGCAAGAAGGTAAAGCTAAAATTTTAGTGAACCTGACTGACTACCTCGATACAGGTTTGTTCCTTGACCACCGTCAAATGCGTTTACGTATTGCTAAAGAAGCACGTGGTAAGCACTTCTTAAATCTTTATAGTTATACATCGACAGCCAGCTTACACGCGGCCTTAGGCGGCGCTGCAAGTACAACCAGTGTAGATTTATCTAATACTTACTTGAGCTGGTCAAAAGAAAACTTCGTTTTAAACGGTTTAACGGTAGATCATGCAGACGAACAGCACATGTTCTTTGCAAGTGACTGTTTTGAATGGTTAAAAGAAGGTCATGAACAATATGATCTTATTTTTATTGACCCGCCAACATTCTCTAACTCTAAAAAGTTCCACGGTACTTTTGATGTGCAGCGCGATCACGTCTCTTTGATTAAACGTGCAATGAACCGCTTAACAAGTGAAGGTACACTTTACTTCTCAAATAACTATCGTGGTTTTGAGATGGATGAAGAGATCGAGGCTTTATATGACGTTGAAGAAATTACTTCTGAAACGATTGGACCCGATTTTAAACGTAATCAAAAAATCCACCGTGCATGGAAAATTCAGCATCCAGGGCTAAACTAATCTGAATTTGAAAAAGGAAGTTATCATTACTTCACGGTAATGATAACTTCACCATGTACATTCTTTGACTCAAAATCATAACGCGTAAATCGATCAGCTCTTTCTGGCAGAGCAACCATTTCTAACTTTTTCTTCTCTTTTCCATCAATGACCTGATTTTGCTTTTGTTCTTGATAAGGTGATAACACACTTGTGCGCAGTGAATTCCATCGAACCTGCTGTAAATAGTTATCCCCTAGTGTTTGCCGAACTTGACGTTGCTCTATTTCTGGCTTCTTCGCATCATCTTGAGCTTTCGCAATAATTACGGGTAGAGCTGCCGTTACTGCTCCTGTTTGAGTTGCAAGCGCACTTTCATTCATAGGCTGTGCAGCCCATAGATTCGTCGGTAATACCGCTATACAACTTAAAATTCCCAGCACACACCCTTGCTTATTGTTCATCATGTTCATCCTAAAATTGTTATTGTTTGTTATATCGAATCAAACTAACAAGTTTTTAACCTTGTCGCAATGTTATAAAGAAACTTCCCGATAATTAGCATTGATCATTTTAAAACCTGAAATTCTTCACAGGCTTTTTGTGAATATTCAAATAGTTTTATAGATTTTTATCTTAGACTTGAACCAGACCCCTAGATCACTTAACGTGATTTTATAATTTATTTGTAGTTAGATTTATTCATAAATAAACACCATACGAGGTGGAATAATGCTTCAGCAATGCTGTCAGTTATTAGAAGACCGTTTACTTAAAGTCGCGTTTATTGAAAGTGCCAGTTCAGGTTACTTAACCAGTCAGTTTTCGATTCATAAAAATAGTGGTGCTGATATTTTACTGGGTGGATTAGTCAGTTATGACCCCAGTATTAAAATCAGTGTTTTAAAAATTGATCCAAAGTTAATTGAAACCTACACAGCAGAATCACCACAAGTAACTGAAGAAATGTGCAGGCTTGGTCAAACCCTATTTCAACAAGCTGACATTGTTGTGAGCTGCACAGGTTTATTAAAGCCTGGCGGAAGTGAAACCACGGAAAAACCTGTAGGTACTTTCTTTATTTGTATTTCTTATCTAGGACGTATTTATCATTATCATTATTTTTTATCAGGTCATGCCGAACAAAAACTTAAAACTCTCACACAGAAAGTAGCAGACTCAATTATTGCGCTTATATCTTCAAATCAACATAAAAGTTAAATATAAAAAAAGAGAATATGTTTCCATATTCTCTTTTCGGTTTTAGCAGAAAAAACTTAGCTGAGTTTCAGCTTATCAAACACTAAGTGACCATTTTCGCCTTTAACTAAAATGGTATCACCCGCAACAAAGTCACCTGACAAGATTTTTTGAGCTAGTGTATTTTCAACCTGTTGTTGAATTGCACGTTTCAATGGACGCGCTCCGTATACAGGGTCAAAACCAGCGTCAATCAATAAGTCAAATGCACTGTCATCTACAGTTAAACTCATATCACGATCAACAAGTCGTGAGCGTAAGCGATCTAACTGAATATCGGCAATGCCACGAATCTGTGCTTTTTTGAGTGAATGGAAAATCACCAGCTCATCAATCCGGTTAATAAACTCCGGACGGAAATGCTGACTTACCGCATTCATTACAATGGTACGCACTTCATCATCAGTTGCACCTTCACCAAGTTCACGTACATCTTGTGAACCCAAGTTCGATGTCATCACAATAACCGTGTTTTTAAAGTCCACTACACGACCTTGTGAGTCGGTTAAGCGTCCATCGTCTAACACTTGTAGCAAGATATTGAAGACATCTGGATGCGCTTTTTCAACCTCATCAAACAACACTACGCTATATGGTTTACGGCGAACAGCTTCGGTTAAAACACCACCCTCTTCGTAACCTACGTAACCCGGAGGCGCACCAACTAAACGGCTGACAGAATGTTTCTCCATGAATTCACTCATATCGATACGAATCATGGCATCATCACTGTCAAACAAGAAGTTAGCTAAAGCTTTAGTCAACTCAGTTTTACCAACACCTGTTGGTCCTAAGAACAAGAATGATCCGCTAGGACGATTCGGGTCAGACAAACCGGCACGTGAACGGCGAACAGCATTCGATACCGCAACGACTGCTTCATCTTGCCCTACAACACGCTCATGCAAGAACTCTTCCATATGAAGGAGTTTTTCACGCTCGCCTTGCATCATTTTAGCAACCGGAATACCTGTTGCAGCACTAACGACTTCGGCAATTTCATTTTCAGTTACTTTTGTACGAATGAGTTTTGGCTCTTCGTTTTCTTCAGCAACTTCATCTTGTTCAAGTTGTTTTTGCAACTCTGGAATTACACCATATTGCAAACGTGCTGCTTCTGCCAAATCGCCTTCGCGCTGAGCTTTTTCAAAAGCAATACGTGCTTTATCAAGTTCAACCTGAGCTTGTTTAGTGCCTTCTACCAGTGTTTTCTCAGCTTTCCACACTTCTTCCAGATCGTTGTATTCTTTCTCGACTTCAGCGATCTGTTTTTCAAGATGAGTAACTTCGGCCTTACTGCCTGCATCTTCATCTTTTTTCACCGCTTCCAATTGCATTTTCAACTGGATTAAACGGCGGTCAAGTTTATCAAGTGCTTCTGGCTTAGAATCGATTTCCATCTTAATACGAGAAGCTGCCTCATCAATCAGGTCAATCGCCTTGTCCGGTAATTGACGGTCTGTAATATAACGATGAGACATTTTCGCCGCAGCAATAATCGCTGAGTCTAAAATCTGTACGCCATGGTGAGTCGCATACTTTTCTTTCAAACCACGTAAAATCGCAATGGTATCTTCTACACTTGGTTCATCGACCAGCACTTTTTGGAAACGACGCTCCAAGGCTGCATCTTTTTCAATGTATTGGCGATATTCATCTAAGGTTGTTGCACCCACACAGCGCAACTCACCACGAGCCAACGCAGGTTTTAACATATTACCTGCATCCATCGCACCATCACCTTTACCAGCACCAACGAGTGTATGTAACTCGTCAATGAATAAGATGATTTCGCCTTCGTGTTTTGCCAAATCTTTTAAAACAGCTTTTAAACGTTCTTCAAACTCACCACGATACTTAGCACCTGCAAGTAATGAACCTAAATCTAACGATAAAACACGTTTATTCTTTAAGCCTTCTGGTACTTCACCATTGACAATACGTTGTGCCAAACCTTCAACAATAGCGGTTTTACCTACCCCAGGTTCACCAATGAGTACTGGGTTATTTTTAGTACGGCGTGACAAGACCTGAATGGTACGGCGGATCTCATCATCACGCCCAATCACCGGATCAAGTTTCCCCGATAAAGCCCGCTCGGTTAAATCAATCGTATATTTATTAAGTGAGTCACGTTGGTCTTCGTGATTATTACTCATGACTTTGTCACTACCTCGAATATTTTCAATTACTTTGCGTAAGCTGTCGGGAGTTACACCTACGGCACTTAAAATATTTTTTGTTTCACCAGTTTCTGCCAAGCCCAATAAAACCCAGTCAGTTGACAAAAACTCATCGCCAGCTTTTTGCGCGTATCGATCTGCCAAGTTGAGTGCTTTAACTGCTTCTGGGTTTAAATTGACATCGCCCGTCGGGTTAGCAATAGTCGGAGCATCTTTTAAAGCCTGCTCTAGCTTTTGTTTAAGTTCAGGTAACCGTGCACCTGCTTGTTGCAACAAACTAATATTGGAGGGCTCTTCCAATAAAGTACTCAAAATATGAATACCTGCTATAGCTGTATGGTCTTTACCCATCGCTAAGGATTGAGCATCTGAGAGGGCTTGCTGCAAGCGGTTCGTAAATTTTTCAAATCGCATTCTTGTTATTCCTCACAACAAATTCGTACTTGTGTAATAGATGGGAACACTTTTTCGGATTTCAAATAAATTTTTATATATTTTTCATTAAGTTATAAAAAATACTGCGAGTAAAACTCGATTATAATATGGGTTTGTTTTGTATATATTTCAAGTACACTTCGGCTACATTTTATTAACTATCTTGAATATTTATATTTACTCTCATCTATTTTATAGTCTTCACAAAGACTTCATTGAGAATTCCCGAATTAAGAATTAATTTATCTTTCCAATTCCATCCTGTTTTTGAAATTAAAAATGCGCTTAAAACATATTATATTAACAACTTGTCTTTTTAGCTCGACTCTAGCAATGGCGGAGTTACCCCAAGATTCAAGAAGACCCGGTGGTATTGCAGTTATTCCTTTAACGTCGGATATTACTCAGGTCACTTTTCAACACAAACCGGTTTTAATTAGCCAAAAAGGACAGCAGCGTTATGCAGTTTTCGGTATTCCGTTATCTACTCCACTTGGTAGTGTTCAACTCGATACCAATAAAGCCCCTATTCAAATAGAAGTTAAATCTTATCCATATGCTGAGCAACGCCTTAAAGTTACCAATCAAGACTATGTAAATCCCAATCAAAGTCAATTAGATCGTTACGCTCAAGAAGCTAAAGAACAAAATGATGTTTATAGTTCATTTACGCAAAGTTCGTGGCAAGCCTTACCAAAATTTATACGCCCAACTTCTGGTAAATTTACCAATTCTTTTGGAAGAAAACGCTTTTTTAATGGTGAAGAACGTGCTCCACACTCAGGTCTAGACATTCCAGCACCAATAGGCCAAAAAGTAGTTGCTCCAGCAGACGGCGTAGTCGTTCAAACAGGTCATTATTTTTTTAATGGGCAAACTGTATTAATCGATCACGGTCAAGGCTTAATTAGTATGTTCTGTCATTTAAGCGAGATAAAAGTAGAAAAAGGCCAGCATATTCGTCAAGGGGAAACTTTAGGTCTAGTCGGTAAAACAGGACGTGTCACAGGTCCTCATTTACATTGGGGAATGAGCCTTAACAATGCACGGGTAGACCCTCAACTTTTTCTAAACCCCACTCATTAATTTAAAGCTTTACGAAAGTACTTTGGCGCTTCGACATAGCCTTCTCTTAGGTAAAATTGATGTGCCAAAGGTCTTTGTATCCCCGAGTGAAGTTCCATTCGGTCACAACCACGTTGCTTTGCTAACCGTTCTGCTTCTTGTACAAGCAAATGCCCTACTCCTTTACTACGCATCTTCTCGTCAACACACAGATAACATATTTTGGCAAACTCACCTTGTAAGGCAATTTGTGGAATAAAATAAAGCGATAAAACTCCATACACTTTTAAATCGTCAGCTGCGACCAACGTAATCGCATTAGGATCTTTACTTAGTATTTGAAATTGTTCCTGAACCACTTTTAAAGGCTGTGAATATCCCATTTGTTTAAGTAAATAACATATGGTTTCGGTATCTTCCCATTGTGCTAAACGGATATTCACTTAACTCTCTCCTTTTATTTTTTAATTATTCTTATCATAAAAAAAGCCAACATGACTGTTAGCTTTTTATTTTTTAGGCATTCATAAATAAAATTACGCTGCTTCAATAATTTCAAAATCGTGAGTAATTTCTACGCCACCATCTGAAAGCATTTTACTTGCTGAACAATATTTCTCAGCTGATAGCTCTACTGCTTTTGCGACCTGTTTTTCTTTTACAGCTTTACCTGTCACTACAAAGTGTAAATGGATCTTGGTGAAAACTGCCGGAATTGCATCTGCTCTCTCAGCTTTAAGCTGACATACGACATTCGTCACATCTTGACGGGATTTCTTTAAAATAGTCACAATATCAAACGAAGCACACCCACCAAGTCCCATTAATATCAACTCCATAGGACGTGGTCCACGGTTTTCACCACCGTACTCAGGTGAGCCATCCATCACTACACTATGACCACTCTCTGATTTCGCTTCAAAAGCAACATTCTCTAGCCAATGTACACTTGTTTGCATTGCAACTACCCAAAAAAAATTATAAATTTAAGCAGGGTCTGTTGACATTTCATCTATGGATTGCGTAATAGCTAAAAATTAATCCAAATAAAACGCAAAACACAGACAAGGGCAATCCTTTGTCCAGTTTTGTAATAAAGTTTGTTAAATTTCAGCCGGAATCTGAGGTGCAATTAAAGCATCTTTGATGCAGCGCAAGGCCAGATTTTTTTGTTCGTTTCGTTGTTAAGCTCTATTGATTTAGAATGACTAAATTCCATAGTTCTTGCTTCGTAACGTCCAGAAAAATTGTCTTATGTCGCAACCATCTGTGAAATGTCAACAGACCCTTGTTTTGTACACTAACATAAAATGAGTTGATAAGGAATTTCATCTCTTCTGTGTAATAGCTCATCTCGAGCTTGTGTGAATTGTTTACCCTATTCGGAACATATCAAGCATGACTTCAAATTTTTCACAACTCAGCACAGATGCTTTATCTCCGGGGCAACTACCTGAATCCGTTAAAGCATTGTTAAAACGTGCTCACATCAACAGATATCCAAAACGAACCACAATTGTTGATGCCGGAACAGAGTCAAAATCTTTATATTTAATTTTAAAAGGCTCAGTTTCAATTATTTTACGTGAAGACGATGAACGTGAAATTGTTGTGGCATATTTGAATCCTGGTGACTTCTTTGGGGAAATGGGGCTTTTCGAACCGAACCCTCAACGTACAGCTGAAGTTCGTACCCGTGATGTCTGTGAAATTGCGGAAATTTCATATGACAACTTCCACGAACTGAGCAAACAGTATCCAGATCTCAGCTATGCCGTTTTCGCGCAACTCGTTCGTCGTTTAAAAAATACAACTCGTAAAATGACCGATCTTGCATTTATTGATGTGTCAGGTCGTATTGCGCGTTGCTTAATCGACCTATCTTCACAACCAGAAGCAATGATCTTGCCGAATGGCCGTCAAATTCGTATTACTCGACAAGAGATTGGACGCATTGTCGGGTGTTCGCGAGAAATGGTTGGCCGTGTATTAAAGACCTTAGAAGATCAAGGTATGATTCAAACTGACGGTAAAGCTATTTTGATTTTTGATACTTCATTAGAAGAAACCCCAGTCACTGACGAAGACTATGATGACGAAGAATAATTACTCGTAATTATTGAATAAAGAGCAAACTTCGGTTTGCTTTTTTTATATGCAACAATGAGTTAATACACAAAGCTTACAAACTATTCTGTTTTTATGATTTAAGTTGAATACATATTCTCCGTTAGGCTAACTTAAAATTTCTTAAGGATTTCGCAGTATGCAATTTAAACCACTTGGTCACACTGGCATTAACCTTCCTGAAATTTGCTTAGGTACCATGACATTTGGTGAGCAAAATACTCAACAAGAAGCTTTCGAACAACTCAATTACGCTTTAGAACACGGTTTATATTTTTGGGATACGGCAGAGATGTATTCCGTCCCTCCTAAACCAGAAACATATGGAGCAACCGAAACCATCTTAGGCAATTGGTTTGCACAGCATGGTCAGCGCGATAAAGTATTCCTTGCTTCAAAAATTGCAGGTCCCGGCTTTGGTGGAACACATATTCGAGACGGCCATACCAAGTTTAATAGTGAACATATTTCACAAGCAATTGATGGCTCTCTCAAACGCTTACAAACTGATTATATTGATCTTTATCAATTACATTGGCCTGAACGCCATACCAACTTCTTTGGAACGCTCGCTTATGGTAATCAGCAAGCCCAAAATGATTACGATACTACTCCCTTAGAAGAAACATTACTCGCTCTCCAAAAAGAGATTAATCGAGGCCGCATTCGTTATATCGGCTTATCTAATGAAACACCGTGGGGCACCATGAAGTTCCTTCAGCTTGCCGAAAATTTAGGTGTGAGTAAATTTGTGAGTGTGCAAAATCCGTATAGTCTGCTTAATCGCACCTATGAAATCGGTATGTCAGAAATTGCCAAATATGAGGGTGTAGGTTTACTTGCATACTCCCCTCTTGCTTTTGGTTATTTAACTGGCAAATTTAGAAATGGGGCTCGACCAGCCAATGCCCGCGTTACACTCTTCCCTCGCTTTAGCAGATACAGCAATCCGCAAAGTGAATGGGCAACTGAACAATATGCACAGCTTGCTGAAAAACATGGTTTAAGCCTGACTCAATTGGCTCTGGCTTTTATTAAGCAGCAATTTTTTGTGACGAGTACGATTATTGGTGCAACCAATTTGGATCAGCTCAAAGAAAATATCCAAGCTTTTGAAATCGAGCTTTCACCAGAGATTTTACAAGGCATTGAGGCTATTCATATACAACAGCCTAATCCTGCTCCTTAAAAACAAAAACGGATGTCAAGCATCCGTTTTTAACATCAGTTCTATAAGTGTTAAAACTTACTTACGACCATTATAAATAGCTAATGCCGCAGGTAAATTCTTACGCATGTCATTAATACGTTGAGCGTTTGATGGGTGAGTAGACAAGAAAGATGATCCACTGCCTTCAAGCTTGTTCATTTTTTCCCAAAGCGTAATCGCTGCATTTGGGTTATAACCTGCACGCGCCATTAGCATTAAACCACCTTGGTCAGCACGGCTTTCCAAACTACGAGAATATGGCAGACCCACACCTACTTGCGTGCCTAACTGAGCCGCAGCCGCGCCTAGTTGACTCACATTACCACCATTAATCTGACTTAAACCAATATTTAACGCTAAATCAGTTAAAGCTTGTGCGCCAATTTTACTTTTTGCATGCTCTTCCAAGGCGTGAGTCATTTCATGGCCCATAACTGCTGCAATTTCAGCATCAGTCAAGTTCAGTTTATTTACAATACCTGTGTAGAACACGACCTTGCCACCAGGTGCAACGTAAGCGTTAATCGTATCTGACTTCAATACAGCCAATTGCCAACTAAATGGCTGGCCTGTCTGATTCATTTGATTCGCATAAGGTTTTAAACGGTTAAAAACCGCATTAATACGGTTATAGGTACTTGAACTTGTATCTAAAGCACCTTTACCACGCGCTTCCTGCACCATTTTATTGAAACTTTGTGCAGATTGAGCATTTAAGGTTGCGGTATCTGCACCTGCCATATCAGCCATTGTGGCACAACCAGAAATTGTTACTGCACCTGCTGCGCACAAGCTTAGAACGAACTTTTTATTCATTAACATGGGTCACCTAAATCGTTAAAAAACTGTTTATTCTTTTGCACTTATTATAAGAAATACCACTCACGCTTTAAATCTCTCATTTCTTCACGATCATAGTATTTATGTAACGGTCAATTAGATAAAGTCATCAAATAAATCCAGAATATTAAACATATTATGTTTAAACCAAGATAAACGTGACTTAAAGTCTTAACTTTCTCTTCAAGATTAGGATTTTTCCTCTTCCAGAGTAAATAACTGTTTTGTATGAGAACAACAGGGATGAGGACACAAGCAATCAGGACAGAAAGACTCATAAATGCCGTCATGAAGAAGTCCGGATTATAATTTTGACCATAAATAATCAGCATTGCTAATGTAGGTGAACCACCTATAGCAAATAAAAAAGAATAAAAAATGGTTTTTGAAATAGTGGGTTGCAGCTTCATCCTGAGCCTATGATTCCTGAACTATATATCATGTTTTAATCTGAATCGAATCAAACCAAAACTGCACTTTAGTAGGGTATAAAAAAGCCCCCTTTTAGGAGGCTATTTTTATCTTTGCGAATTACGCAGAGAATGGATGACGTAAAATGATTGTTTCTGCACGGTCTGGACCAGTTGAAACGATATCAATCGGACATTCGATTAATTGTTCAATACGTTTTACATAAGCCAAAGCATTTGCAGGTAATTGGTCAATGCTCGTTAAACCAACAGTTGACTCGCTCCAACCTGGCATAGTTTCATAAATTGGTTTCAAGCATTCGAAAGAAACCGCATCAGAAGAACCTACACAACCTGAATCTGTATTTTCATAACCTACACAGATTTTCACTTCTTCTAAACCATCTAAAACGTCAAGTTTAGTTAAGCAAATACCTGAAAGTGAGTTTACATCTACAGAACGGCGTAAGATTTCAGCATCAAACCAACCACAACGACGTTGACGACCAGTAGAAGCACCGAACTCATGACCCACAGTACCCAAATGTTTACCAATTGGGTCTCCAGAATCACTCGCAGCATCGTAAACCAATTCAGTTGGGAACGGACCAGCACCTACACGTGTTGTATAAGCTTTCGTAATACCTAATACATAATCAAGATGTAAAGGACCCATACCTGAACCAGAACTTACACCACCAGCAGTTGTATTTGAGCTGGTAACATACGGATAAGTACCGTGGTCGATGTCTAGAAGTGAACCTTGAGCGCCTTCAAACATTACAGCCTTACCTTCTTTGCGGTAGTCATGTAATACTTTAGTTACGTCAATCACTAATGGAGCAAGAACTTCACGCCATTGGTTGCAAAGAGCCAATACGTCTTCAAATTTAACCGCTTCTACACCGTAGAACTGAGTCAATTGGAAGTTATGTAGCTCTAGCATTTCGGCTAGTTTTTCTTCTAACGCTGCACCACCACGAACAAGGTCTGCAACACGCACTGCACGGCGCGCAACTTTATCTTCGTACGCAGGGCCGATACCACGACCTGTAGTACCGATTTTAGCGTTACCACGTTTCTTCTCACGTGCCTGATCAAGAGCAATGTGGTTAGGCAAAATAAGTGGACAGTTTGGAGAAATGCGTAGACGCTCCTTAACCGGAACACCCTCAGCTTCCAAAATTCCCATTTCTTCAATTAATGCTGCTGGTGAAAGCACCACGCCATTGCCAATTAAGCACAATACGTTTTCACGTAAAATGCCTGATGGAATGAGGTGTAATACAGTCTTTTTACCACCTACGACAAGAGTATGACCTGCGTTATGTCCGCCTTGATAACGTACTACCGCAGCCGCCTGATCTGTGAGCAGGTCGACGATTTTACCTTTACCTTCGTCGCCCCATTGGGTACCAAGTACCACAACATTTTTGCCCATAATAGCCTCATTACATCATGCTGTTAAAATTGGAAACCATCAGTAAAAAACTTACTGCTGGCGTTTAAATCTTTTCAATATTCCATTGTCCGTTTTGCAATACCAATTGATGTGTTGCATAAGGAATAGAACTTAAATCATCATTACCTAACAATTGAACCACACGTAAACCCTCTGAACGCGCATTCGCAATTGCTTTAAGTAAATCAGCTTCTGTACCTTTAGGTGCCACTACAGTTTCGATTTCGGCAAACTGGTTCGCACCTAAAGCATATAAATCACAACTAAAACCGGTAGCCGGACGTGCACGACCGAAGTGTTCCCCAATACCATCATAACGGCCACCTTGCGCTAAAGGTGCAGCACGATTTGGTGCATAAACTGCATACATCAAACCAGTGTGGTAGTGGTAACTGCGAAGTTCAACCACGTCAATTCCAACATTAAGTGCTGGCCAACGGTTTTTAATCTGTTCGAGAGTGGTTTTAAGTGCATTTAATGCAGCATCAAATTCAGTATCTTTTAAAATATCTGCACTTAAATGCGCTTGTAAGGCATCTAAATCACTTGCATAACGGCCAAGTGCATAGAAATCTGAACCCATATTTAAATTTTGGGTAAATTCAGCTAACTCAGGTAATGCTTTTCTTTGATAAAGATCAGATAACTCATGCTCTTCATTTTTAGAAAGACCAGCATATTTTACTAAGCTACGAAATAGGCCTACATGCCCTAAGTCTAAATGTGCGCCTTGCAAAGTATAGGCATTTTCAATCAAACCCAGCATCACGTCGACCATTTCGACATCAGCTTCAATACTATCGTGCCCATATAACTCTGCACCTAATTGTAAAGGTGCGCGAGTCGCATTGAAATTTTGTGGTTTTGTATGTAATACAGTCCCTGCGTAACAGTAACGTGCAACACCTTCAACAGGTCTTACATGTGCATCAATACGTGCAACTTGCGGTGTCATATCAGCACGGATACCGAGTAAACGGCCTGAAAGCTGGTCAATCACCTTAAAAGTTACTAAATCCAGGTCTTGATTTGATTCTGATAATGAAGACAACGATTCGATGTATTCGATAAATGGTGTATATACCAGTTGATAACCTCGTACTGCGAGGAAATCTATAGCTTCACGGCGAAGTTTTTCAATGACTTGCGCCTGTTCCGGCAATACATCTGCTACCCCGTCAGGCAGCAACCATGTCTCTGAAATGGTCATATTTCAAGCCTAAAATCTGATCAACGTGGAACGACCCCACATAAAAAAATCGGGAACACACCCGATTTCTCTTAGTGTAGCATGATACTTTGTGCCATGCACCTGACAATTTGCATAAATCTTTCTTAATAAACTCTAAAGTCAAAAAGTAGACTCTATGAATTAAAAATAATATTCAAAGACTTATTGTTTTTGACCTCCATTATCAATAAAAGTTCTTAGACCAAAGAATGGGGCAATAACTGAACTATCACCTGGTTTCCAATTAACCAAATTTAACTTTTGAAAGAATCACACAAATCTAATAAACGATTTGCATAGCCCCATTCATTATCATACCAAGCAAATACTTTGGCTTGATGTCCAACAACCATGGTCTGAGTTGAATCAACAATAAGTGAATAAGGTGAATGATTAAAATCACTTGAAACTAATGGTTCATCTGTTACAGCCATAATTTCTGCATAATCTGTTTGAGATGCTTTAATTAGCAATTCATTAATATGATGAACCGTAATTGGAGATTGCGCGATAAACGTTAAATCAATTGCCGCTACATTAATGGTAGGTACCCGAATTGAGTAACCATCAATACGATCTTCCATTTTTGGCATCACACGCTTTAAAGCACCGAGCGCACTAGAGGTAGTCGGGATAATATTTTGCCCAGAAGCTCGAGCACGACGCAAATCACGATGCGCATGATCAAGCACAGACTGATCTGCTGTTACCGCATGAATTTCCGTCATAAGCGCTGTTTCTATGCCAAATGCATCATCAATGATTTTAACCAGTGGAACTAAAGCCTGTGTCGTACATGACACACTCGATATAATTTGATCAGTCGCTTTCACATCAGCATGGTTAACACCATAAACAATTGCAGCATCAACATGATCAAAAGGCGCAGCGCCAATAATGACCCTTTTAGCCCCTGCTTCTAAATGGCGGGTAGCATCAGCATGGGAGCGGAATAAACCTGTACACTCAAGTACAACATCAATTTTTAAACTTGCCCACGGTAAAAGTTCCGGCTGTTTTTGCTGCAAAACTTCAACCTTTAAGAGTCTCTGGTTAGATTCAATATTTAAATAAATCTTTTCATTTTCAATGGTGATATCAACCTTGCCATTAAAACGACCATGGGTTGAGTCATATTTGAATAAATGTACCAGTGTATGTACATCTGCTATATCGTTAATCGCCACGATTTCAAAATGAAATTGTTTCGGGCTCTCAAACCAGGCACGTAAAACATTACGTCCAATCCGGCCAAACCCATTAATGGCGATACGTTGCATGACCTATCCTTATCTACAAAACGAGAAGCGAAAGAAGGCATATAGTAAAACACGTCATGGCTAATTGAATATAGATTTTTAGCCAAATCACAGTTTTGTAAGATATTCCCTCTAAAATCGTTGGTTCGGTGGGGTTTTTCCGTTACAATTTAGCGTTTTTTAAAAATAAGCCCCGTATCACATGCGAGTTTTGTGAACAAATAAACTTGTGGTGATGCTTTTAGCCAAATTCGAAAATATGGAGTGACTTGGTTGTGAGTACTCGTTTAATGACATCTGCTGAAATTCGTGAAGCATTTTTGCGCTACTTTGAAACGCAAGGGCATACACGTGTTGCATCGAGTTCTCTTGTTCCTGCCAACGACCCAACTTTATTATTTACAAATGCTGGGATGAACCAGTTTAAAGACTGTTTTTTAGGTCTTGAAAAACGTGATTATGTACGTGCAACAACATCACAAAAATGTGTACGTGCAGGCGGTAAACATAACGATTTAGATAATGTTGGTTATACAGCTCGTCACCATACATTCTTTGAAATGTTGGGTAACTTCTCATTTGGTGACTATTTCAAACGTGATGCTCTCAAGTTCGCATGGGAATTTTTAACTAGCGAACAATGGCTTGCTTTACCGAAAGATAAACTTTATGTCACGGTTTACCATACTGATGACGAAGCTTATGACATCTGGAATAAAGAAATCGGCCTAGCACCAGAACGTATTATCCGTATTGGTGATAACAAAGGCGAAAAATACGCATCAGATAACTTCTGGGCAATGGGTGATACAGGTCCTTGCGGTCCATGTTCAGAAATTTTCTTCGACCACGGTGAACACATTTGGGGTGGTTTACCTGGTTCACCTGAAGAAGACGGTGACCGTTTCATTGAAATCTGGAACAACGTTTTCATGCAGTTTAACCGTACTGCTGATGGCGTACTTCACCCACTCCCTGCTCCATCTGTAGATACAGGTATGGGCTTAGAGCGTATTTCTGCCGTATTACAACATGTTAATTCAAACTATGACATTGACCTGTTCCAACACTTATTAAAAGCTGCTGCAAACATCATTGGTATTGAAGATGAAGGTCAGCCTTCTTTACGTGTAGTTGCAGACCATGCCCGTTCTTGCTGCTTCTTAATTGCTGATGGTGTAAACCCAAGTAATGAAGGACGTGGTTATGTATTACGTCGTATTATCCGCCGTGCTGTCCGTCACGGTAACAAGCTTGGCGCAACAGGTACGTTCTTCTACAAAATGCTACAACCATTAATTGAAGTGATGGGACAGGCTTATCCTGAGTTAGAAGCTCGCCGTGAAGTCATTGAAGCAACATTAATTCGTGAAGAAGAACAGTTTGCTAAAACCTTAGAGCAAGGTTTAAAACTTCTTGAAGGTGAACTTGCTCAGTTAAAAGATAAAACTATTCCGGGTGCGACTGTATTTAAACTTTACGATACTTATGGTTTCCCAACAGATTTAACTGCTGATATTGCACGTGAACGTGGCTTTATTATTGATGAAGCAGGTTTTGAAGTTGAAATGGCTGCACAGCGTCAACGTGCGCGTGATGCTGGTAAATTTGCTGTTGACTATAACAACATTGTAAAAGTTGAAGGCGAAACTCAGTTCGATGGTTATACCAACACAACCGGTCAAGGCCAGATTGTAGCGATCTATAAAGATGGCGTACAAGTTGATGAAGTTTCTGAAGGCGACGAAGCACTTATCGTTTTAAACCAAACTCCTTTCTATGCTGAAAGCGGTGGTCAGATTGGTGATACTGGTATCTTCAAAAACGAAACAGGTATTTTTGAAGTTCAGGATACGAAAAAGTCTGGTGGTGCCTTTGTTCATCAAGGTATTGTGACTGTCGGTAACCTTAAAACCAGTCAAAATGTAGAAGCGATTGTTAAAGCAGACATTCGTGAAGCTACTGCGCGTAACCACTCAGCAACTCACTTGTTGCATGCTGCCCTTCGTCAAATTTTAGGTTCACATGTACAACAAAAAGGCTCTTTGGTTGCAAGTGATATCTTACGTTTTGACTTTGCAAATGACCAACCTGTGTCATTTGAACAACTACAACAAGTTGAACGTCTGGTAAATGCTGAAATCATTGCAAATACTGCTGTAACAACTGAACTACTCGACATTGAAACTGCGAAAGCAAAAGGCGCAATGATGTTGTTCGGTGAAAAATACGGTGATGAAGTTCGTGTGCTCTCTATGGGTTCAGTCATTGACGAGAAAAACTTCTCAATCGAACTTTGTGGCGGTATTCACGTAAAACGTACAGGTGATATTGGTTTATTCAAAATTACTTCTGAAGGTGGCGTAGCTGCCGGCGTACGTCGTATTGAAGCAGTGACCGGTACTAAAGCATTAGAAGTAGTACAAAAAGCTGATCATGATATTCAGCACATTAATAGCTTATTAAAAGCACAGAAAGACCAAACGGTTGAGCGTGTACAAGCCAATGTAGAATTGGTTTCTGCATTACAAAAGCAGATTGAACAACTCAACCAAAAATTGGCAAACTTCCAAGCGGCTGATTTGATTGACCAAGTTCAAACTATTGCTGGTCGTCAAACGCTTATTACTACTGTTCAGGGTGTTGATGCCAAAGCGCTTCGCAACTTACATGACAGTGTAAAATCAAAATTAGAGAACGCAGTGATTGTGTTAGCAGGTGTAGAGGGTGACAAAGTCAGCCTGCTTGCATCAGTCGCGTCGCAATACACTGCAAATCTAAAAGCAGGTGACATCATCAAACATTTAGCGACCGAGTTAGGTGGTAAAGGTGGTGGTAAACCTGACTTAGCACAAGGTGGCGCGCCACTTAACGAGAAGTTTGGACAAGTTATGGCAGCATTACCTGCTTGGCTTGAACAAAAATAAGACTTCACTTTTTGTGTAACTGACCCTGACAAGCCTCTCAGGGTCATGGCTTATATGGAACAACTATGGCATTAATCGTTCAAAAATATGGCGGTACTTCTATGGGTACCCCCGAGCGCATTTTAAATGTTGCTCGTCGTGTGAAGCGTTGGCATGATCACGGTCACAAGGTTGTTGTGGTCGTATCTGCAATGAGTGGTGAAACAAACCGCTTACTTGCCCTCGCTAAAGCCATTACCGAAACACCTGACCCACGCGAGTTAGACCAAATGGTTTCAACCGGTGAACAGGTGACGATTTCCATGTTAGCTATGGCACTTAATTCGATTGGTGTGGAAGCTAAATCCTATACCGGACGTCAAGTCGGTATTAAAACTGACAGTGCATTTACTAAGGCGCGTATTGAGTCGATTGACACAGATGTCATGACCAATGACCTAGATGCAGGCCGTGTTATTGTAGTTGCAGGCTTCCAAGGCTTCGATGCCAACGGAAATACTACAACTCTAGGACGTGGTGGTTCAGATACTTCTGGTGTTGCCATTGCAGCTGCCCTAAAAGCAGATGAATGCCAAATTTATACTGACGTTGATGGGGTTTATACTACAGACCCTCGTGTTGCCCCTAAAGCGAAGAAAATCGATCGTATTTCTTTTGAAGAAATGCTAGAAATGGCATCATTAGGTTCTAAAGTTTTACAGATTCGCTCAGTAGAATTTGCCGGAAAATATCAAGTTCCTTTACGCGTATTATCAAGTTTTGATAATGATGACGACGGCGCATTTGACGACGAATTTAAAGAAAATGTAGGTACACTCATTACTACTGAGGCAGAAGACACTATGGAACAGCCAATCATTGCAGGTATCGCTTTTAACCGTGACGAAGCAAAATTAACAATTTTAGGTGTACCTGATGAACCGGGTATTGCTTCTAAAATTTTATCACCAGTAAGTGATGCCAACATTGAAGTGGATATGATAGTCCAAAATGTTGAAGAAGATGGCACAACAGATTTCACGTTTACTGTAAACCGTGTTGATTTAGCAAAAGCTGAAAAAATCTTAAATGAAACTGCCAAAAATATTGGTGCACGCGAAGTTTCAACACGCGATGACATCGTTAAAGTATCTATCGTGGGTGTAGGTATGCGCTCGCATGCGGGTGTAGCAAGCAAAATGTTTACTGCCCTTGCTGACGAAGGTATTAACATCCTTATGATTTCAACATCTGAAATTAAGGTTTCTGTCATTATTGATGAAAAATACCTTGAGCTTGCAGTTCGTTGCTTACATACCGCTTTTGGTTTAGATCGTGAACATGGTGAAAGCAGCGCACGCGCTTAATTTTACCGAACGGTCAAGAATTCATTAAAAAATGTTTACTTGTCCGACAATAATCAAAGAAAACACAGAGCCGCTATAGTTTTTTTTATAGCGGCTCTGTTATATTAAACGGAAAGTTTTTTGGCAGTGATTATCAAAATATGACTTTGTTCTCATATTTCTGTTAGAATCTGACTGAAAACTGAGGTTGAGCTTTTTATTTGGGTACCAATATTGCAGTTTTAAGCGTTTAGCAAGGAGATAAACATGCTGATTCTGACCCGCCGTGTCGGGGAAACATTAATGATTGGGGATCAAGTCAGTGTTACTGTGCTTGGCGTCAAAGGAAACCAAGTTCGAATTGGTGTAAATGCACCAAAAGAGGTTTCTGTTCATCGCGAAGAAATTTATCAACGTATTCAACATGAACGTGCAATGCATGAACACCTTCAACATCTTGATCAAGATTATCAAGTTTCATATGAAGATGATAATTATGCACAGAAAAACTTCAATCGTTAGTATGAAGTTGTTCTCTCCCTAATTAAAGCGACTTTATAGTCGCTTTAAATTTTTTGGGAATATATAAATTTATAGACCTAATGCGCGTTTTACAGGTGCATAACTACGACGGTGTTGATCAATCACGCCATGAGCTGCAATGGCTTCAAAGTGTGCTTTGGTTGGATAACCTTTATGTTTGGCAAAACCAAATAATGGATATTGTTGATCTAATTCTGCCATTTGACGATCACGCGTGACTTTAGCCAAGATACTCGCCGCACTAATCTCGGCATGGCTTGCATCTCCCCCTACAATCGCCTCGCAAGGAATAATAATTCCTTTTGGAATTTGATTGCCGTCTACAATTACCTTTTGAGGTTGTGTTTTCAGACCTTCCACTGCACGTTGCATAGCCAAAAAAGTTGCCTGCAAGATATTCAGCTCATCAATTTCTGCATGTGTAGCTTCTGCTATTGACCATGCTAAAGCTTTTTCTTGAATTTCAATAAACAACTTTTCACGTTTCTTTTCAGTTAATTTTTTAGAGTCGTTTAATCCTAAAATTGGATTATTCGGATCTAAAATAACAGCTGCAGCAACAACAGAACCCACTAATGGGCCTCGTCCTGCCTCATCTACGCCTGCAACAAACATGTATACTCCAATGAAAAAGAGGCCGATTTATAAGAATCGGCCTTCTTTAATGCTTAAAACATCAATTATTTTTGTAAAGCTTCTGCCACACAAGCATTTACAGTTTTAGAAACCACTTGGTTTACGATTGTAGCACGTGCATTCACGTCAAGCGCAGCAGCAGCTAATTCTACTGCAGTCACACTATTTGGTGCTTTTTCACTTACACAGCCGCAAACATTCGTTTGGATGCTATCACGCTGTTCAGCAGTCATATATTTTGTTGCTGTCTTCCATGCAGCAACATTATTAATTTCTGTAATACATTTCGCATTAACAGCAACTTTTAATGCAGCTACGCCTAACTGTTGAGTTGTCGTTTGTGCAGAAGCACCGCCAGTACCGGTACCTGTAGTGGTTGCACATGCAGTTAAAGCTAAAACAACTGGTGCTACAGCGAGCATCAATTTTTTCATCATTTTTTCCTTTGATCGAACGTAAGCAGCGCGTATTTTGCCTAAACTTATGCTTAGAAGAAACAAATAAATTGATGCATTTATGCAAATTAAGTCCCTTAATCTCCAGCTCAACTTAACCGTGTTTTTTTAAATTGAAGCGTTCTGTTTATAGCACGCTCTGTTACGGGAACAACATTTCTCAAATTTAACAGTTTCCCATAAAATCTAGCGCTAGAATGACAAAAAAAGGGTCTTTTATGCCTGCCTCAACCTCTCAATACTACACCCGTACTGCACAGATTCTGCATTGGGTCATGGCCATCATTTTTATCACTGCTTGGGTGATTGGTTTCTATAGTGGAAATTTTCTAAGTTATGACGTTGATGGCAGCTTTAAAGGCGATGTCATTACACTACATAAGAATATCGCCACAACCATTATCTTCCTCGTGGTCATTCGTCTTTTTTGGCGTTACACCCATCCTGCCCCACAATTGCCTGACACAATGTCACCAACAATGAAAACTTTAGCTCACATCGGACATTTATTACTGTATGTGATTTTAGTCGCTTTACCTGTCACTGGCTGTTTATTTAGCTGGAGTGCTGGTCACCCTGCTCCGGTTTTATATTTATTTGAAATTCCACGCCTGGTGCAAGATAACCCTGAGTTATTAGCCATTGTTAAGCCATTACATATTTATATTTCATGGTTTGCAGGTTTACTTATTGTTGGCCATGTTCTGGCAGCTTTAAAACATCACTTTGTAGATAAAGACAATGTTTTAAACAGTATGACCAAACAACCTAAATAAATTCAATGTTAAAAAAACCGCCTATCACAGGCGGTTTTTTATTTAGATTTTCTGGATTTCTGAAATCCACTTTTGTTTCTCTTCATCTGAAATGAAAGAGGCTTCAAAAGAGTTAATTGCGAGTTGCTTCAACTCATCATTGGTTAAATCTAATGCCTGTTGAATGGCAAAGAAATTATCATTCATATAACCACCGAAATATGAAGGATCATCTGAGTTAACAGTCACGTGTACGCCTTTTTGTAAAAGACGGCGGATATTGTGGTCTTTCATATCCTTAACAACACATAGCTTTAAGTTACTTAAAGGACAAACCGTTAATGGCATTTTTTCATTAATTAAACGAGCCATTAATTGTTCGTCTTCTTCAGAACGCACGCCGTGGTCAATACGGTTTACTTTGAGCAGATCTAAAGCTTCCCATACATATTCAGGTGGGCCTTCCTCACCTGCGTGAGCCACGATTAAGAAGCCTTCTTCACGCGCTTTAGCAAAAACACGTTCAAATTTAGCTGGTGGATGACCTACTTCGCTTGAATCAAGTCCTACAGCGATAATATCTTCTTTAAACGGTAAAGCTTGCTCAAGCGTTTCAAATGCAGCTTCTTCGCTTAAATGACGCAGGAAACACATGATCAGCTGAGAACTGATACCAAATTTGGCTTTTGCGTCAGCACATGCACGTTTAAGCCCATTGATCACGGTTGCAAAAGCAATACCACGGTCAGTATGAGTTTGCGGATCGAAGAACATTTCTGTATGAACGACACGATCTTCTGCACACTTTTCAAAATATGCCCATGCTAAATCGTAAAAATCTTGCTCATGAACAAGAACATTTGCACCAGCATAGTAAATATCTAAAAATGATTGAAGATTGTGAAAGTTATAAGCTTGCTTTACTTCTTCAACAGATTTGTAAGGAATCTGAATCTGATTACGCTGTGCAATGGCAAACATTAATTCAGGTTCAAAGGTCCCTTCAATATGCACATGCAACTCGGCTTTTGGTAAGGCCTGAATCAGCTCGACTTGATTCATATTAACTCCACATCTAAAGAAAAAAGGGTGTGGTAAGCACACCCTTCTATAATTTCCTTCTTATATCCCTATCACTAAAATAGTTCTAGAAGGAAATTATAAACAATCGTATTAACCGCCAAAGGCGATAAATTTAAATACCCAAAGGGCAGCAATAATCCACACCATGTATGGAACAGTTTTTGCCTTACCCGTAAATAATTTAACTAATGCATAGCTGATAAAGCCCATTGCAATACCATCTGCAATTGAGTATGCAAATGGCATAAATACAATCGTTAAAAAGGCTGGTACAGCTTCTGTAATATCATCCCAATCGATGTGAGTGATCCCTTGGATCATCAATACACCAATGAACAATAAAGCGGGTGCTGTTGCAAAACCTGGCACAGATTGAGCAAGAGGTGCCAAGAATAAACAGCAAATAAATAAGAAAGCGACAACTACCGCGGTTAAACCTGTACGTCCACCTGCTGCTACACCTGAAGCCGATTCAATATATGGCGTAGTTGATGAGGTACCTAATGCAGCACCAGCAACGATTGCAGTAGAGTCAGCAAATAGCGCTTTTTTCAAACGTGGCAATTTACCATCTTGTAAAAGGCCGGCACGGTGTGAAACGCCAACCAAAGTACCCGTACTGTCAAACAAGTCAACAATAAAGAATACGAAGATGACACCAACCATACTTGCGGTAAACAACCCTTCAAAGTCCATTTGCATGAATGTTGGCGCAATTGAAGGAATTTCACCAACCACACCCTTAAATTCATTTAGACCTAAAGCTGTGGCAATTGCTGTAACGACTAAAATACTAATAATAATCGCACCGCGAACTTTAAGCTGATGCAAAATTACGATAAGTAAAAAGCCAAATAAAGCTAATAATACAGTAGGTTGTTTAATATCGCCCAAACCGACCAACGTTGCTTGGTTCGCGACAATAATTCCGGCATTTTTTAATGCAATGAGCGCAAGGAATAAACCAATACCACCACCTATCGCAAATTTAAGCGACATCGGGATTGCATTGACAATTGCCTCACGAATTTTAAAGAAACTAATTGCAAGGAATACAACACCTGAAACAAAAACAGCAGCTAAAGCTGTCTGCCATGGCACTCCCATGCCCATACAAACCGAATAGGTAAAATAAGCATTAAGCCCCATACCTGGTGCCAAGGCGATTGGATAATTAGCAATAATCCCCATCACTAAGCAACCGATTGCTGCTGCCAAACAGGTCGCAACGAATACGGCGCCATGATCCATGCCGGTTTCAGATAAAATGAGTGGATTGACAATGATGATGTAGCACATTGTTAAAAATGTAGTTACACCAGCAAGAACTTCTGTTCGAAACGTGGTTTTATTGTCGCTTAACTTAAATAAACGCTCTAACCACCCTGCCGAAGAATTGGGCGCCGCCATAAGTAGCCTCTATGCAAAATCTGAGCTGTGGAATATGTACTTCTATGTAGGTATCTGAGCAATCTTGTTTTTCTGTTCAGATCTCTAAACAAAAATCTTAAATAGACGAAGCAACAAATATGCCACTCATTTGATTTCTGCTGTCATACACAGAAAATAGCCACAGCCCCTCTTGAAACACAAAAAAGCTGCATAACCCCTATGCAGCTTTTTTACTATACGTTCAATAAGTTTAACAGATTCAACAGCAACATGATCAAAATTTATGAAAAGATATGATCAATGGCACACTTTTTAAAGCAAATCACAATCACCCCTGTGCTTAGAAAAAAACTTTTTTATCACTGATATATTTTTGCAAATTATATGAAGCTAAATTGCTATGACTAACACGGTTAGGATTACGTTCGATTGTCTGCAAATTTTTTTCAGCTTCTTGAATGATCCTCATGAGCTCTTGATGTCTTTTATTTTGGGTATCTAAATATGCCCAATAGCCTAATACAAATACAATACTCACGCATAACACTATTAATACTTTATTAATCATTATTATTATCTCTATGTTTTTAATGTTAATGATCTTAACAAAAAAAAATAAGGTTGTGAATACTTTCACATTTATTTACAATAATTATCAACCACACAAGTTATTGATATAAAAATGTTTTCTAATATACAATTTAAAAAATTGATTAAAAAGAAAACTTTTCACTTAAAAATTCATTTTTAAAAATAGCTATATTATTTTAAATGAAAATTATATAGACTGCTTGGCCCATTTTTATTTTGAAGTATATTTAAATTTATCGTTTACTTTAACTTCATTATATTATTTATTGAATTTTCATATATTTCTTTCATTATTTAATAGTAAAAAGCCCACCTTCATCAATAAAGTGGGCTTTTATAAATTAATTAACCTGCGACTTCTTCAACTTTAGGTTTTACTTTTACAAGATCAGCTTCATAGATGACATCGTATTCTTCTAAATTTAAATGATGTAAACGCTGTCTAAGCTTTTTCAATGACCATGGCCATGCTGCAAAGTTGCGACCATTTGCATCAAGGTAATAACTCTTACAACCACCACTATTGAATACTGTGGTTTGTAAATGCTTTTGTACAAGCTCATTATGCTTTTTAATTATTTCTGATTTTACAGAAAGTTTAGCAATACCTTTCGCTTTCATTTGCAATAAACCATCTACAATATATTGCAGTTGGGCTTCAGCAAGACCAATGAATGAGTCATAAACCAAGACATTTGGCCCTAGCATAAGAAATGCGTTCGGTACATTTTCAATATTGGTTCCTAAGTAAGCTTCCGGTGAGGAGTCTTTCCAGAGTTCTGCCAGACATTCCCCTTTTTCGTTATGTACCCGTTTACCAATGGGTGGATGAGACACTTCAAATCCAGTGCCCCAAATAATCACATCTACTTCGTGGCGTTCGCCATTAGCTGCAATCACCGTATTGCCTTCGACTTTAACCAGGCCATGTGGAATAAGCGTGGTATTGGATGCCTGTAACGCTGGATAGTAGTTATTGGCAAATAAAATACGTTTACAACCAATATCAAAATTAGGTGTTACGTTTTTACGTAAAACCGGATCTTTAATTTGTAACTTTAACAATTGTTTCGCAGCAAAATTGACAGGCTTTAAAGCTTTTGGGTTGCGTAAACCAAAATTGATGACATTTAAGGTGCCTGCTACAGTCTGGCGCCAAGTGGCCTGTATTTTTGGGTATTTGGCAATAATTGATTTACTCAACTCCCCCAAATCCGTATCCGGTTTTGGCAGTACCCAAGGAGCTGTACGTTGGAATACAAAAAGTTCTTTTGCTTTAGGTTGAATTTGGGGCACAAACTGGATGGCAGATGCACCAGTACCAATCACGGCAATACGTTTTCCAGTAAGGTCATATTCATGGTTCCATTTCGCTGAATGGAACATTTCACCTGTAAAGGTATCTAGACCTTCAAGGCGTGGAATCTGCGCCTCAGTAATTGGGCCTGTAGCAAATAGAACTGTTTTAGCAATATATAAACCAGAGCTTGTCTCTAGTTTCCAGACATTTTTTACATTGTCCCATTCCGCTTTTAATAGTTCGGTATTGAATTCAATTAAGGACTCAATATCGAACTCACGGCTTACATTTTCTAAATAACTTAAAATTTCCGGCTGGCGTGCAAATAAATGGCTCCATTTTGCACTTGGGGCAAACGAGTAAGAGTACAGAGCCGAAGGTACATCACAACCACAGCCCGGATAGGTATTTTCACGCCAAGTACCACCAACGCGGCTTGCTTTTTCAATAATTTTAAAATTAGTTAGGCCTGCTTCATTTAGCTTAATTGCAGCAGCAAGACCAGAAATACCCGCACCGACAATAAAAGTGTCATAAATATGTGCAACTTCTTGGGTTTTACGGGTGCGTGTATTTGTTCTAGGTTTAGTGACCATAATTTTTCTGCCTATACAAAATTTTATTTAAATAACTGATACGAAAGCCCAAGGAACTTTGCATATAGCGTTGGAGATGTCCTTTTCATAAGCCAGAATAATTTGGCGTCGATCTGTGGCGTGGTGTAGAGCTGCCCACGATCTAATCGATTCAATGTTAAAGTTGCAACTGCATCGCTGGTCGTCATGGCATAGTTCATGAGTGCATGGTCTGCAAGCTTGGAATAACGCCCCGGAATACGACCATTTTTAATGATATTGGTTGGCACCAAAGTCGGGCAAAGTACATTGACTTTAATATTGAATTTGCGAAGCTCGGCTGAAAGAGTTTCTGATAATGCCAAAACACCCGCTTTCGTTACATTGTAGACACTCATTTCTGGTGCTGCGGTATACGACGCGGCAGAAGCCACATTAATGATTGCACCGTAACCTAGTTTTTTGAACTTTGGCACAAATGCATGACAACCATGAATAACACCCCACAGATTTACATGCATACACCATTTCCAGTCTTCCAAACTCATTTCATCAAATTTGCCACCTAGACCTACGCCAGCATTATTAATGATGAGGGTTACCGGATGATCAAGTAACTGCTCTGCTTGATCAGCCAAAGCCTGTACTTGTTCTGCTTGCCCAACATCGCACTGTACAGCAAATGCTTTTTGTCCCAACTGTTCAATTAACTTTACGGTTTCTTCAGCAGCTTCTAAATTAATATCTGCGCAGACTACGCTGCCACCACGTTTTGCCAGTTCAACTGCAAAGCTTCGTCCAATCCCACTGCCTGCCCCAGTTACGACCGCATATGCGTTTCGGCTCGGCTGGTCTTTCTTACCAAATAAAATCATAGTAAATCCTAAAAAATTTTAGGGAGACGGCAGTAATTGTCATATTACTGCCATGACCAATAGGCTTATGAAACTGCACGAACTGGTGGTGTAAATTCCTTCACAAAGTAAGGCGCAATTGCACCGCCCTCGTTAAGTAATTTCTTTTTGTAGTACTCCAGATATTCGGTCGTGTCATGATCATTTGGATGGAAGTCTGGACGTAAGTAATCAAAAATCTGACCAATGGTGCTACCAAATACGCCATCTTTTGGACTAAAAATTAAGTTGACGCCACGATGTGCATCTTTCCAAAATTTTCTGGTCAACAGTTCTTTTGGCTTACGCAGTAGAGGTACAAATAAAGTTGCTGTTGGAATAAGCCCTAAAATGGTAATGAAAGCCATTAAAAAGCCCGTTGCCCGTAACGGATAATTACCGTTTAAAACCTGGTAGACGTCATAAGCAATATCTTTATGCTCAGATTCTTCAAGCATATGCCACATCCATAAGGCACGACTTTTGGCATCGTCGGTATAATAGAAATTCTTTTCATGCTTCATCATGTATTCGGCAAGTACCGCCGTAAAATGTTCAATACCTGCCATGAGTGAAAGCTTTAATGGCTGCGGGAATTTTAAGAACACATATTTAAAGAAGTTCTCACCCAAGAAACGATAAAAATCGACCGGATATTCCAGCTCTTTAATTGCATCATTGAACTCATTATGCAATTTTGAATGGATGGCTTCTTGACCAATCAGCGATGTAACACGCTGTTTTAAAATCGGATCTTGAATAAATTCACGGTGGTGACGAGCTGTTTCAATCACCAGATCTTCACCATAGGTCAAAAAAACCGAAAGCGTTGCAAAGAACAAAGTTGCAAACTGGTTGTTGACGTAAAACTCGATATCAATTTCTTTACCATCAAACCCGATATTTAAATGGCGAATTGGGATAGTTCCTTTATTTGAGAAATCTATCTTTTGATACTGAGCTATAACTGATTTAGGAGAAATAATATTTCGGATAGCTTGAGCGACCATTTTCGACACCCTATAAAATTTGTTAAATACAAGGCAGCGTCGAATCAAACAGCTAAAGTTGTCTTTGGATTATTTCTTGCAATCTTTAACTGCTCTCGAACAAAAATTTGCTCGAATACCTCTGCCTTGTCATGTTTTATGAACTTAAGCGTTGTTAAGTTCACCAAATCAGGTTAAATAGTGCGCTTGCTATAACACTCGAACAAGGACAAAAAAAGCCAATCCATTTTGAAACTTTTTGCCAACTCAAATATTTTTCGATTATTTTAAATTATTTATATAAACTACTATTATTCATTATGATTTAAATAAAATACATTTGTCCTAAAATGATAAAAACATGGCTTAAAAAGATAATATACGAAATATTCTGCCTATTTCTATACATGCCTTAGTTCTATATTTGAGCGTTCCAAAAATCACACCAAGCTTTCTGTTTTTAGAGCTTTATTGCACAAATGAAAACGATAAACTGCATTCAGAGAAAAAAATTGGATGAGGAGAATAAATCATGTTTGATATGCGTTTATCTCATGAGCGTGGTGCAGCACATCATGGCTGGTTACAGTCAAAACACACGTTTTCATTTGCAAATTATTGGGACCCGAAACAAGTTGGCTTTTCAGATTTACTTGTAATTAATGATGATACGGTTGCTCCATCAAAAGGCTTTGGTACTCACCCTCACCGTAACATGGAAATTATTTCTTATGTGCTTGAAGGTGCGTTAGAACATAAAGATTCAATGGGTACAGGTTCGGTTATTGTGCCTGGTGATATTCAGTTAATGAGCGCAGGCCGTGGGGTTGCACATAGTGAATTTAATCACTCTGCTCAAGAAAACGTGCACTTCTTGCAAATTTGGGTAGTTCCAAATGAAGTGAACACAACACCGGGCTATCAACAATTGCATATTTCCGAGGAAGACAAACGCGGCAAATTGCACTTGATGATTTCACCAAAAGGTGGCGAAAAAACTTTATCCATCAAACAAGATATTAATATTTATTCAGGTCTTTTTGATGGTGAAGAAACAGCAGAGTTTGCAATTCCTGAAGGTCGTTATGTTTACCTACATGTGGCAAAAGGCCGTATTGATGTAAACGGTAAAACCTTTAATACCGGTGATGCTGCGCGTATTCGCGATGGAGGCAAGTTATCATTTACCAATGGTGACAATGCTGAAATTCTAATTTTTGATATGCGTCCGGAAGAAATTCCAACTATGCCATAAATAGTAAAAACACCTGCGTAGAAATATACGCAGGTGTTTTTTTATCGCATTTGAAAAACTAAAAATTATGATTGATCTTCTGAGCGTGCCATTTCAGTATTGATATAACTCATAATCATAGTGGTTAGCCCCTGCACCATTTCATCAAAACTAATAAATGGGTTGGGTAAAATAAGATGCCTTGCAACGTTAAAAATACCGCTATTAATACAAATATAGGTAATTACAGGTAAATTGTTAATTTTTAAATATTTAGGATTATGCATCATATACTTCATGATGACTTCCATTAAAGCCTGTTCAATTTTTGGAATATATTTATCGTATTGCAACTCACCTGCATAACGTAAAACGGTTAAATAACGGTCATTATTTTTCTTTAATAAATCACTGAACGTATAAAAAATCATTTCAATGACAGGTTCTAACTCCAACTCTAAAATTGTAGGAGTTAGCTCTTTAATCATGTCGAGAATTTCACTCACAAAGTAGTGATTCATCGCATCGTAGATTTCTTCTTTGTTTTTAAAATACTCATAGAGTGACCCCACACTTACCCCTGCAATTTCTGCAATATGACGTGTGGTGGTACCACTTGGTCCATGCAATGCTACGGCAATAAAACCTGCTTCAATAATGGTATCGACAGTGACTTTGGCTCGTGCCTGACGGGGCTTTCGCGTAGACATATTTTCTTATAAATAATCCGAACATAAGCTCAGATTAGCATGTAATTTAGCCCTACCCTAATAAAAAAACAAAATCCGAATAGTTGTCAACTTTCATGAAATATTTCTTTTAAAACTACAATGAAATACAGTTATAAGTTCTTTTATGTTTGAATATTTCTTTTTAATTGCATTAAAATATTTAAATAAAAATCAATATATTAATAAATTTTAAAACTAATTTTTTATTTTATAAAAACATGAAACTTTAGGTTTAGAAACTTGAAAAGTTACCCGAATTGAATCCGAACATAAACTCAGATTAACATGAAAAAATCTAAAAAGAGGTTGAGCCGTTTTACTGAACTTCCCTCTTTTTCCCGTTATTCAGTCAAATAATCACACAAATAACGGAGCAACATCACCGTAGTCAGTAAGCAGAGAAAACTGCTTTTTGAAAATGGAATTTACAGTGTCGTGTTGCAAATCAAAGCTTTTGGTTTTCAACGTAGCTGCACTATCACTGATTGATCTGAAGGTGTCACCATGATCTCGACCACAGTTAAAAAATCACTAAACAAAATTAAATTTTACCGTGAAATCGAGTTACCGGATTTTGCCAGTAAAAAATCCATCCCAATCCGTCATTTAAATATCGGATTTGAAGGTAAAGAGATTGATGTTGAATTCTATATGAACAATCAATTTGCCACGATGTTTTTTGCTACGCTTTCAGTATTTCTGACTTATGGTGAAGATCTGGTGATTGAAACAGCTCGTCATCACCGTGAATTTATTCAAGACCCAGTTTTAAAACAGCGTGTTACTTCATTGATTGGACAAGAGGCAATTCACTCTAAACTGCACAATGAATATAACGATGCACTTAAAGATGTTGAATACCCTGTCGATTTATACCGTTTCTTGGGCGAGAACTTCTTTAAATATGTGTTTTTGAAATTCCCGCAACCGCTTAAATTATCGATGATGGCTGGTATTGAGCATTTTACTGCGGTACTTGCCGAATACATGATGAAGCACGAAAAGAATTTCTACTATTCAGATGATGCAAAAAGCCGTGCTTTATGGATGTGGCATATGCTTGAAGAATCTGAGCATAAAGATATTGCCTATGATGTATATCAATTACTCAATGGTAGCTACCCACTACGAGCTTCTGGCTTCTTCTTAGCATTCTTCACTATTTTAGGTCTAATCCCTGCGACTACCTTGTTTATTCCGGTTTTAAGAAAACCGCAGGAAATGTTGACTAGAAAATTCTGGAAAGACGCGCGCCGTGGTGTCGGACTTATTTTTGGTCCAAAAGATGGTGTATTCGGTAGCACCATTGGCCAGATTTTCGATTACTTACGTCCTGACTTCCATCCAAATGACCATGACACGACCGAATATCTAGAGTACTACAAAGACAAATTACTCAAAGAAGGCGGCGCGATTGCACCTTACTTTGTGAAGGAATTTACCCCACCTGTACGCTTGTCTTAACTGGCTTACAACCAGTCATTACTTAATGGCTGGTGTTCCTTAAATCTATTTCGGGATGAATCATGATTTTATTTGGCAAAAAGAAAGTTAAACCAAGCCAAAAAGCTTATGCCGTCGTGACGGGTGCAGGCAGTGGAATTGGACGAAGTTTTGCAATTGAACTGGCAAAACGTGGTGGCAGCGTAGTCTGCGCAGATATTAATTTAGAAGCTGCAGAAGAAACTGTAACGTTGCTTGAACAACAGGGTGCAAAAGCATTTGCAATGCATTGTGACGTAGGTAACCCTGAACATGTCACAAATTTAGCTGAAACTGCTGAAATTTTACTTAGTCATCCTGTCACCCTTGTCATTAATAATGCGGGTGTAGGTTTGGGCGGTAAGTTTGACGAACTCAGCCTAGAAGACTGGAACTGGGTCATGAATATTAACCTGTGGGGTGTTATTCATGGTTGTCATGCATTTGTACCAAAGTTCAAAAAACTAGGTTACGGTGCAATTATTAATGTAGCTTCTGCGGCGTCTTATACCGCAGCACCAGAAATGACTGCCTATAATGTAACGAAAGCTGGTGTTCGTGCGTTGTCTGAAACACTTTCGGCTGAGCTTCGTAAATTCAACATTAAAGTCAATGTGCTCTGCCCGACTTTGGTGCCTACCAATATCATTAAAAATGGTCGTATTCCGGGCCGTTATTCAAAACTTGCAGACCATGCGCTCATGAACTACGCACTCACCACAAGTGATGATGTAGCCAAACTCACACTTAACCGCCTTGATCAGGATGAGCTTTATACCATTCCTCAAATCGATGCGAAGTTGTTCTGGCTGATGAAACGTGCATCACCAAGTTTGTATACCAAGTTCCTTGGTACCTCTTACAAATTATTTAAATAAGAAATTTTATAGGTAGTACCCATATGACTGCTCAAATGAAAACAAATGCATCAGCAAAAAAAGCTGTCAATTCACCTAGCCATATTTACGATACCTTTATTGTCGGTGCCGGAATTTCCGGTATCGCCGCAGCGATTCGTCTCGACCAAGTTGGCTATACCAACTATAAAATTATTGAAAAAGCAGGACGTGTAGGTGGCACTTGGCGTGAAAACACCTATCCGGGCTGTGGCTGTGATGTACCTTCGGCTTTGTATTCTTATTCGTTTGCACCTAGTGCAAAATGGAGTCACTTATTTGCGCGTCAACCGGAAATCTTAAGTTATTTAGAAGATGTAAGTAACGAGTTTAATATTACGTCTAAAATTGAGTTTAACAACGAACTACTCAATGCTGCTTGGGATGAATCACGCCATTTGTGGGTACTTGATACAACTACTGGTCAATATCTATCGCGAACTGTTATTTTTGCAACAGGCCCCATTACCGAAGCCCAGATTCCCCGTCTTGAAGGTTTGGATACCTTTACAGGTGAAATGTTCCATTCAGCGAAATGGAACCATGATTATGACTTAACTGGAAAACGCATTGCTGTAATTGGTACAGGTGCATCTGCCATCCAGTTTGTGCCCCAAATTCAACCTAAAGCCAAAGAATTGTTTGTATTCCAACGTACAGCCCCTTGGGTATTGCCAAAACCGGATACAGACTTAGGTGAGTTTAGTAAATCAATTATTGCAAAATATCCAGTGATTCAGGCAAGTTGGCGTAAAAGTGTAGCGCTAACCCTCAATGCGATTAATTTTGGTTTACGTAACCCACTTGTGCTAAAACCAGTAAATGTACTCGGCAAGCAATTACTTAAACTTCAAATTGCAGACCCTGAGTTACGTAAAAACGTAACGCCTAATTTTGATATTGGCTGTAAACGTATTTTGTTTGCTAACAATTACTACCCTGCACTACAAGCACCAAATACCACGCTTATTCCACATGGCCTGGTTAAAGTCGAAGGCAATACGGTGATTGCAGCTAATGGCGAACGCCATGAAGTTGATGTGATTATTTGGGGTACAGGTTTTGAAGTATCTCACCCACCAATCGGCAAACGTGTGTTTAATGAAAAAGGCCAACGTTTAAATGATTTGTGGAAAAATAGTTCACCGGAAGCTTACTTAGGAACCAACATTGAAAATGTACCAAATGCATTCTTAGTATTGGGACCAAACGTACTGGTTTATGACTCATTTATTGGTTTGGCAGAAGCACAGCTCGACTATATCGTAGATGGCTTATTGAAAATTAAAAACAAAGGAATTAGCAAGTTAAATGTTAAGGCTGATGTAATTAAAAAGCACAACGACTTGGTGCAAAAGCATCTTCAAACCACTGTATTCAATAGTGGTGGCTGTAAGAGTTATTACCTTGATGCTAACGGTCGCAACTTTGCAGCATGGCCGTGGTCATTGAAAAAGCTTAAACAACGTTTGAAAAAACTAGATTTGAAGGATTATGAAGTTACATATCAAATGTCAAAGACACATTAATTTGTAAATTTGACCAAATCAGTTGTAAGGAATGGGCAGTGTATTTTAGATTTTCATGAAATACACTGCCTTCTTCATTCAATCTTCAAGAAATAAAAGAACAGGTTAAAGATGAAAGAAGGTCAATCAAGTCGTACTGCCGAAGCCGCTGCTGCTTTACGTGCGAATCACTTTAAAAATACGACAAACCCTGTATTTTCAGATCCCTATGCTTTTGAAATGACCAGTAAAGGTTGGAAAAAGCTTTTATCTACACCACTCATTGTTAAATTAATGAATTCACCCATTTTAAACCGCACCTTAGGTTTATTGAGTGGGCAGGTTGTCGGTCGATCACGTTATGCCGAGGACTTACTTAATCAAGCTGTTCAACACAATATTGAGCAATATGTTTTGGTTGGAGCGGGTTTAGACTCTTTTGTGCTCCGAAAATCACAGCATTATCCAACTTTAAAAATTTTTGAAGTTGACCATCCTGATACTCAGGCTGCCAAACAATCTAAACTCAAAAAATTAGGCGAACTTCCCTCTACTGTTGAATTTGTTTCTATTAACTTTGAGAAAGAATCTATCTCTGAAGCGCTTGCCCGAAGTCGCTATGTACGAAAAGCTCCGGCTTTCTTTTCTTGGCTGGGCACCACTCATTATTTAAAGCCGGAAACTACGCTGCAAACTTTAAAAAGTATTGCTGAATTTGCTGCAAACGGAAGCGAAGTGGTACTCGACTATTCAACCGATTTTCAGGAATTAAAAGGTATTGAGCGACTCGGGAGTATGGGTGTTGCACAGTTTACCCATTTGCTGAAAGAACCTTTACTAGGTCAATTTAAACCTTCTGATTTACATCAGGCGGTTGAAAAAATGGGTTTTGAAGTAGTCGAAGACTTGTCTGGTGAAGCTATTACTGAACGTTATTTTTATAGCCGTGCCGACAATATACGCCATACATCAGCGACGCGCTTATTGCATTTGCGTTTAAAGAAATAAAGATACTTTGACTATTGGCTATTTAACCGCATGGCATGAGGTGTTTTCCCATGCCATCTTTTATAAGCATGAATAAAACTGGCAGGTTCGGCATAACCTAACCACTCGGCAATTTGCTCAACAGAAGCTTTTGGTAATGCCAAATATTGCTCTGCTAAGACCTGTCTAACCTCTTCACGAATCTGGATAAAAGTCATTCCTTCCGATGCCAAGTGACGGCGCAGGGTTCTTATATTTAAATGCAGTCGATCAGCCACTATATCCATAGATGGCATTTCCCCACGCATACTCATCAGCTGCTGTTGCACTAAGGTTGTAAATTTATTTTGTGATTGGCGTTTTTCTAATATTTGACGGCATTGTTCTTCTGCAGTGTGCAAAACCAACTCATTCGCCATGAGTAATTTTTGATCCACTTTTTGCGGGTCAAGAATTACAAAACTTTTAGCTGCGCCAAATTCTGGCATGACCCCAAATAAATTCCGATAAGGCTCGGCATCACCTTTGGGTTGGAAAGAAAAAGCCAAATATTGGCAAAAATTGTCCTGCACCAAATCTCGCTGTACCGTAATGAGTGCAGCCGCATCGCGTTCAATAATGAATTGACGCACTGAAGATGGAATATCTTGCTCATCAATTTCGATACGGATTCCTTGTGGTGTATCCGACACATCAAAGCGGGTAAAAGCAAAGGTTAAAGTAAAATAGGTTAAAGCCAGATCCAGTGCTTCACGAATGCTCGCACTACTCATCAGAGCCATGCCTAATGGCCCAAATGTGGTGAAATGATAGCGTGTGCCCACCTCTAAGCCTAATGTCGGTCTGTCTCCTAATTGCTCAACCAAGTTATGAATCAACTGTAATTCCTGATGGCCTGTCACCACCATATTAGGGTCAAGTAATTGTTGTTGGCTAAGCCCAGTCCCTTGCAAAATTGTCTGATAAGAGATGCCTGATTCCAGCGCGAAATCAGCCATTAACCGAACACTATGTACACTGCGTTCAAATGCCCATGCATACTTCACTGTATTGCTCAGAATGTCCTCGAATCACAATATTTTGTCCTCATCCATCCTCTAAATCAAGTTAATAAACGTCTATTCTGCATATAGGAAATTGCGATTTTTTCGCTCACTGTTTTTAAGGATTTTAGAGCAGCCTATGTTTAATTCGTCGTCTAATTCAAATAAAAATGTACGCATCGCCATTATTGGCACTGGCTTTGGTGGTCTAGGACTTGCCATTCGTCTCAAACAAGCAGGTTTTGAACAATTTACTCTATTTGAAAAAGCTGCCGATGTAGGTGGTGTCTGGCGTGACAACACTTATCCAGGCGCTGCATGTGATGTGCCGTCACATCTTTATTCTTTTTCTTTTGAACAGGAACTTGGTTGGAAAAATCGCTACGGGACATCTCAAGAGATTTATCAATATTTACGTCACTGTGCCGATAAATATGACCTTCGCCCACACATCAAATTTAACACTGAAATAGCCAGCGCCGAATTTGATGCACTGCAAGGTGTATGGCACATTCAAAGTACAACTGGTGAACAGTTTGAAGCTGAATTTTTAGTGGGTGCGGTAGGCCAACTCAACCGCCCTGCCTATCCAAAACTTAAAGGCATTGAAAACTTCAAAGGTAAGGCATTTCACTCAGCACGTTGGGACCATGACTATGACTTAACTGGTAAACGTGTTGCAGTCATTGGCACAGGCGCAAGTGCGATTCAGTTTGTACCTGAAATTGCAAAACAAGTGGCTCACCTAGACGTTTATCAACGCTCAGCGCCTTATGTTATTCCAAAACCGGATCGGGTTTACCAACCTTTAGAGAAAAAAGCTTTCCGTAAACTGCCGATCTTGCAAAGTCTAGACCGTGCCTTGCAATATGGTCATCATGAAATTCGCCTACTTGCTTTTACAACTTCACTTAATGAAATGCCTTTGGTGGAATACATATTCCAGCGCCACATTCGAAAAGTTGTTAAAGATGGGAAGTTACGCCATCGTTTAATGCCAGACTATCCAATTGGTTGTAAACGTATTTTAATCTCTAACCACTGGTATGAAACGCTGACCCAACCTCATGTTGATGTGATTGATACAGGTATTCAGGAAATTACTGAACATGGCATTTTAGACACGGAAGGAAAGCTGCGTGAAGTTGATGCCATTATTTACGGTACAGGTTTTACGGCGACTGAATTTATGGCGCCAATGCAAATTACTGGACTTGATGGGCGTACATTAAAAGACACATGGAAAAATGGTGCTGAGGCTTATTTAGGTCTAACAGTAAACGGATTCCCTAACTTCTTTATGTTGTATGGACCAAATACCAACCTCGGGCATAACTCAATCGTCTATATGATTGAAAGTCAGGTGAATTATATTTTAGATGCACTGCGCACTACTTTGAAAAATAACCTGCTGTTCACCAACATTCGTGCCGAAATTCAACACGAGTTTAATCAAAATATTCAGGAAAAAATGAAAAAAACGGTGTGGGCGCAAGGCTGTACCAGTTGGTATCAAACTGCTGATGGCAAAAATACCAATAACTGGCCAGGTTTTACCCTTGAATATCGCCAACGCACTCGTCGCTTTGACATTGAAAACTACACTCAGGTGTCAGCTATTTCTTAAATACGCTTCGCCATAGGAAATGAGAAAAATAAACGGAGAATTTTATGAAGTCTTTTAAAAATAAAGTCGCAGCTGTGACAGGTGCGGGTTCAGGTATTGGACAAGCAATTGCAATCGCCCTCGCCAAACAAGGCTGTCATCTGGCACTTTCTGATATTAGTGAAGCCGGGTTAGCCAAAACAGTCGAGCTATTAGCACCCTATTCTGTCAAAGTCACCACTCAAAAAGTTGATGTGGCTAAACGTGATGAAGTTGCAACTTGGGCAAAGGCAGTGGTAGATGAGCATGGCCAAGTTAACCTGATTTTTAATAATGCTGGTGTCGCAATAGGGAGTACGGCTGAAGGTGTGAGCTACGAAGATCTTGAATGGCTCATTGGTATTAACTTTTGGGGCGTGGTTTATGGCACCAAAGAGTTTTTGCCTTACTTAAAGCAAAGTGGTGATGGGCATATTATTAATATTTCCAGTATGTTTGGTTTAACAGCTCAACCGACCCAAAGTGCTTATAACGCCAGTAAATTTGCCGTTCGTGGTTTTACTGAATCATTGCGCCAAGAACTTGATATGCAAAATGCTGGTGTGAGCGCGACTTGTGTGCATCCGGGTGGTATTCGCACCAATATTGCCAAAGCTGCACGTATGAATAATAGCGTCCAGTCTTTAGGAATGGACCCGCTAAAAAGCCAAGATGCTTTCGATAAATTACTTCGCACCCCTGCTGATGATGCAGCTCAACAAATTTTGGAAGCTGTTCGTAAGGACCGTCGCCGTTTACTTATTGGAGCCGATGCAAAAGCCGTTGATGTAATTCAGCGTATTCTGCCGCAAGGCTACCAAAAGATCTTTGCAGCCGCGACTGCTTGGCAAACTCGCCTACTCAACAAATCAGCAAAATAAAAATAGTGGTCAGCATGCTCTTAATTTTAGGAGATGCTGGCTAATCTCACATGCTTAGTATGAGTCCTTATTATGAAGCAACTTCTTGCATGGACCATCCGTACCACACTACGTCCAGCTTTATCCCCTAAAACACCACTAAAGCTACAACGTTTTTGTAGTGATGCAGCCAGTGCTATTGTACTTGGGCCTCGTGGTTATCAAACAAAAAAGCAAATAATTGCTCAAGTTCCTACGCTTCATATTCGGCCTAAGACCATTAAGTCAGGGCTCGGTATTTTGTATTTACATGGTGGTGGCTATGTCGTGGGCAGTAGCAAAAGCCACGCTAAACTTGCCGCTCAGATCGGACATGTAGCTCAAGCACAAGTCTGGTTACCTGAATATCGTCTGGCCCCAGAACATCCAAGCCCTGCTGCTATTGAAGATAGCATTGCAGTCTATAAAACTTTACTTGCTTACGGACAAGACCCTAAAAAACTTGTAATTGCGGGTGACTCCGCTGGCGGCGGGCTGAGCTTAAGCACCGTAATTGCTTTACGAGATGCTGGTTTACCTTTACCAGCGGCTTTAGTTTTACTTTCGCCTTGGGTTGACTTAAGCCTTTCAGGAAACACAATAAAAACTCATGCTGCTCAAGATGCAATGCTCTCGGAAGACTGGTTAGCTTGGTGTGCAAAAAACTATTGCGGCCAAAAATCGGCAACCGATCCAACGTGTTCCCCACTCTATGCTGACTTAACCGGATTACCGCCGGTTCTGATCCATGTCGGTACCGAAGAAGTTTTATTAGACGATGCAAAACGCCTTGCTGAACAGACTGAAAAATACGGCATTCCGACGAACTTAAGGGTTTATGACCAAGTCGGACATGTTTTTCAATTTCATGCAGGTATACTAAAGGAATCTAATGACTCCATTGAGCGCATTGGGCAATTCATTGATAAACATACAGAGTCAATATAAAAAATATCATTAGACAGGAGCCTTCATCATGACAATAAACAATTATGACTATGATTACCTGATTATTGGTTCAGGCTTTGGTGGTAGTGTTTCTGCTTGCCGTTTAACTGAAAAAGGCTACTCGGTTGCCGTAATGGAAATGGGGCGACGCTGGAAAGCTGAAGATTTTGCTAAAAACAACTGGAATACCCGCCGCTGGATTTGGCGTCCGGGCATGAAACTTTTCGGTTATTTCAACATGCGTTTTTTTCGCCATGTCACTATTATTTGCGGTAATGCGGTAGGTGGCGGCTCAATTACCTATGCCAACACCCTACTGGTTCCACCTGAACATATTTGGGATGAAGGCACATGGGCAGATGCGGCGGACTGGAAAAATGAAATGCCTCAGCACTATGCTGAAGCAGAACGTATGCTTGGCGTGACTGATAATAAAATTTTCGGCCCTGCCGACCACATGCTAAAGAAAATGGGTGAAGCAGTCGGTGTCGGCCATACATTTAAACCTACTCGTGTCGCCACTTTCTTTCCACCCGAAGGTGAAGAAGGTGGCAAGACCTACCCCGACCCTTATTTTAACGGCGAAGGTCCAGACCGTGGCACTTGTACCGCATGTGGCGGTTGTATGACGGGTTGTAAACACAACGCAAAAAATACATTAGATAAAAACTATTTGTACTTTGCCGAAAAAAATGGCGCCAAGGTTTATGAAGAAACCAAAGTAGTTGATGTTAAACCTCTCAATGGTAAAGCCGATGGCAGCGACGGTTATGAAGTCACGACTGAATGTTCAAGCTCATGGTTTAACAAACAACGTCGTACTTGGCGAGTTCGTAATGTGATTTTCTCGGCATCTTCTTTAGGGACACAAGAGATGTTGTTTCGTTTAAAACAGTCTGGTTCTCTGCCAAATATTTCTGATGATTTGGGTAATCGGGTTCGTACCAATGCCGAGTCAATTTTAGGTGTTCGTTTTTTTGGTAAAGATGTCGACATGAGTAAAGGTGTTGCTATTGGTTCAAGTATTTACATTGACCATGACACTCACATTGAAGCGACTCGCTACCAAAGTGGTTCAGATGCCATGGGCCTTATGTGTACTTACATGGCTAAAGGCAAACCGGGTTGGACACGTATTTTCTTTTGGTTATGGGCACTCATTTGCCATCCATTTATTTTCCTTCGCATGAGTAATCCTGTCAGTTTTGCACGTCAAACCTTAATTTTCTTAGTGATGCAAACTGCCGATGCCTCAATCAACATGCGTTTAAAACGTAACTGGTTCTGGCCTTTTAGTAAAGTGTTATCGAGCGAAGGTAAAAAGCTACCTGTTTATATTCCGCAGGCCAATGCATTTACCGAAAAAGTTGCCAAAATGTTTAATGGGCACCCCATGACGACCATTACCGAAATTTTGTTTAACGTACCTTTTACAGCTCACTGTATGGGTGGTTGTGCAATTGCTTCAAGTCCAGAGCGTGGTGTGGTAGATGGACAAAATCGGGTGTTTAACTATAAAAACTTATACGTTGTAGATGGTTCAATGTTAGGTGCAAATTTGGGCGTTAACCCAAGTCTCACCATTACAGCTCTAGCAGAACGTGCAATGTCTTATATTCCGGCTAAACATACTTTAGAAGAACAAGCTTATACTCAAACTCATAATGAAGTTTTAGAAGCAGCAAAAGTATCTGCTTAACCACATCCAAAAGCAGGTTAAAACCTCAAATAAAAGGTTTCAACCTGCTTTTTTAATATTTAAAATTTAAAGGTGTAATCAACATTCAACCGCGTTTCATTTGCCGAGTGGAAAGTCATATTCGTTGGCATGTCATTACGGTAGTGAGAAAAGCGAGCTCGCATTCCTAAGCCTTTTAACTTGCCTTCTGGAATTTTATAACCCAAATCAAACTCTAGCGAATCTTCTTTAAATCGCTGATCGCCATATTGCAGTAAATCAATATCTTCGCCTTTTGCGTAGCGAGTCATAAAACGTAGTCCGTTTAATGAAACATCCCCTATCCGCGTATTTTTAAAGTCATATTCGTAACGAATTGAATAGACTTTTTCGTCTTTATTTGAGTAGTCCGAACTCATAAAATCAAGCACAACCGGACTTTCAGTTCCCGACAAAAATGGCAGACCAGTCGAGCCAAACGACTGCATGTAGCCCAAAGAAACCGTATGATTTTGATAGTTCAAACCAAATAAGCCACTAATATGTCGGTTATCGACCTCTCCTATTTTTTTACTTCCAGTTTCTTCACTATTAAAAAACCGCACATCACTTAAAAAGTTAAGCTGGTCATTCAAAGGTTGTTTGCCGTTAAAGCCCAAAAATTGTTGCTGGTAAATGTCTTTGAGTTCAGCATGATAAGCACGTAAACGGTAGTCTTTTAACTGATAACTTCCACCTAAAGTATAAAACGAGTCAGTGGTGGCAGCTTTGTTAAATCGATGATTGATATTGTCTGTTCCAACATCGGTATAACGAATGGAGTCACGCTGCCGTACTTCGTCGACATAAAACCCTTCGAGTTGAAGATTTGGAATTTCATTTGAAACAAAACGGATACCGCGATAAGTCTGTGGAAACAAACGCGCTGGCGATGAAAATATGGTTGGTAATTGCGGAACTAAGTCGCCCACAAAAAGCTCATTTTTTCTAAATTTAGCCTTCCCTGTAATGCCTATTTTTCCATAATAATCATCACGCGAGTTATCAGGATTAACTGGGAGTAAGCCACTACGTGCATAGTCGTCAGCACGACTTCCCATCAGGTTAAAACCTGCCATTGCGAGCACATCAACACCAAACCCCACTGTCCCTTCGGTATAACCCGACTGTCCTTTAAAAATTAAACCCTGTGCCCAATCTCTGGCCGCCGTATAGGGATATGGGTCTTTTTTATAGTCTCGGTCGAAGTAAAAATTACGGAGCGTCAGCTCAGCTTTACTGTCTGCTATAAACTCGGCATGCACAACTTGACTAAATAATGGGCACAAGCATACCCCCACCCATAATGGTGTCTTTTTCATTTTTTAACTCAACTATTTAATTTTTAATGGATTAAGGTGCTGTTTTAAGTGAGAAGTTTTGCTCTTTCTTACTTCGGTAAAAAGCGCTACCTAAACTCAAAATCAGGAAAATAGCCAAAATAAACACCACACCGTAATAGGCATACAGCGTTGCAGGTGCAATACCTTTATCTAAGAAAATGCCTGCAACCGTTGGCGATAAGATTGCCCCAATCCGACCAAAACCAATTGCATAACCCACGCCGCGACTACGGATTTCAGCATCGTAAATCGTTGGAGAAATAGAATATAAACCTGCCACACAGCCATTAATGAGTGTGCCAAGTAATAAACCGACTATGAGAGCAATGCTCACTTGAGATGAAACGGCGACAAATAGGAAAACACAGACAGCGGTTAATCCCAGAAATAAGCTTAGGGCATAGAAAATTTTCATACGTGAAGCAAGTAAACCAATAATGGCTGCCCCGAAAATACCACCAATACTAATTAAAATACCGGTACTTACGCCTTGTTCAGGCGACATTCCCATTGAAATAAGAATTTTTGGTGTCCAGCTCATCACGAAGTAAAAGCCAAACATCACTAAAAAGAATGCAAACCATAAACAAAGTGTTTGAAATCCAAGTTGTCCAGCAAATAACTTGCCCAGTTCACTACCATTTTGCGTGTTGATTTTTTCATAACGTGGCATAACTGGTAATTTGTTTAGCCCCATACGATTTACAGTTGCATTAATTCGTTCTAGTGCCTGTTTTGGTCGTTTCGCGAGTAAGTAATCTAAAGACTCCGGTAGTAACCACGCACTGATCAGCAGCATTGCAATGGTAGTAACTCCACCTGCTAAAAAGATTGAGCGCCAACCTAAATGCTCAATCAATGCCAGTGATAGTACTCCGCCAAGTGTCGCGCCAATTCCATAACCTGTAGACATTAAGCTCACTGCGAGACTACGCCAACGAGCGTTGGCATATTCACTTGCCAGTACATTACTACTCGCAAGGATGCCACCCACCCCAATTCCAGTAATAAACCGAAGTGCTGCTAACATGCCGTGACTTTGTACAAAAGCACAGCCCAACATGCTCAGACCTGCAATTACAAGACAAACTAAGATGAGTAAACGGCGACCGATTTTATCGGCTAAAGGTGCAAGAAAAATGGAACCGGCAGCCATCCCAAAAAGACCTGCACTTAACAACAAACCAATTTGTGCGCCTGAAAGTGACCATTCTGCTGACACAGATGGAGCGGTAAATGCCATCACCATCACATCAAAGCCATCAATAATATTGAGACAAATACAGATCAAAATGACGAACCATTGGTAACGGCTCATGTTGTTTTGATTGATCTCACTTAGAACGTCTCTTTCCATTTGTGTATCTCCCTTGGATAAGACATACACACGACATTGCTGATATGAGCGATTGGGTGGTTATGCACATCCGTATCCATAATGACCTAGAGGTATATTTGTTTTTTGAGCATCCTGCTCTTTTTCTATACTGAATATTTGGATCCAAAAAATCAACTAAAATTATAAATGGATTATTAAAAAGTATATAAACACATAAAATATATAAGTATAAAATTATTAAAAACATAAAATTAGGATGCTTGAATATTTTTATGGATCCATATTAAAAAATCCATTATGATCGATTCCAGAGCATTTTTTAGCCAAAAAAATACTTTATTTATCTCCAAGAAATGCAAGATGCATTTATAAAACATCAAAGGATTGTTGTTATGAAACTCAAAAGAGTAAGTCAGCTTACATTAGGACTTTTTTTTGCCAGCCAATTGTTTTACACAACGCAAGCAGCACCTCCAAAAAATCAACAACCACCTAACATCATGATTATTTTGGCCGATGATCTTGGATTTTCAGATATTGGCGCTTATGGCGGCGAAATTAAAACCCCTCATATTGATAGCCTGCTAAAGCAAGGAAAAATGCTTTTTAATTTTCATGCTTCATCAATGTGTTCACCTACTCGTGCACAGCTTATGACAGGTGCAGATAACCACTTGGTCGGTTTAGGTGCGATGTATGAAACTTCAAAACGACAAGAACAATTGGTTGGAGCCGATAGCCCGCGTGCACTACTCAAAATTGACGGATATTCAGGTCACTTAACGCAAAATGCTTACACACTGGCAGAGATTTTAAAGACAAAAGATTATTACACTTTCATGGTCGGTAAATGGCACTTAGGCTATGCTTCCCACCAAAACCCTAAAGCCCGTGGTTTTGATCAATCTTTTGCTCTACTCGATGGCTTCGATTTACACTTTAAAGACCAGCCTAAAAACTATCCGCGTAACACCCAATACACAGAAAATGGTCAAAAGACCACTTTGCCTGACAACTACTACTCGACCGACTTTTTTACACAAAAAGCGTTTGAGTACTTAGACAAAAATAAAGCGCAAAAACCATTTTTTGCCTACCTAGCCTATACCGCTCCACACTGGCCGCTACAAGCACCTGCTCATTATAGAGACTTATATAAAGGTAAATACGATCAAGGCTACGATGCAATTCGTAAACAACGCTTTCTTAGACAAAAGCAATTAGGATTAATTCCTGCAAATGCAGAATACCCAGTCGAGCGTGGTAACCAAGCTTTAGGCACCAAAAGCTGGAATGAACTCACCCCACAAGAGCGCAAATATGAAGCGCGTAAAATGGAAGTTTATGCGGGCATGGTTACCCAGTTAGACGACCGCGTGGGTGATGTCATTCAATATCTTAAAAAGCATCATTTATATGACAACACTTTGATAGTGTTTATGTCAGATAACGGCGCTGAAGGTGGTGATCACAATTTCCCAATGGGTGATGCCGACAATCGCTATGAAAATATAGGCAACGCCAGTTCATATGTTTATATGGGTCCACGCTGGGCCGAAGTGAGCAGCACCCCATTTACGCACTGGAAGTCAGCTGCTTCAGAAGGCGGAGTACGAGTTCCATTTATTGTTAAATCGCCTGTGCAGATTTCCAAACAACGTGGAATTAACAATAACTTTGCGACAGTCAGAGATATATTCCCAACTGTAATGGAACTAGCGGGTATTCAAAATAATCAGGTTTATCCAACTTCAAGCACCAAAATTAAACCGTCGGGCTTTAGCCTAATTCCTGCGTTTAAAGATAATACTGCCCGTATTCGTCCTGTTAATTATTATGACTTTAAAGAATTGCATGGCAGCCGCTACGCAAAAACTGACGAATGGAAACTTATTGAAAACTCACCTTCTAAATTTAAGAGCCATGGCTGGGAGCTCTACAATTTAAAAACAGATTTTAATGAGCAACATAATGTTTATGCAGAACATCCTGAGATCGTCAAAGTCTTAAATGACAAATATTTAAGATATGCCGATGAAAATGGTGTTGTGGATTTTGAGCAATACAACAAAAAGTAGAGAAAACCAGATGAAACAGATCATAATGCTTTCATCTTTCCTGTTACTTTGTGCATGCCAAAAAACTACACCTCAACTAGAACAGACCACCTTGCCCAACTTAGGCAGCAAAGCTAAATGTAATTCTTATTCAGGCCTTCCTTCGGGATGGCCTAACAATAAAGAAGCAGGCATGGCCAAGCTTCCGCAAGGAAAAATTGTTTTAGGCACTACACAAGGTTATGAAGATGAACGCCCATTAAATTTACAGACAACTTCCGTTTCCGCTTTTTTAATTGATGCAACTGAAGTCACCACTGCCCAATTTCAAGAGTTTGTTAAACAAACGGGTTATGTCACCGATGCAGAGAAGCAAGGCGGCGCAGCTATGTTTGTACAGCCAGATCATCCAGTTGAAGAATTACAGTGGTGGAAATTTGAAAAAGGCGCCAATTGGAAACATCCATGGGGGCCAAACGACCCTAAACAACCAGCACCTCATGAGCCTGTTCGCATGGTGACATGGAATGATGCCTACGCTTATGCAAACTGGCTGGGTCATGACTTACCGACCGAACTTGAGTGGGAATATGCAGCCAAAGGTTTTCAGCAAAACTCCGATATTGGCCCTACTCATGAAGGCCATATTGTAGCCAACTTCTGGCAAGGTGAATTTCCTTATAAAAACATTCAGGAAGATGGTTTTAAGGATGTTGCCCCTGTGGGTTGTTTTAGTAAAAACCCATTTGGTTTATATGACTTGATTGGCAATGTATGGGAATGGACGCAAACACCCTACACAGGATCACGAGATCATCATATGGGGGATCCATCGAAATATCGGCAAAGTCACGAACAGATTTTGCAATACACGATTAAGGGTGGATCTTATTTGTGTGCAACCAACTATTGCGCGCGTTATCGTGCTGCCGCGAGGCATCCACAGGAACTCGACCTTGCCACCAGCCATGTCGGATTTAGAACAGTAAAACGCTTTTAAACGGATTTAAAAATGAAGCATATTTTTATTTATGGGATTTTCTTCTCAGGGACAACCCTTGCCTGTTGTTTAGCTCATAGTGAAGTAGATGTTAATTTTCAAAATACACTCACACTAAAAACATTCAACTTTGACAGACAATATGAAAATGGTACTAGTCCCGATACTCATAGCTTGAGCCAAGGTCTGATTTATCGTGGTGACTGGTCAACCAAGCTTAATGATGTACAGCTCCACCTCAATCCAAGCATTCAATATGCTTATCGCCTAAGTAGCGACCAACACACCAATGATATGGTCATACCCTTTGACCCTAACATCAAGAAACAAGCACAAGACCAAGTTAAATATGGCTTAGGTGCTGGAGTTGAATATCAAAACTTTCGCATGAATGTAGGTGAAATCACTCCCGACTCACCACTTACTCCACAAGTAGACACACATCAATTACGGGTGAACTATAAAGGCTTGGAATTAAAATATAAGACACCGCAACAAAATTTCGAGCTGGGTTTGATTAACCGTTATTCGCCAAAAAATGAGGAGGACTACCACAAACTTGCCATCTCAAAACATGAGTCTGATGGGCTTTACTTTTTTCAATGGGATGGGAAAACGCCTAGATATCATTGGAAATTTTACAATGGTTACTTAACCGACCTCATCAATCAAAGTTACTTTGCTTTTGATTATCAATGGACAAGGCAGCACACCACAAAATTACGTGTGTTTCGCCACGACGATGTCGGCAAATCAAAGCTTGGTGAATATGACAATACATCTGTAGGGGCCATGCATTTCATTAAACATGAAAACTTTACAACTGGAATTGGCTACCAAGAAAACTTTGGCAAAGATGGTATTCCAAAACTCGACAATATGCCCATCCCCCATATGGTGAACTGGACCTTAGGCGCGTTTACCAAAGCAGATGAAAAGTCTTATCATTTCGTTGCCTCGTATGACTTTAAAGACTATATCAAGGGTTTAAAAATCACCTATAAATACATTTATGGCGATTCATTTCAGACCATGAACCAAAATGATTTTGAGCAAGAAAGTGACGTGTTGATTCAATACGACCTAAATGCTTGGGTTAAAAATCTTAAGTTTCTTTTCTTAAATATAAATTACGACACCAAACACGGCAAAAGTTTGGATGAACAGCGCATGATGCTTCACTACACGGTTAATTTCTAAATTTTCACACGCCATAATGGCTATAACCACAGCCATTATGGATCCAAATTAAAATCAATAAAAATTTAGCCTCTAAAATTCAAAGTAATCACAAAAGTCTTTAATAGCAATTAAAAATATACAAAACAACCAAATCAAAAGATCAATATTTTTTAAAAAATATACTGCTTATCAATTGACCAATATTTTTATTTATTATAAATTGGATCCAATAAGTGATAAGGAGTCGTCACAAATGTTTATTAAAAATGCTTGGTATGTAGCTTGCCGTCCAGAAGAAATTCAAGATAAACCATTAGGTCGCACCATCTGTGGTGAAAAAATCGTTTTTTATCGTGGTAAAGAAAACCAAGTTGCAGCCGTTGAAGATTTTTGTCCGCATCGTGGTGCCCCACTCTCACTTGGCTATGTCGAAGATGGCAACCTCGTGTGTGGTTATCATGGACTAGTGATGGGGTGTGACGGAAAGACCGTTTCAATGCCAGCTCAACGTGTAAATGGTTTCCCTTGCAATAAATCATATGCAGTTGTCGAAAAATTCGGCTTTATTTGGGTATGGCCAGGTGAAAAGGCTTTAGCAGATGAAGCAAAACTCCCAACTTTAGAATGGGCAGATCATCCGGAATGGAGCTATGGCGGAGGCTTGTTTCACATTCAGTGCGACTATCGCTTGATGGTCGATAACCTGATGGATTTAACCCACGAGACCTATGTTCACTCAAGCAGCATCGGACAAAAAGAGATTGATGAATCATTACCTGTCACTAAAGTTGACGGCGACCATGTGATTACCGAACGCTATATGGAAAATGTGATCGCACCTCCATTTTGGCAAATGGCCCTTCGTGGTAACCACTTAGCAGATGATGTACCAGTTGACCGTTGGCAACGTTGTCACTTCTTTGCACCAAGCAATGTACATATTGAAGTAGGTGTAGCACATGCTGGACATGGTGGTTATCACGCACCAAAAGACAAAAAAGTTTCCTCAATTGTGGTCGATTTTATTACACCAGAGACTGAAACCTCTCACTGGTATTTCTGGGGAATGGCACGTAACTTCCAGCCAGATAATGCTGAACTCACCGATCAAATTCGTGAAGGCCAAGGCAAAATCTTTACTGAAGATTTAGAAATGCTGGAGCAACAGCAACAAAATATTTTAAACAATCCACATCGCAAATTACTAATGCTCAATATCGACGCAGGCGGTGTCCAGTCCCGTAAGGTCATTGACCGACTCCTTGCCGAAGAAAATAAAACACCTCCTGAAACGTCCACACAGAAGTTTCCAAACATTCGGATTATTTAAAGGAGCATGAACATGGACGTTATCATTCAAAAAATTCACCAGCTCACCCCGACTATTCGTGCGTTTGAATTGGTTCCAGCAAATGGTACAGAGCTGCCGAGTTTTGAAGCAGGTGCACATATTGATGTGCATCTAAAAAACGGCCTCATCCGTCAATATTCTCTTTCAAACTGCTGCACTGAAAAGCATCGCTATGTCATTGGTGTTTTACATGATGCCAATTCACGCGGTGGCTCACGTTGCATTCACAATGAATATCGTGAAGGCGATCGTTTAAAAATTGGTGAGCCGCGTAATTTATTTGAAATTCACCCTCAAACAAAACAGGCCGTCTTATTTGCGGGTGGTATCGGTATTACTCCTATTTTGTCGATGGCATATCGGCTTAAGTCGGCCAATATTCCTTTTGAATTACATTACTTCGTTCGTAGTCATGAAATGATTGCCTTCTATGGCAACTTAACCGAGCACTTTGGTGACCAAGTTCATTTTCATATTCAAGATCAACCCGACACCGAATGTAAAATGGCAGAGGTTTTAGGCCAAGCTTCACCTGATAAACACTTATATGTATGCGGTCCGACAGGATTTATGCAGTTTGTCATGAGCTCGGCTGAACAAGCTGGGTGGCATAGCGAACAGTTACATCAAGAGCATTTTGTCGCCCAAAAAGTAGATACGTCTAATGATGAAGCTTTTACTATTGAAGTAAAAGGTACAGGCCGCAGAATTGAAGTATTACCAGAGCAGACTGCTACTGAAGCATTAATTGCGAATGGTTTTGATATCCCAGTTTCATGTGAACAAGGCATTTGTGGTACGTGTATTACACGCGTTTTAGAAGGCACTCCAGATCATCGGGATCTATTTATGACTGATAAGGAACATGCTTTGAACGACCAATTTACACCCTGCTGTTCTCGTGCAAAAACTAAACATCTTGTGATTGAGCTTTAATACTCAAGTTCCTTTATTCAAATATAAAGGAACTTATTTCAGCTTAAGCGCTGAGAACATTTCTGAGCGTTTCACCTAAAATCACTACACTACTGTGCTCACGCATTAAAGTTTCAGCACGCCCTGCCTGACGATGTACCAATGCATCAAAAATCGAACAATGCTGTAAATGTGCATAGTGCAAACGGCGATATTCAGACAAAGCTTGGTTCTGGTCATAGGTAATGGCTTGAGCAGAAGCCATCGGCAATTGATTGTTTTTTGCTAAGGCTTGTATAAGTGCGACGTTTTGTGCGCCTTCAATAATCGTGTCATGAAAAATGACATTAAAATGGTGATAACGTTCTAATTCAGCATCACCAAACTCGTCTGTTTCATTAAATAGTTTTTCAGTTTCTTGAATACAATGTTGCAGTGTCTTTTTCTGCTCTTCGCTTAAGCCTTGTTCTGCCATAGTTTTCGCAGCTAATCCTTCCAGCACACCGCGTACCTCGAGCGCATCATGAACCAGTTGTTCTGAAATTTCACGAACCGTGTAACCACGAGTTGGGTTTTTAATGAGGAGACCTTCTTGCTCGAGCAACCTAAAAGCAATACGAACAGGCTGCCTTGAAACACCAAGTAACTCGGCAGTCGGAATTTCGGCAATTCTGGCACCGCCTTCAAGTTCCCCTGAAATAATCATTTTTCTTAGTTTAAGTAAAACTTGTTGTCCTGAAGACATTCGCTGCCACACATCACCAAAAACGTCTCTTCGATGCTAGCAAGTTCATTTGTAAAATGAAATAAATTTTCTGTGTGAATCAGTGCTTAAGCATTTCTGTAGATTTTAATAAATTAATTTACAAACCACATTCAATTAAAGATTTTTAAGATTATTGACCATAATATCGAGGTTATTACGGATTAAATAAGCCAAGTTAATATCAATGCCTTCAAGCATTTTTTCTTCAACTTTCAAAACCACTTCATTACATTTATTTAGCTTATCAATACCACTGTCTGTCAGTGTAATTAAAATACGGCGGCCATGTGTTGGGTCAGGTTTTTTCTCAATCCAGCCATTCACCAGTAAATCTTGCAAAATTTTGTTGGCAGATTGCGGCTTTATAAAAGAGCGCTCAGCAAGCTTGGCATTGGATAAATTACTTTTTGAAGCTAAAACAGAAAGTGCAGTAAATTGCGGTAAGGTAATTTCAAGCTCTTTTAAATGTTCTGTTAAATGTTTACTAATAATTCGGTCAACACGAGCAATCATGTAACTTAACTTAGGCTCATCTTCTACTTTTTTTGGAACTAAATTTGAACGTACCATAACCTTTCAATCATCATAAGAAAATCTGTAGTGAAAGTATGAGGTTCTAACCCCATACTTTCGTTAAAACTTAGCGAGCACCTGAGCTTTGTACTAAATGTACAGGCTGTTTAGGTTTTTTGACAAGAAGTAATGCAGAGATCGCTGCAATTAAGATCACTGGAATACTTGAACCAATTACGATGGTCGAGCTTTGTCCAAGCGAGAGTAAAAAACCAGCCATTAAAGGTCCTGCAAAAGAACCAATACGCCCGATTGCAACCGCAGCGCCAACTCCGGTTCCACGCATTTCGGTTGGATAATACATTGCCGCCAAACCATACAACGCCGATTGTCCACCCACAATGAATAAGCCACAACCCACTGCCGAAAGTGCAAGTAAAGCAACGGTTGGAGAAATTGCTAAACAGCATAGTGAGAATAAAATGCCGAGATAAATTAGCTTAATCACAAAGCTCATGCGTAATTTATCAAGCAATACGCCCATCAGAACCGAACCTAAAATTCCGCCAACGTTATAGCCCATCTGTACATAGTTCGCCTGTAGTTTTGATAATCCCTGCGCACCCATCAGCAATGGCAACCAGTTCAACAAGAAATACAGTACCACCAATGTGCAGAAAAAACTTATCCAAAGTTGAATGGTTGACATACGACGCTCTTTGGCAAATAAAACCTCAAAGAATGGCGTAGTTTGCTGTGCTTGAACTTTGCGTTGCAGGTAGTCATTTGACTCAGGTAAAAAGCGCATAATCAGTGGGATTAGTAAAATAGGTGCAATCCCCCCGATATAGAAAATATGACGCCACTCTGCATCGCCTGCCAACGACATAGCAACGACGGAAGTGAGTAAGCCACCAAAAGGAATGCCACTATACATCACACTAACCGCAGTACCTTTGTGCTGGTCAGGCACAGCTTCAGAGGCAAGCGTAATCATCATGGGTAGCGCCCCACCCATTCCCAAACCCGTACAAAAACGAATAAGCAGTAACAGACTAAAATTGGCCGCATAGGCGGTTAGCAAAGACATAATTCCAAAAAGTAAGATACTAAAAATCAGAATTTTCTTACGCCCGACAATATCGGCAAACCGACCACCTAATATTGCGCCTGGGAGTGTTCCCAAAATTGCAGCACTAAATGCCCACGCCATCTGGGCATTATCTAACATAAACTCAGCCCGCATTCGTGGAGCGGCTACCCCCATTGATTGAAGATCAAATCCTTCAAAAATCGCTATGGCAAAGCACAGTAGCAACGTGATTTTTGCCCTTGAAGGCTGTCCTGATATTTTTTCCATTGTGTTGTCCTTTATTGACTAGTCGTTCCATTTAGCCCTTTGTGTATTATTTTTAAACACACCAAAAATATCAGTTAAACTTATTAAAAAATCAACATATTTTTATTTAAAATTAATTTTTAAAATAATTAATGTTTAAAATACAATAAATTATAAAATATTTATGAAATTTTCCAAAAAAGACTTGAATGTAAGTTTAACTGATATTAGATTAAATCCCAGAACAGCAAAAAATCATTCAAGGAGTATGAAGATGAGTTATGAAAACCGCTGGGAAACAGTAGATGTTAAAGTTGAAGAAGGAATTGCATGGGTCACCCTAAACCGCCCTGAAAAGAAAAATGCCATGAGCCCAACACTCAATCGCGAAATGATTGATGTGCTCGAAACTCTTGAGCTTGATCAAGATGCGCGTGTTTTAGTTTTGACGGGTGCTGGTGACTCTTGGACAGCGGGTATGGATTTGAAGGAATATTTCCGTGAAGTCGACACTCAGCCTGAAATTTTCCAAGAGCGTATTCGACGTGACTCATGTCGCTGGCAGTGGCAACTTCTTCGTATGTATTCAAAACCAACCATTGCTATGGTTAACGGCTGGTGCTTTGGAGGCGGTTTCTCACCTTTAGTGGCGTGTGACCTAGCAATTGCAGCAGATGAAGCAACTTTCGGTTTATCTGAAATTAACTGGGGTATCCCACCGGGCAACCTTGTAAGTAAAGCAATGGCAGATACCGTAGGTCATCGTGCATCTTTGTATTACATCATGACGGGTAAAACCTTTAGCGGTAAAGAAGCCGAAACCATGGGCCTTGTAAATAAAAGCGTACCGCTTGCCCAATTAAAAGCAGAAGTAACTGGACTTGCAAATTGCTTACTCGAAAAAAACCCTGTGGTTCTTCGTACCGCTAAAAATGGCTTTAAGCGTTGCCGTGAACTGACTTGGGATCAAAATGAAGACTACTTATATGCCAAACTTGATCAATGTATCCACCGAGATACCGAAAATGGCCGTCAAGAAGGTTTGAAACAATTCTTAGATGAAAAATCAATTAAACCGGGTTTACAGAGTTATAAACGTACTGGTTAACTTTTGATTCTTTAATGGCAATGTAAGGACGCAACCCATGCAAAATGTACAGTTACTTATTCACGGTCAATCTGTTGATGCATCAAATCAGGCAACTTTTGAACGTATCAGTCCAATTGATGGATCAGTGGCAACAAAAGCTGCTGCTGCAACATTGGAAGATGTTGATCGTGCAATCGATTCGGCACAGCAAGCTTTTAAAGTATGGTCGAAACTCTCGCCTACCGAACGTCGCTTACGTTTGTTAAAAGCAGCCGATTTAATGGACCAAAAAACCGAGCAATTCATTGAAACTGGAATGCAAGAAACAGGTTCAACTGCGACATGGTATGGGTTTAACGTTCACCTTGCTGCCAACATGTTACGTGAAGCCGCAGCCATGACCACACAAATTGACGGAAGCCTGATTCCGTCAGATGTGCCGGGCAATCTTGCAATGGGTGTACGGGTTCCTTGCGGTGTCATTGTTGGCATTGCACCTTGGAATGCGCCTGTGATTTTGGCAACACGTGCACTTGCCATGCCTTTGGCTTGTGGTAACACGGTTGTGTTAAAAGCATCGGAAGCCTGCCCAGCAACACATCGTTTAATTGGTGAAGTGTTACATGAAGCAGGTCTAGGTGAAGGTGTGGTGAATGTGATTACACATGCCGCCGAAGATGCCCCACAAATCGTGGAGCGCTTAGTATCTCATCCAGCCGTGAAGCGCATTAATTTTACGGGTTCAACCAAAGTCGGCAAAATTATTGCCGAGACTGCTGCCAAATATTTAAAACCTGTTTTACTTGAACTCGGTGGTAAAGCCCCTGTCGTGGTTTTAAATGAAGCTGACATTAATGAAGCCGTAAATGCAGTCGCTTTTGGAGCGTTCTTTAATCAGGGGCAAATCTGTATGTCGACCGAACGTGTTTTGGTTCAAGATAAAATTGCCGATCAATTTATTGAAAAACTGATTGAAAAAACCCGCTCTATTCGGGCAGGTAATCCAACTTCAAAAGACAATGTACTCGGCGTATTAGAAAGTCGCCGAGCTGCAAACCGTATTCAACATTTGTTAGAAGATGCCCAAAACAAAGGGGCTGACTTACCTTTAGGCATCCATATTGAAGACACCACCATGCAACCGACGTTGGTGCTCAATATTAAACCGGACATGCTGCTTTACCGCGAAGAATCATTTGGACCTGTATGCACAGTTCAACGTTTTTCAAGCATTGAAGAAGGTGTAGCACTGGCAAATGACAGCGAGTTCGGTCTTTCTTCAGCAGTGTTTAGCCAGAATATTTCACAGGCATTAGAAGTCGCCAAACAGATTGATTCGGGTATTTGTCATATTAACGGCGCAACCGTACATGACGAAGCTCAAATGCCATTTGGTGGAACAAAATCGAGTGGTTACGGACGTTTTGGTAGTAAAGTCTCTGTTGCCGAATTTACCGAACTACGCTGGATTACCATTCAAACCCAATCACGCCATTACCCGATTTAGTCAGGCTAATGCGAAGACAAACAGATTAAATAAAAATTGCATGATGCAAAAAATAAAGCGCAGTGATGCGCTTTCCATGGAGTGAAAGAAATGCAAATGAATGCCACTCAATCACAAGACCGCGAACGGTTCGTAAAATTAGGGCAACACGATATTCATTATCACTATAAAGAACAGACGCTCTATATCAGCCCAAAAGAGCAATTAAAACCGTATCCACAAAAACTGACAGATCGGTTAATTCATTTTGCACAAACCCAACCCGACCATATTTTTGCAGCAAAACGCAATGCTCAAGGCGAATGGGTCAAACTGAGTTATGCAGAAGTTCTACAACGCGCATGGCATATTGCTCAGGCTTTGCATGACCGTAATTTAAGTCAAGAAAGACCACTCGTCATTTTAAGTGGCAATGATCTCGAACATTTAACGCTCTCTATGGGTGCCATGTTGGCAGGTGTGCCTTTCTCTGCTATTTCCCCTGCCTACTCTCTGATTTCTCAAGACTTTGGCAAACTTAAACATGTGTTTGAAGTGCTCACACCTGGTATGGTTTATGCCAGCGATGGACAAGCCTTTACTAAAGCCATTCAAGCGTGTATTACACCTGATATTGAAGTGGTGACCAATAAAGGGATTGTGGGTGATCAGATCTGCACGTCTTTTCAATCGCTGTTAGATACACCAGTTTCAAATGTTGAAGAGTTTTACCAAACCCTTGATGAAAACCAGATTGCTAAATTTCTATTTACATCAGGTTCAACCAAATTACCTAAAGCTGTACCGACCACACATTTAATGTTGTGTGTTAATCAGCAAATGCTATTACAGACTTTCCCTGAGTTTGAAGAAACACCACCTGTCCTACTCGACTGGCTGTCTTGGCACCACACGTTTGGTGGTAGTCACAATGTCGGCATCGCGCTCTATAATGGCGGTACGATTTACATTGATGACGGCAAACCCGTTGCAGGAAAATTTGACGAAACCATTCGTAATCTCAAAGAAATTTCTCCAACAGTTTATTTAAATGTGCCAAAAGGTTGGGAAGAACTCACCGAAGCATTAGAAAAAGATGAAGAATTAAGAGACCGCTTTTTTGCCAAAGTTAAAATTTTATTCTTTGCAGGTGCTGCGCTCTCAGAAGCGGGCTGGAACAGACTCGATAAAATTGCTCAGCAACATTGCGGAGAAAAAATCCGTATTATGAGCGGATTGGGCATGACTGAAACTGCTCCCTCTTGTGCTTTTACCACTGGTCCACGCGTGATGGCTGGTTTTATTGGTTACCCTGCTCCGGGATGCGAAATTAAGCTAGTGCCATGTGGTGACAAACTTGAGTTCTGTGTTCGTGGCAAACACGTCATGAAAGGCTATTGGCGCTTAAAGGCGGACCAGCAAAGTACTATTTTTGATGATGAAGGCTTTTTCCATACAGGCGATGCCGTTCGTTTGGTCGATATCAATGATCCGACTAAAGGCCTAATGTACGACGGACGAATTGCCGAAGACTTTAAACTCAATACAGGTACTTTTGTGAATGTCGGCACATTACGCAACAAAGTACTCATTCAAGGCAATTTACTCATCCAAGATGTCTGTATTACAGGTTCAAACCTAAATGCGGTTGGCTTTTTGATTTTTCCAAAACTAGATGCTTGTGCTCAATATGCAGGTCTTAAGCTTGGTGATCATTCTGCAACAGAGATATTACAGCATCCTAAAGTCCAGCAATGGTTCCGCCAATTTTTAACGACCTTTAATAAAGATGCGACTGGCAGTTCAAATACAGTCTCAATGCTTTATTTAATGACCGAGCCACCTCAACTTGATGCAGGTGAAGTGACCGATAAAGGCAACCTTAATCAAAGCAGTATTACGAAACGTCGTGCCGCTTTAATTGATGAGCTTTATCAAAAGCAGACTGATAACCCACTGATTATTCGGGTGCCCACCTTAAAACAATAAGCAATTGAAATAAAAAAGGAAGCTCAAATTTCGGTTTGGGCCTTAGCCTCACTTTTGCCAAAAAAGGTTCAACATGCCACACGATACAGAATTTGAACTATTTCGGGACAGCTATCGCAGGTTCTTAAAAGAACAGGTTGCTCCCTACTACGAACAATGGGAACACGATGGTCTTATCCCACGTGATCTATGGCTTCGTCTTGGGGAAAATGGTTTTTTGTGTGTTGATGTGCCTGAGGAATATGGCGGCTATGGCGCTCCTGTTCATTACTCCCTCATGCTGGTTCAAGAAACTGCTCAAGCGGGCTTTGCGTCTTTAGCTGTTGCCATTGGTGGGCAAAATGAATTGGTTTCTCCTTACCTGCAAAATATCGGATCCGAAGAGCAAAAACGCTATTGGTTACCGAAAATGGTGACAGGGGAAGTCGTCACTGCAATTGCCATGACAGAGGCCAATGCGGGTTCAGACTTACAGGCTATACGCACTCAGGCCATTTTAGAAAATGGCCAATATCGTGTGAATGGTTCAAAAACGTTTATCTCAAATGGCTTGCATGCCGACCTGATCGTTCTGGTAGCAAAAACTGATCCTCAAGCCAAAGCAAAAGGTATTTCGATTTTTTTAGTTGATGCAGCTTTAGACGGTGTTAAAAAAGGCCGCTCTTTACAAAAAATCGGACTCCATGCCCAAGATACAGCCGAACTATTTTTTGATGATGTTTGTGTGCCTGTAACTCAGCGTTTGGGGGAAGAAGGACAAGGCTTTGCTTATTTAATGCAAGAGTTACCTCGCGAACGTTTGAGTATTTCCATGATGGCTTTGGGGTCAATTTTAGGCGCTATCGAACTGACCAAAGACTATGTATTAGAGCGTAAAGCTTTCGGGCAACCTTTAAGCCACATGCAAAACACACGCTTCGTGCTCGCAAACGCGCAAATCAAAGCCAAAGCCACCCAAGCTTTTGTAGACCAATGTGCGGCGCTTTATCAACAACACCAGTTAAGCGTGACTCAAGTTGCCGCACTGAAATGCTTTATTACCGATGTCCAATGTGAAGTGATTGACCAATTACTTCAGCTTTTTGGTGGCTACGGTTACATGCAGGAATACCCGATTTCACGCTTTTTTGTGGATGCGCGGGTACAAAAAATTTATGGGGGAACCAATGAAATTATGAAAGAAATCGTCGCCCGAGAACTGCTCGGAAAATAATTCGATTTAAAAACCAAACAAGGCAGACACAACAACTATGCCTTGTTGAAAACAAAAAATGTTATTTCAGGAAGAAATGCTATGTCGAAATTATGGATGTACTCTACCCTTATGCTCTCAGGTTCAGTGTGGGCTGGCAGTTTTATTGATAATAGTTCAGTAGAACTCACCACGCGAAATTTCTATTTTGACCGCGACTACCAAGAGCAATCTGCTTACCCTGCTGCCAAGGACTGGACACAAGGTTTTATTCTTAAAGCCAATTCAGGTTATACCGAAGGGACTGTCGGTTTTGGGCTGGATGTGCTTGCAACGGCAGGCTTTAAACTCGATGCCGATGCCGAGCACGGAGGTACAGGAAACTTACCTAGAGACACGCGCACCAATGAGCCTGCCGACTCTTATGGCGAAATTGGGGTCACAGCAAAAGCCAAAATGAGTCAGACTGAACTACGCATTGGTACCCTAATGCCAATGAATCCTGTTTTAGTGGCTTCACCTGCTCGTTTGCTTCCTCAAACTTATCGAGGAATTTCACTGACCAGTAAAGATATTAAAGATTTTGATTTACAGGCAGCCTACCTCGATAAAGTGAATCATCGGGATTCGACCAACTATGAAAAAATTAAAATTTCAGGCGTGAATGGACGATTTAAAACTGCTGAAACTGATGGACTTTATTATTTAGGTGGAAACTATCAGTTTAATCCTGCACTCAAGCTCACCGCTTTTTACATGGACGTTGACGATCTTTATAACCAAACCATGGTCGGTGCATTACACCAACACAAAATTAATGACACCACCAACTTTAGTTCGCAATTACGTTACTACCGCAGCCGAGATGACGGACAGGCGAAAGCAGGCTTAGTCGATAATGACCTTTATCATGCGCATTTCGAACTTAAACATCAAAACCATAAATTTATTTTTGGCACCTTCCAACATCACGGCGACACCGCTTTTCCGTATTTGACCGGAGGTGAAACTGGTCTACTCATTGATACATGGCCGGGCGAGTTTTTAAACCCAAAAGAAAAAGCCTATAGCTTCCGTTATGAATATGACTTTAAAGATTATGTTCCGGGTTTACGGTTTATGACTCGTTACACCACAGGTCACAATATTTATGCACCCAACTTAGGTGGAACCAATCTAAAAGAACGCGAAACAGACTTTGATTTAGGCTACACCGTTCAAAGTGGCTGGTTAAAAAATCTAGGGCTACGCGCGCGCTACGCCATTTATGACAACAACATGCTCTCTACAGCCAACATCAAACCTGTAAACGAAACCCGTATCAACATCGACTACACATGGAAATTTAAATAATTAAAACCAGAGGTTCTGTCACACATAGAACCTCTTTTTATTTCGGGAAATTCATCATGAAGAAAGTTGTAACACTACTCTGCGGAATTTGTCTCATTGCCCTGTCTCATGCCGAAACGCAATATAACCCGCCACCCATTCAGCTTGAGCCTTTAGCAAAATTTAGTGTTGATCTAAATGCACCTGTTTGGGAATTAGGCACGACCAGTGATGCAGGTAAACGCCGAATTATTCCCATTACAGGTGGGACATTTGAAGGCAAATCCCTTAAGGGCCGCATTTTAAATAATGGTGCAGATTGGCAAATCGTTGACAGTAAAGGACTAGCCATTATTGATACGCGATATTTGTTAGAAACCGATGACGGTGCGCTTATTTACCTTCAAACAAAAGGTTACCGCCATGGCTCGGCAGAGACGCTAAAACAGCTTGCCCAAGGCAAAGATGTGGACCCGAAAAACTACTATTTCAAAATTACCATGCAGTTTGAAACCAGTTCACCAAAATATTCATGGCTCAATCAGACCGTTGCTGTAGGCAGTGCAATGCGCTTGGGCAAAGCGGTTATTTATGATGCCTATACCCTGAAATAATAATTTTTATAACACTTACAAAAAGGATGGACCCTTCACTATGGATCAAAAAACTTTAGAACACTTACCGCCCATCCATCAGCATTTGGGTGGACATAATATCCATTGGAATGACCAAAACACTGAACTCACCATCCACTACACGGCGCTAGAAAGCTTTACCAATCCACGCGGCACCGTTGAAGGCGGCATGATCTGCGCCATGCTTGACGATGTGATGGGGCTTTTTGCATATCTCGCCAATGACCGTAAACCAGCCACCACCATCAACTTAACAATGGATTTTTTAAGGCCCTGTGCTGTGGGCGAAGTCATTACAAAATGCCGATTCATAAAACAAGGCAAAACTGTACTAAATCTCGAAAGTGAAGCTTGGCAAAACAACAAAATGATTGCACGAAGCACAGCTAATTTTTTGGTTTTAGATTAATTGCAAACATTCATTCAATAAGGATATGAATAAATGAATTACACCAACAATAAACGAATTTTGATGCATTCCGCTTTAGTGCTTGCCATGCTTGGTGCTTTGGCAGGCTGTGGAAGTGATAATGATGACACAACGGTTCCCTCAACAACCAAACCACCGCAGTTGTCTCCTGCTGTTGGCGTAAAAATGACAGGAAGCTGTTCAGACTTACTCGGATTTCAGTACAACAATACCGTTATTAGCTCAGCTACCCTTCAAGAAGCAGGCACATTGACGGTCGCCAATAAACCGATTGGTGCACATTGTTTGGTCAAGGGTTATATGGATCAACGGGTAAGCCCCGTCGATGGTCAAACTTATCAAATTGGTTTTGAAATGCGTTTACCTGTTGATTGGAACGGCCGTTTCCTCTATCAAGGTAATGGCGGAACCGATGGCAACTTAGTGCCTGCAACGGGTCAGGTCGGCAGCGGCGGTCCACTCACCAATGCCCTACATGATGGTTTTGCGGTCATTTCTTCCGACGCAGGACATAATGCTTCACAAAATCCAATGTTTGGTTTAGACCCTCAAGCCAGAATTGACTACGGTTATGGTGCAATTACCAAACTCACGCCTATGGCAAAAAACCTAATTAAAGCCGCATATGGTAAATTGCCAGACCGCTCCTATGCAGGCGGTACATCTAACGGTGGGCGTCATGCCATGATTGCTGCAACTCGTTTGGGCGACCAATATGATGGAATTTTAGCAAGTACACCAGGTTTTCACTTACCTCGTGCAGCTGCGGCTCAACTCTATACAGCACAGCAGCTCCGTCGTGTCGCAACAGATGAAAATGACCTAAGTACCGCACTTACTCTTTCAGAGCGTAAAGTATTAGCAAAAGCGATTTTAGATCGATGCGATGCTTTAGACGGTGTTGCAGATGGACTGGTTCAAGATGTCGAAGCTTGCCGTACAGCTTTTGATATTCATAAGCATGTACCCGTTTGCTCAAGCACAAGAGATGGTACTTGTTTAAGTACCGAACAAATTGATGTATTAGCCAACATTTACCGTGGTCCTGTAAATTCGGCTGGACAAGCACTCTATGCAACCCAACCTTTCGACCCGGGTTTAGTCGGTAGTAACTGGGCAAGCTGGAAATTTGAATCTTCGGTGGGAACAGCGCGTGACCCCGTTGCAGTCGGCATTCTTTTTCAGGTTCCACCAGACCCAACTGTGACTCAAAACTCTAGACAATTTGCCTTTAATTTTAACTTCGATACCGACTATCCAAAACTATCAGCAACCAATGATGTCTATACCGAAAGTTCGATGTCTTTCATGATGCCACCCGATGAACTCAATCTAGATAAACTCCGTAATCACGGTGGAAAAATGATTGTAGTACAAGGCACAGCAGATGGCGTTTTCTCTGTAGATGACACCCAAAATTGGTACGATCAACTCCTACAACACTATAAAAATGATGCGAAAGGTACAGCGCCTGAATTTGCGCGTTTCTTCAGAGTTCCGGGTATGAACCATACCCGTGATGGCATTGCGACCGACCAATTTGACGCATTGACTGCTTTAGTTAATTGGGTGGAATATGGGCAAGCACCTGACAAAATCATTGCAACTGCACGCGGTGCAGGTAACCCGAGTGGTCAAGTGAATACTGAACTTCCTCAAGACTGGGCGCCTGACCGCACCCGTCCACTTTGCCCTTACCCGCTGATTGCCCGTTACAATGGTCAAGGCGATAGCGAAAAAGCCGAAAACTTTAGCTGTAAATAACACCCAAAAAATTAAAAGAGAGCTAAACAGGCTCTCTTTTTTATCTTGATCTTAGCTCAAGCTTTACTGCTTAAACTTTTTAATACTCTTAGACAAATGAGCTCGCATCATTTGTCGGGCCAATAATCCGTCCTGATCGACAATTGCGTTATAAATATTGACATGATCATGGTGAACCGCTTTTAAATATTCTTCGCGATTTTCAGGACTTTGCTCAATAGATTTAACACGTGCACGTGGAATAATTTTTTCACCCAGATACTTCAAAAAATCAACGAAATATTGGTTTTCAGAAGCTTCAGCAATGGCAATATGGAAATCATAGTCAGCTTTTACCGTACCATCATTTGCATCTGAAGAAATATGTCGTTCAAAGTCTTCAAGCGCAGCTTTCATTTTATCGATGTGGATTTGCTTACGGCGCTCAGATGCTAAAAAGACAGCTTCAGACTCAAGGCTAATCCGAAGCTCAAGCAAGGAAATAATGTCATTAATGGTTTCTAAACTGGCATTAGACAACAGAAAATTTTGCTCAACTGTCTGCTCTTTGACAAAAGTACCAATTCCGTGACGAGTCTCGACAAATCCTAATGAACGCAACTCAGTAATTGCTTCGCGAATGACAGAACGGCTTACTTCAAAAGTTTCAATTAATTCAAGTTCGGTCGGGATTTTTTCTCCAACTTTAAATTCTCCAGACTGAATTTTTTCGATCAGTTGTTCTACAATAATCTGGCTTAGTTTTTTTGTTGATCTAGGTTTAATTGCGCTAGACATAATCTGAAGAACTCATGAAATGTTGAAAAAAATTATAAAATTCATTTTACTATAAACTTAGCCGATAGTCATATTCGGTTTTTAGACCCCTAAGTTATTAAAAATAAAATATTTTCTCTCACTTATTAAACCACCACTCATATTTAAAAAGTAAGCAATTTGTGCTTATTTAAATATTTAACAATTCTTTGAATAAGTTAAAAAAATGCAGCTCAATACTCTTGATTGAGCTGCACCATTTTTAAATTTGGGCCTGACTTAACCGCCCATTGACCAGACGAGTAATCTGTAGCGGATTACTGTCTTTTAATGCATCGGGCAATAATACTTGTGGCGTATTTTGGAAACATACCGGACGTAAGAAACGCTCAATCGCTCCCGTACCTACCGAAGTGCCACGGGCATCACTGGTTGCAGGGAAAGGGCCACCATGTACCATAGCATCCGATACCTCTACCCCTGTCGGGAAACCGTTAAACAATACACGGCCAGCTTTACGGGTTAACAAATCAAGAAGCTCGCCTGCCTTAGACAATTCATTTTCATCACCAATAATGGTTGCTGTAAGCTGTCCACCTAAAGCTTCAATACCCTTCAACAGAGTGGCTTCATCTTCGACCGCAATCACAATCGACATTGGCCCGAAAACTTCATGTTGTAGTTTTGGGTTACCTGACAATAAAACAGATTGGTCCGCTTTAAATAGATGTGCTTTTGCTTGAGAAACTAGCTCAGGTTCCTGACCCGATGCAATGATCTCAAAACCAGCTTCATTTATTAATGCATCAATACCAGTTCGATAGCTTTTTAAAGTACCTTCATTCAACATAACCTGAGGCACAGCTTTCTGCGTATTTTCAGCTAAAGCTGTAATAAAGCGATCAAACTCGGGGCCTTTTATACCTAAAATTAGACCCGGTTTTGTACAGAACTGGCCACATCCCATATTAAAAGAAGCAACCGTATCTTGTGCAATCTGTTCACCACGTGAATGAAGTGCTTCAGGTAAAACCACCACAGGGTTCACACTCGACATTTCAGCAAAAAATGGAATCGGCTGAGGACGGCTCTGCGCAAGGTTATAAAGCGCCATTCCTCCTTCAAGTGAACCTGTAAAACCGGCTGCCTGAATCAGTGGATGTTCTACCAAGTTTGCACCAATACGGCCACCAAAAATCATATTGAATGTGCCTTTAGGCATACCGCAAACTTCAATTGCTTTTTCAATGGCTTCTGCAACAAGCTCAGCAGTCGCCATATGGCCAGAGTGTGCTTTAAAGACAACCGGACATCCTGCTGCTAAAGCAGCTACGGTATCACCGCCTGCAGTTGAAAATGCGAGTGGGAAATTACTCGCGCCAAATACGGCAACTGGTCCTACCCCAACTTTATATTGACGCAAATCGACACGCGGCAAAGGCTTACGTTCTGGCAATGCCACATCAATACGGGCACCATAAAAATCGCCGCGGCGTAAAAGTTCAGCAAATAGTCGAAGCTGTCCAGTAACACGGCCTGTCTCCCCTTGAAGACGAGCAAGTGGCAAACCTGTTTCAAGTGAAGCGACCTCTTGCAGGTTGGCACCTAATGCTTCAATTTGGCGAGCAATTTCTTCAAGAAAAGAGGCACGTTGTTCTTGAGTCGTTTGGCTATAAACTAAAAAAGCGTTATGTGCAGCTTGAGCAGCCTGATCTACTTCTTCAAGTGTTGCCTGACTAAATACATAACCTGTTGGTTGATAGTCTTTTGCAGCTATACTTTCTAGAGCTGGTGCATTTACAGCAACGCGTTGACCATTAATAAACTGCCGACCGTTATTTTTACTCATTTTAAAGCTCCAATACCTAAATAGTTAGAATTATTGCGGACCAAGTGTCGCAATGAGAGCAGCCAAATCTTCATAGTCTGCTTGAGTTAAATCACTTAATGGTGGACGCACAGGGCCTGCATCATGCCCAACAATTTTGGCACCTGCTTTAATCATGCTTACCGCATAACCTGATTTACGGTCGCGAATTTTAATCAGTGGCAAGAAGAAATCTTTAATCAAACGATTGGTTGTTTCAAAGTCATCACTGCGAAGCGCGTTATAAAACTCCATAGCAGTCTTTGGAATAAAGTTAAATACAGCTGACGAGTAAACTGGGCAACCTAAGGCTTTATATGGCGCTGCAAAAACTTCTGCTGTCGGCAAGCCACCTAAATATGACAAACGGTCTCCAATAGTTTGAGTCACTGCCGTCATCATATCAATTTGGCCAGAGCTGTCTTTAAAACCGATTAAGTTCGGGCACATCTCGGCTAACTTTTGGATTGAATCGAGATTTAATCTTGATACGCTACGGTTATAAAAAATTACGCCAAAGTCTACTGAATTACATACTTGCTTAACATGTTCAATTAAACCTTCTTGGCTTGCTTCAGTTAAGTAATGCGGCATTAACAAAATACCGTGTGCTCCTAAGCGCTCTGCTTCTTTTGCCTGTTCAATCGCCTGACGTGTCGGACCACCTGCCCCAGCAATAATCGGTACACTACCTTTGCATGTATCTACCGCAGTTTTAATTACTTCAGAATATTCATTGCCAGTTAATGAGAAAAACTCACCTGTACCACCTGCAGCAAATAAAGCACTTGCGCCGTATGGAGCTAACCACTCAAGACGTTTTGCATAAGAAGACTTATTAAAATCTCCGTTTTGATCGAAATCTGTTACCGGGAAAGACAGTAAACCATCAGAAATAATGTTTTTTAACTCAAGAGCATCCATTTGCAAGTTTCCATACGTATTTATGTTGTCAGACATCTTACATCATCAATCTAATTTCTTTCAATATCTTTTTTCTTTTTAAAATTAATTTTTTTATAGCAATAAAAAAGCTGCCCCAAAGGACAGCTATCAATTCAATATTTAAATACGAATCGAGTCAGATTAACGAACCAAACATGGCTTTTTATTATTAAAAGTCCAATTAGGAATCAGAAATTGCATCGCATCCGCATCATTACGAGCTCCTAAACCTTTTAACTTATAAAGTTCATGGGCTTGATTAATTCGGTCCCAATCAAGTTCGACGCCAAGTCCCGGTGCTGTTGGTACCTGAATTTTACCGTCTTTAATTTCAAGCGGTGCTTTAGTCAGTTGATCTGTACCTTCTTGCCAAATCCAGTGCGTATCAATTGCAGTCACATTACCCACGGCAGCCGCTGCAACATGGGTAAACATGGCAAGGGAAATATCAAAGTGATTATTTGAATGCGATCCCCACGTTAAGTTATACATTTTACATAACTGAGAAACACGCACCGAACCTTCCAATGTCCAGAAATGCGGGTCAGCTAATGGAATATCAACAGCTTGCAATTGAATACTATGCGACATTTCCCGCCAGTCGGTCGCAACCATATTCGTGGCGGTCGGTAACCCCGTCGCTCGCTTAAACTCAGCCATAATTTCACGGCTTGAATAACCTTGCTCTGCACCACACGGGTCTTCCGCATAGGCCAGCACACCTTTTAAATGTTTACCTAAAGCAATTGCTTCATCTAAAAACCACGCACCATTTGGATCAAGCGTCACACGTGCATCCGGGAAACGGCGCGCGATAGCTGTAACAGCTTCGGCTTCTTGTTCGCCCTGTAATACACCACCTTTTAATTTAAAGTCTTTAAAACCATAACGGTCATAAGATGCTTCTGCTAAACGCTGCACAGCCTCAGGTGTTAACGCTTTTTCATGACGGACTTTATACCAATCATGGTTATGTTGAGGTGTAGTCGCATAGTCTAATGAAGTCTGTTTGCGGTCACCAATAAAGAATAAATACCCTAATACTTCAACTTCACTACGTTGTTGCCCTTCACCAAGTAAACTTGCGACATTCACATTTAAATGCTTACCAAGCAAATCAAGTAATGCTGACTCATAAGCCGTTACAACATGAATTGTGGTACGTAAATCAAAGGTTTGATTGCCTCTGCCACCACTGTCACGATCGGCAAAATTTTGCTGAATTTTTTTGAGCAAATTTTTATATTCGCCAATCGGTTGTCCTTCTACCAAGGCTTTAGCATCATTTAGTGTCGCTAAAATTTTTTCTCCGCCCGGAATTTCACCTACACCAATATTTCCAGAATTATCTTCAATAATGAGTATATTACGAGTGAAATAAGGTCCATGCGCACCACTCAAATTGAGCAGCATACTGTCATGTCCGGCAACAGGGATTGCTCGAATGGATTTAACAATAGGTGTAGAGGTCGCCATTAAAATACTCCTTGGCATACTGATACTATTTTTTCATCACCAAAACTTATAAGACATCAGACAACTTGTCAATATAAACTCGCACAAAAATTATTTTTCGAGCCTACTTGCCAAAATAATATTTTTAATCATATGATGTCATACATCTAAAGGCGCGGTTTTAGAATTAGGACTATAGAGTAGATACAACATTCCGTTTTCTCATCTATTCTATCGATGAATTTGACATGACGTCACCTATTTCACGGATATGCAAATAGGTCGATTATTAAAAAGAGTTTGTATATGGATAATCTGCAAACAAATATTGCTGTAGTGACTCAGCAAAGAGCCAAGCATACAAAAACTCGCTATTACATTCTTGCGATGATTTTTTTGGTCACGGCTTTTAATTACGGTGATCGTGCAACTCTCTCAATGGCAGCAACGCCAATGTCTCATGAACTGGGAATTGACTCAGTCACTATGGGATATATTTTCTCGGCCTTTGCATGGGCCTATGTGATTGGTCAAATTCCAGGTGGCTGGCTACTCGATAAGTTTGGTGCTCGCCGTGTATATTTCTGGAGCCTGTTTTTATGGTCTTTGTTCACTGTTTTAATCGGTTTTACCGACATTTTAGGTGATACTGCGACCATCATTACTTCACTCTTTATACTCAGATTTTTAGTCGGTTTGTCTGAGTCACCTGCTTTTCCGGGTAACAGTAAAATTGCTGCTGCATGGTTTCCAACCAAAGAACGTGGAACTGCCGCTGCCATTTTTAACTCATCCTCTTATTTCTCGACCGTACTTTTCGCTCCCCTCATGGGCTGGCTTGTTGCAACCGTCCACTGGCAGTCTATTTTCTGGGTCATGGGTGGTTTAGGAATCATTCTTTCCTTTATCTGGCTCAAGGTCATTTATAGCCCGACCAATCATCCAACAGTAAATCCTGAAGAAGTAAAATACATTGCTTCAGAAGGTGCTTTACTCGATATGGGCGAAAACAGCCAAAACGCTAAAAAAGAGAAAATTACTTGGAGTAAAGTTAAACAACTGCTTGCTTCACGTATGATGCTCGGTATTTTTATTGGTCAATATTGTGTAAATACACTGACCTATTTTTTCTTGACTTGGTTCCCTGTTTACCTTGTCAAAGAAAGACATCTCAGCATTTTAGAAGCGGGTTTTGCAGCGGTTGCACCAGCACTCTGTGGCTTTGTAGGCGGAATTTTAGGTGGCTTAATTTCAGATAAGTTAATTCGAATGAATTACAGCTTAAGCTTTTCGAGAAAGCTCCCTATCGTAGTCGGCTTCTTGGTCTCAACCTCAATCATTATGTGTAATTACGTCGACTCTCAAGCAGCAATCGTATTCTTTATGTCCTTATCATTCTTCGGTAAAGGAATTGGCTCTTTAGGTTGGGCTGTGATGTCTGACGTTGCACCAAAAGAAATGGTTGGTTTATCAGGTGGAATGATGAATGCATTTGGTAATACGGCAGGAATCGTGACCCCAATTGTGATCGGCTATATCTTGGCAAGTACTGGTTCTTTCAACCTTGCATTAACTTATGTCGGTGTACATGCCATCGCAGCTGTCATTTGCTATACCGTTATTGTCGGCAAGATTCAGCGCTTCGAGTTAAAACCTACCTCTTAAACCTTTACACCATAACGCTTAACTAACTTAAGCGTTATGACCTCTCTTCAAATGTATACAAGGAACGATCATGCTGAAGCCTCTCCTAATAAGAATCAGTCCTCTCGATAATGTAGCCATTGTAGTCAATGACGGTGGCTTACCATCCTCTACATATATTGAAGAATACCAACTCACCTTGGTTGATGAAGTACCACAAGGACATAAGGTTTTATTGGAGCCGTTAAAGCAAGGTGAAGCAATTGTTCGTTATGGCGAAATCATTGGCTATGCCAACAAAGATTTACCCGTAGGTTCTTGGGTAAATGAAGCCGTTACCCAAATGCCAGAGGCACCTGAGCTAGATACTCTTGAGTTAGCAACTCGCCCCGACCCCAAGCTTCCTCCACTGACCGGATATACATTTAAAGGTTATAAAAATAAGGATGGCAGCGTCGGCACAAAAAATATTTTAGGTATTACGACCAGTGTTAACTGTGTAGAGGGTATTGTCGATTATGTCGTTAAAATTATTGAACGTGATTTACTTCCAAAATATCCAAATGTAGATGGTGTAGTTGGATTAAACCATTTATATGGTTGTGGTGTAGCAATTGATGCACCCGCTGCAATTGTTCCTATTCGTACCATACATAACCTTGCACTCAACCCTAATTTTGGTGGAGAAATTATGGTGGTAAGTCTGGGCTGCGAAAAAATGCAACCCGAACGACTTTTAAATATTCCTAAAGAAAACAAATATATTCCCCTAGCAAACGAAGATATTATTCAATTGCAAGATGAGCGCCACAACGGTTTTGAAAGTATGGTGAACCATATTTTAACCGTGGCAGAACAACACCTTGAAAAGCTTAATCAACGTACTCGAGAAGAAGTTCCAGCCTCTGAATTAGTTGTAGGCATGCAATGTGGGGGGAGTGATGCATTTTCCGGAGTTACCTCTAACCCTGCCGTTGGTTTTGCAGCTGACCTGATTGTGCAATGTGGCGGCACCGTCATGTTTTCGGAAGTTACAGAAGTCCGCGATGGTATTCACCTACTTACTCCACGTGCAGCAAATGAACAAGTTGCCAAAGATCTAATTCGGGAAATGAAATGGTACGATGACTACTTAGCAGCAGGCCAAGTGGACCGAAGTGCCAATACCACACCCGGCAATAAAAAAGGTGGACTGAATAACATTGTAGAAAAAGCGATGGGATCGATCGCCAAATCGGGCCGCTCACCGATTGTAGAAGTTCTCGCACCGGGCCAAAGACCAACTAAAAAGGGTTTAATTTTTGCGGCAACACCATCAAGTGACTTTATCTGTGGTACGCAGCAAATGGCATCTGGTATTACCGTTCAAGTCTTTACCACAGGTCGCGGTACACCCTACGGGCTGGCAGCCGTACCTGTCATTAAAATGGCAAGCCGAAACAATATTGCAAACCGTTGGTATGACCTGATTGATATCAGTGCCGGCGATATTGCGATTGGAAAGAAAACTATTGAAGAAGTGGGCTGGGAGCTTTTTGAAATGATTTTACGCGTGGCTAGTGGTGAGCAGCAAACGTGGTCGGACCGTTGGGGTATTCATAACTCACTCGCTGTATTTAACCCTGCACCAGTGACCTAATAAGGTTTAGAAGATGAGGTTATATCACTTCATCTTTCTTATTTCCCCTATTAATTACGACACATTTCACTAAAACTTAACAGCGCTGCTAAAATAACATCGAAAATTAAGAACTGTATTTCTCTATGCAAAATCAGACTGCTTCAAACCTCCCCTCTACACAACTTGGAAAAGCACTGCTTTGTCTTATGACGTCGGCATTATTATTTTCCATTATGGGTGTGTGCATTCGTTTTGCTTCACAAACGGTAGACAACGCGACCGTCGTATTTTTTAGAAATGCAGTAGGTTTATTTATTTTTATTCCAATGTTGTTTAAACAGGGTTTAGACTTTATTAAAACCGATAAACTCTGGATGCACACGTGGCGAAGTCTAGTAGGACTTGCTGCAATGTATGGTTTTTTCTATGCCATTGCGAACTTAAAACTCTCAAATGCCATGGTTTTTAGTTATTCATCTCCTATCTTTATTCCACTGATTGCATGGTTTTTCTTAAAAGAAAAAATTACCAAATCGATGATTTTTGCCGCTGTGATTGGGCTCATTGGGGTTTTATTTGTCGCTAAACCCGATCAAGGTCTATTTAACGCATTATCTTTTATTGGCTTGGGTGCATGCTTTTTATCAGCAATGGCCTTTGTCACCGTAAGAGCTTTAACCAGTACAGAGCCGCCTGAACGTATTGTTTTTTACTTCTGTGTTTTTGGTAGTTTAATTTCCTCTATTCCCATGTTCTGGCATTGGCGTATTTTCACTTGGTATGAACTAGCACTACTCATTGCCGCAGGACTTTTAGCAAACATTAGCCAACTATTTATGTCTTATGCTTACAGCTTAGCACCAGCAGGACAAATTGGCCCAATGAACTATATTGCTATTATTTTTGCAGGAATTTGGGGATTTGTTTTTTGGCATGAATTACCAGATCTATTCAGTATTATCGGCATTTTTATTATTTTATTTGCGATTTTGCTCTGTAATCCATTTTTGCAGAAAAAGTTACTCTCTCGATTTAAATAATAAACAAACCTTAATCTAATTTAGGTACTGTATTCGATACTCATTTGGTGAAATGCCTGTCCAGTGACGGTAGGCTTTTCGAAAGTTAGAAGTATCTGAAAAGCCAATTCTCTCAGCAATTTCATCTATGGTTAAAGTTGTCTCTCGCAAATATTCATCAGCAAGACGGCGCCGAGTCTCATCTAACAATTCTTGATAGGTTAAATCAAAACCTGCCAAGCGCCGGTGTAAAGTACGCTTTGAGATATGTAAACGTTCAGCCATTTCTTGAGCTGATGGAAAAAGCCCTGTTCCATCCAATAGTATTAAACGAATCGTTTTCACCAACTCAGGCTCTTCAAGTTCAGCAGCGCCTAGCATCCGCTCACAAAACGACTTACACATGTCCGCAGTAATCGGGTTGGCATTTGGGCAAGGTACATCGAGCCACTTTAAATCAAAGTGCCATTGCATCACCCCAGTATTAAACTGAACGGGACAATGAAAAAATTTTTCATATTCTTCTGCATAGTCAGGCGCTGGGTATGGTAATAAAAGCTTCTTCGCTTGAAATGGTCCTTCAAGCACTCGTTCAATTAAGGTTTGCATAGAGCTAAACCAAAACTCGCACACTAAAGGTAAAAGCTTACCCAGTGCAATAATGTCCTGCCCTTCAAAAAGGGCAACGTCATCCCGAATATAAAAAGACTTCTTTAAAATAGGTCCTGCAAGCTTAATGTGTCGAATACCAAGCTCTACCGCTTGTCTAAAATTACGTGAGGAATACAACGCATAGCCATACACTCCAAAATCTGACAATCGCTGCTTTTGCCCTGCGCGCAGACCAATGAGTGGATCATTTGATAGTTTTTGAATATTTTGAAATAGCTGAATTTTTTGAACTTGAGAAATATATAAAGAGGATTGATTTATCTCATCTGTTGAAATATTCGTGCCAGATAAAACATCGGATATTGAATGGCCTTGCAAACCCATTTCATCAAATAAACTGGTTAAACCTAGCAAATATGTATTGGCACCTAAGAGTGTATTATCATAATTTCCTTCGATAATAGCATTTGTATTTTTATAAACATTATTAGGCATTTAATTCACACCATCCCTAGAGTGACGTGCATAATGGCACTAAACTACCTCTTGTTGTCTCAATTTAACATCGACCATATGACGCTTCAAGCATAAAGTATGATAAGCAAAAGTATGGAAGGAATAATAATGGAACAGTCCACCTTAAAAGAATATAGCGGCTCTGCCACTGAACATATGGAACTTATTTTTTCCAAACAACGTGCCAATTTTGAAGCAGATCCTTACCCAAGTCTTGAAGCACGCCGTACAAGTCTGCATCAACTTAAAAAACAAATTATTCGTTATCAAGATGCTTTAGCTGCCGCGATTAATGCTGACTTTAGTTCAAGATCACTCGATGAATCTAAACTACTAGATTTGCTTGGCTCCGTGTTGGAAGCTGATCATGCGATTCATCATTTACGCCGCTGGATGCGTCCAAGTAAACGCCGTACCGAGCTTTTATTTTTATCAAACCGTTTAAGTGTGCAATACCAACCTAAAGGTGTGGTTGGTGTCATTGTTCCTTGGAATTTCCCCGTTTATTTAGCACTTGGCCCACTCATTGCCGCATTAGCTGCAGGCAACCGAGTCATGATTAAACTCCCTGAAATTACACCGAATACCAATGCAATGCTAAGACGCATGCTTGCTGAAGTCTTTAATGAAGATGAAGTGGCGGTTTTTGGTGAAGAAATTACAGACCCAGCAAGATTTACCTCTTTACCATTTAACCATATTGTCTTTACTGGCTCGCCAGCGATTGGCAAAGTCGTCATGCGAGCAGCAGCTGAAAACTTAACACCTGTTACACTTGAGTTAGGTGGTAAATCACCAGCCATTGTGAGCCGTAATTACCCACTTGCCGATGCGGCAAAACGTATTACCCATGGCAAAGCAACTAATAGTGGTCAAATCTGTGTAGCGCCTGACTACGCGTTGGTTCCCAAAGAAAGTATTGATGAATTTGTTGAAGCTGCGAAATCAAGCTTTATAAAAATGTTTGGTCACGACATTGAAAATAATGAGAATTACACATCCATTGTGAACGACCGCCATTTAAAACGTATTCAAGATATCTTGACCGATGCGCAAGAAAAAGGTGCTCGTATTATTCCTTGCGACACTTACAGCTTCGATCAACAAGGCCGCAGGATGCCTGTGCACATTGTGCTGAATTGCACGCCAGATATGCGCATTATGAAAGAAGAACTCTTTGGCCCTATTTTACCTGTGGTGGCTTATGATTCTTTAGATGATGCGATTACCTATGTGAAATCGGACGAACGACCTTTAGCGCTTTATTGCTTTACACATAGCTCGATAGAACGTGATCGTATTTTACGTGAAACTCATTCGGGTGGTGTGACCATCAATGACTGGGGTTGGCATGTAGTTAACCATGATGCTCCTTTCGGGGGTATCGGCAACTCAGGTATGGGGTCATATCATGGCGAAGAAGGTTTCCGTGAACTTTCACATGCAAAAACTGTTTTTATTCGCCATCGTTTTTTCCCGACTCAGCTTTTCCACCCTCCTTATGGAACATTCCTACAAAAATTAGCGATTCGCTTTTTCTTGAAGAAAGGCGATCCAACTATTAATTAAAACCCAATAAAAAAGCCTCGCAATGAGGCTTTTTTATTGGGTTTTAAATAATAAGATTTCTAATAAAATCACTAAAAATGATTTAAATATAATCAACCTTTTGAGCTTTTAAAATATCAAGCTGCAACATCTTTTTCTTTTTATATTTATAGGCAATAAATAAACCAATAAACCAGATTGGTGAACACTCAAGTGCAATTAAAGTATCATGATCTAAAGCCAAAATTACGATAGTAAACACTAAAAACAACATAGTCATCCAAGCCATAAATAATCCACCCGGCATTTTATATTTTGACTGGATGTGTAGTTCAGGGCTTTTCTTACGATAATAAATATATGAAAGCACAATCAACATAAACGTAAAAATACATAAAATTGAAGTGAGCGCTGAAATAATCGTAAAGGCGGTCATGACATTAGGCACAATAAATAAAATAGAAGTACCAACCGTTACGCATGCCATTGAAAATACGAGTCCGCGAATTGGAACTTTTCTTTTTGACAGCTTACTAAAGCTTTTAGGTGCATCGTTGTCTAAAGCCAAACCATATAGCATACGACTGGTTGCAAAGATTCCACTATTTGCAGAAGATAAAGCCGAAGTCGCAACAACAAAGTTGATTAAACCCGCCGCAATTGGTAATCCAACCAAGGTAAACATTTCTACAAATGGGCTCTTTTCTGGTGAAACTTTTGCCCAAGATGTGACTGCAATAATACAAACCAATGCGCCTACATAGAATAATAAAATGCGTAAAGGAATAGAGTTAATTGCTTTCGGAAGTGAAGTATGCGGGTCTTTGGTTTCAGCAGCAGTCGTACCGACAAGCTCAATACCCACAAATGCAAAGATGGCAATTTGAAAGCCTGCCAAGAAACCTGTTACACCATAAGGAAACATTGATTCTGTTTCAAACAAATGACTCATTGAGGCCTTAACACCATTTGGTGAAGTAAATCCAGTCCCAATTAAATAAATTCCCGCCAGAATAAACAGAATAATTGCAGTAATTTTGATGAGGGAGAACCAAAACTCAAGTTCACCAAAAAGCCGAACGGCCACAAAATTGAGTATGGTTAAGATCGCCAATGAAGTAAATGCCGGAATCCAGACGGGTAAATCTGGATACCAAAACTGCATGTACCCTCCGATCACGATTACATCGGCAATCGCAGTAATAATCCAGTTACACCAGTAGGACCAACCAAGGAAGAACCCCGCCCACGGACCGAGATAAGCCGTTGCAAAATCGGCGAATGTTTTAAAATTGGTATTCGCAAGCAACAATTCACCCATTGCCCGCATCACGAAGAAAAAGAAGAAACCAATAATTAAATAGGTTAAAACAATTGAAGTACCCGAAACACTTAATGTTTTCCCGGAACCCATAAATAATCCAGTACCAATTGCACCACCGATTGCGATCATTTGAATATGACGATTTGTCAATGAGCGCTGCAATTTCTCTTCTTCTTGCTCAGTCATATGTTGACTACCAAGAAGATCTCCTTCCAGGAATTGCTTTCCGTTATTCTTACTCATGTAATATTTACTCCAATTTATAGCAACCGTCGTAAATGCTTTAATAATAAATAAATTATATGATTATTAATTTAGTCCATTAAACCATTCTAAAAATATTATTAAATCACTTAAGACCTTATAAATTCCTTTTTAAAAGCCATCACCTATAACAATAAAAATTATTCATCATTCCTTTCCTTCATTATTATATTAGCCTGCATTTAAAAATATAATTTTGAAAAATTCTTAAAATATATAAATTAATTACACATTTTATTGAATTATCTTTTATATAATAAAACAGGCTAATTAATCCCAGCTCAGCGAGCAAGATTGTATTTATCCATATACCCATCTTGCGCTAGCGATAATATAGTATTCCTTCTTAAATTTGGTGAAATGTATAGTATTTCTGTTTAATTAACAGCCATTCGCAAATGTTCTGTTTCTTTAAGTTTGTTCACTATCTGTGGGTTCGAGTCCTGTTTAACATGGACGCTTAACACACGGACTAAACCACCATTTTCAGCATTTAATTGTTTTGCTTGTGCTTTTGTTATTTGCAATGACTCCTGATAAGGTGTGCCAAATACAAGAATTGCTCGATAATTTTCATAGTTATCGTTGGCCACAATATAGGGTTCATCACCTAAACTAAGAGGAATAGACTCTACAACTTGTACAGTTAAAATCTGGCTTTCTTTAATTGCTCTTAAATTTTCAATATCTGCTTGCAGCGTTGCACCACCATCAAAAATATCTATATAGCCTTTGTAGCGTAGTCCTTCTTCAAGCAAGAGATTGTAGGCTGGTCGAGTATTGGGATGAACAATACCAATCGCGGCTTTAGCATCATCAGGCAGCATATCGACATAGAGGGGATGTCTCGGCATCAACTCAGCAATAAAAGCCTTTTGCCCCACTCCACTCAAATAATCGGCTTTGGTAAATTCAATATTAAAAAACTTATGCCCTACCGCATTCCAAAATGGTGATTGCCCATTTGCATCAGAATAGCCGCGCATTTCAGCAACAATCGTTTCTTCAAAATATTGGCGAAAGGCAGAGAGAAACAAAAAACGGACTTTAGATAAAAATTTGCCATTTTTATTTAAGCGATAGTCAGGATCTAAAAATAAAGTACAAAGCTCACTACAGTTAGTATGGTCATTACTCAAATACAAAGTAGGTAAAGCGTTATAAACACTTAACGGTTCTGAAGCATGAACTTGGATTCCTACATGGAAATTGTACCAAGGCTCTTTTAAACCAAGTGCGACTTCAATTCCGCAAACCCCGACAACTTTGTTGAGTTCAGTATCTTCTAAAACAAATAAGTAAACCTGATCTGCTTTTGGAAGTTCACCTGCTACGGTTTTACAGGCCCGTTCAATACGTGCAGCCAACTTTTCCATATTTGGCTGCAAAGATGTCAAACCAAAACCCGCTTTTTGCGCCAACAGGTAAAGGTCATTAATATCTTTAGGTTCAATGTAGCGAATAATCATCATGCTGCTTGTTCATCCTTTTGAATTTCCACAAAGCGAGCAAGCGCACGTTCAAAGCGTTTTAAACCTTCATCAATATCAGCAAATGGAACGATTAAAGAAGGTGTAAAACGGACTACATTTGGACCAGCAATCAGACTCAATAATCCTTCTTCACCCGCAAGGTTATTAATATCTTTTGCTTTACCAGCAAACTCGTCTTTTAAAACACATCCGAGCAATAAACCACTGCCACGAATTGCTTTAAAGACTTTATATTTTTCATTTAATTGATTTAAAGCGTTTTTATAGTAGTCGTGACGCTCTTTAACGCCATTAAGCACTTCAGGCGTATTAATAAACTCGAATACAGCGCCAGCAACCGCACTTGCTAACGGATTACCACCATAAGTCGTACCATGTGTGCCTACAGAAAAATGCGGCGCAAATTTATCAGTTGTTAACATTGCACCGACCGGGAAACCACCGCCCAATGCTTTTGCAGTAGTTAACACATCTGGAATCACACCGTAGTTCATGTAGGCATACAGTGCACCTGTACGACCAACACCAGTTTGTACTTCATCAAAAATAAGTAAGGCACCGAACTCATCACATAGCGCACGCAAACCTTTTAAAAATTCGATCTCAGCAGGAATAACGCCGCCTTCACCTTGGATTGGCTCAACAATGACTGCACAAGTTTGCTCATTAATGACTGCTTTGGCAGCTTCTAAATCATTAAAGGCAACGTGATTAATGCCATTTGGAAGTGGTGCAAAGTCTTGTGAATATTTAGGTTGACCACCCGCTGAAACGGTAAATAAGGTACGGCCGTGGAAAGCATTGTTAAATGCCACAATGCCACTTTTACCTGCAACACCGCTGTCGAGTCCAACTTTACGCGCAAGTTTTAATGCTGCTTCATTCGCTTCAGCACCTGAGTTACAGAAGAAAACCTTGTCTGCAAATGTATTTTCGGTGAGTTGTTTAGCAAGGCGTAGAACAGGTTCATTGGTATAGCCGTTACCGACGTGCCAAAGTTTTTTTGCTTGTTCTGTTAACGCATTGACTGCCACTGGATGCGCATGACCTAATGCATTTACTGCAATCCCGCCTGCAAAATCGATATATTCTTTATTTTCTTGATCCCAGATACGTGAACCTTCACCACGTACCGGAATGAAATTTGCCGGTGCAAATACTGGAACCATCCACTCGTTAAAGTCACCACGAGAAACTGCAAAATTATTCATCTTATCTAGTCCATTAAATTGAATTATTCGGGTTAACTGATGACCTTATTATTCAAAATCAAATTGATTCACAAAATTTGTAATTCAGTAAAAAATGAATTATTTTTTACCAATCTGATAATTGACAATTACATTATGGACAATATTGATCAAATTATTTTAGGTTTACTTAAAGATAACGCACGGATGTCTGTAACCGAATTAGCTGAAAAAGTTCACGTCTCAAGAGCAACGATTAAAAAGAGAATGGAGTATCTTGAATCCTCGGGCATTATTACCGGATATACGGTTCGTTTTAAACCAAATGCGGAACGGAATGTCATCCGTGCATGGATGAGCATTATGGTCGAAGGCACCAAAGCACAGTCTGTGATTAAAGAACTACGCCTAGAAAGTGCGGTTGAATGTCTACATAAAACCAACGGTAAATGGGATATTTTGGTTGAGCTACGTTCCGACACTTTAGAAAACTTCGATAAAGTATTAGAGAGAATTAGAAATATTTCAGGTATTTACAATAGTGAAACTAGTATTTTACTTGCTAGCCATAAGACCTAATCACTGCGTTCAAACTTAAATCAAGCATGGAGTGAGCCAACTTACGGCTGAGCTCATCCATTCCCTTTCATTCAAAAATTTCTCTATGGCCGCTCGTTAAATCTAAAAGTGCCATCCTCATGATGAACCTATTCTAACAATCCTCAATAAATTTTTAATTTTTTTAAATAATCAAAATCAAAAACTTAAAATCTAATTTGATTTAAATTCCCCCTTTTTCACTCACTCCCCCCCATCAAAGCATTTGACAGAAAATTTAAAACATAATACATATAGTATTATATGTTATATGTTAAAACCTAAGGACAAGGTATAAAAATGGCTAAAACTCAACTACAACACTTCATTAACGGCGAATATGTTGCTAGCAAAGGAAATGATTTCTTCGATTTGGTAAGTCCAGTCACTGGTGAAGTCTATGCACAATCGCCGAATGCGACCGAGGCAGAAGTTGATGCAGCTTATGCTGCTGCAAAAGAAGCATTTAAAATTTGGGGACGTAGTACACCTTCGACTCGTCAAAAAGCATTACTTCACTTGGCAGATGCCATTGAAGCAAATGCTGACCGTTTAATTGAAGCGCAAAGCCGCAATACAGGTCAGTTAAAACATTTAATTGCATCTGAAGAAGTAGGTGCATCGGCAGATCAAGTTCGTTTCTTTGCAGGCGCTGCCCGCTTACTCGATGGCACAGCAACTGGAGAATATTTAGAAGGTTTAACTTCTTCTATTCGCCGCGAACCAGTCGGCGTGGTCGGCCAAGTTACACCTTGGAACTATCCACTCATGATGGCGGTTTGGAAAATTGCTCCTGCTTTGGCAGCGGGTAATACTGTCGTATTAAAACCAAGTGACACCACTCCTGAAAGTACCCTTTTACTTGCAGAAATTGCTGCACCATTTTTTCCGAAAGGTGCATTTAACGTGGTGTTAGGCCAAGCGCAAGTCGGTTCAAAAGTTGTATCACACAAAACCCCTGCTCTTGTTTCGATTACCGGTTCAGTTCGTGCCGGATTACAAGTTGCTGCTTCTGCTGCTGCAAATTTAGCAAAAGCTCATCTTGAACTTGGTGGTAAAGCACCTGTACTGGTTTTTGAAGATGCAGACCTTGATAAAGCCGTTGAAATGATCGCTTTAACCGGCTATTTCAACGCAGGCCAAGACTGTACTGCTGCAACACGTGTGATTGTGGCTGAATCTGTTCATGACGAGTTTTTAGCTAAACTCGTTGAAGCTGCAAAAAATACCCGTTTTGGCGATCCAGATGATCAAGACGCGCTTTATGGTCCACTTAACAATGCCAATCAATTAAAGAATGTTAAAGCGTTTATCGACAACTTACCTGCTCACGCCAAAGTTGAAACAGGCGGAAAACAGGCAGACCGCCCAGGCTTCTATTTTGAACCGACTGTTATTAGTGGCCTAAAACAACATGATGAAGCTATTCAAAATGAAATTTTTGGACCAGTGATTACCGTTCAGAAATTTACCGATGAAAATGATGCCATTGAAAAAGCCAACGATGTTGAATATGGCCTAGCTTCAAGTGTTTGGACCAAAGACCATGCTCGTGCAACACGCCTATCACGTGAACTTGATTTCGGTACAGTTTGGATTAATACCCATATTCCTTTAACCGCGGAAATGCCACATGGCGGCTTCAAAAAGTCAGGATATGGTAAAGATTTATCTGGTTACGGTTTTGAAGAATATACCCGTGTTAAACATGTGATGAGTTCAAACGAATAATAACAATGCGTTTTGAAAGGAGATCAAAATGAATAAGCAAGAAATGAAAGACTTGGTGACTAAAGCCCATCACGAACTCTTTAATTTGCATGACACCACTGCTCTAGACCGTTATTTTTCTGAAGACTTTATAGAGCACTCACCACTCGTTGCAAATGGTATTTCAGGTCTTCGTCAATTGGTAGAAGATTGTCCCGATATGCAACACGAAGCTGTACGTGTACTAGCAGATGGTGATTTGGTTGCAATTCATGGCCGCTTTCAAGGCTTAGATGAAAACCCATTGGTTGGTTTTGATATTTACCGAGTAAAAGACGGCAAAATTGTCGAGCATTGGGATGGTCTTGTGGCAGAAGCTGCACCGAATGTAAGCGGTAGAACTCAACTAGATGGTCCGACTGAAATCGTAACTCACCATGACCCAGAGAAAAACCGCGAGATTGTGACGTCTTTCTTCAAGAAGTCATTAATTGATGGAAATTATGAAGCCTTTAAAGAATATACCGACGGCGATCAGTTCATTCAACATAGTCCAGATATTGGTGATGGCGTTAAAGCCGTGATTGATTTTTTGAACAATATCCGTAATGAAGGACAAGGTTTGGTATACTCAAAAACGCATCGCTCCATTGCTGATGGTCAATTTGTATTGACACATTCCGAAGGCAGTATTGCCGGAAATCGACATGCCTATTTTGAACTATGGCGTGTAGATAATGGCAAAATTGTTGAACTTTGGGATGCAATACCTGCTGTGCCTGAAGATGAACAGGCTGTCCATGGTTATGGCGTGTTTTAATAACTATTTATCCGCTTCATTAAGCTAAGTCTTTTGACTTAGCTTTTAGAGAATTCGCCATGTCAGCATATACGATAATTTTTGCACCTATTGCTCAAGCAACTCGTTCGGAACAAGTTGTAGAACGCTTGGAAAATGCAATTATCTCTGGTTTGCTCAAAAGCAATGAACAACTTCCTAATGAAGCAGACTTAGCACGCTTAATGGGAGTTTCGCCAATTACTGTTCGTGAAGCATTAAATACTTTACGCGTAAAGGGTTTAATTGATACACGTCGCGGAAGAAATGGTGGAAGTTTTGTTTGTGAGCTACCTTCGGATTTACTTTTAAATCAACATCCTTTGCGCCAAGCTTCAAATGAGTATCTTGCCGATTTAGGTGAGTTTCATAGTGCAATTTTAAGTCATAGTGCCTATCTGGCCGCTCAAAGAACAACTGAATACGAACTTAACAAAATCAAAGAGTTGATTGATCAATTTGAACAAGCTGTTGAAGCAGATACACGTGCACAGCTTGATTTACGTTGTTTACTCACACTCACCTCATTTGCCCAATCTTCGAGACTGGCAAATCAGGAACTCACGATTCAGGCTGAATGGGCTCCGCTCATTGCCGTGCTTTATCAAGATGATGATTTTCACCGTGAAGTTGTAAAACAATATCACCATCTTTTGTCGTCTTTTATTGACAACAATGAAAATGAAGCTGTTATTCAAGCCAGAAACATAGTTTCAATGCTCACTGACCAAATGCTTCGATATAAGTTATCGAGTGAATAAAAATAAGAAATAAGATGGCTTATTAATACACAAGTTAGGAATATGGAATTTTAGGAGTTATAGGAATGACCCAACATTTAGATGTAGAAGAGCTTCAAAATTTGTTAAAGACGGTGGTTGACGAAACAACCTCTATTACGGAAACACTCGCAAGTAAAGCAAGTAAAATTCTGTCAAAACACGCTTCTGAAAAAAATGCAGATATTAAGCTTTCAACTTCAGAACGCGCTGCTTTGCAGAAAGAAATTAAAAAAGCACTCTCTCAGAGCCATTATAGTCAAGGTACGGGTTTTGCAAGTTATAGTCCGGCAACTCAAGATGAGCAAGACTATTGGACGCTAGAATGGTGGTATAAAAAAGAAGATCAATTACAACAAGCAAAACTTGAAAACTACCAAAATGCGCAGCGCTTTTTAGATTTCCGCTCATTTGAGTGGTTCCATAAACCTGCACAAAATAAAAGTCCATGCATACATGGTCCTTATGTGGATTATATTTGCAATGGTGCCTATACCATTACCATTGCTCACCCTGTCATGATTCATGACCATTTTATCGGTGTCATTGCGACCGATATTTTAGTTTCGGCCCTTGAAAAACTACTTATGCCAAAACTCAAAAACATTAAGCAAAAGGCGGTCATTATGAATGATTCATCTCGAGTCATTACTTCAAATGACATTAGCATCAGAACCGGGACATTATTTAAAGATAAAACTGATCAACAGTTTTTCTCGCAACCCTGTCAGTCTTTCCAGTTGGTTGTCATCTAAAAAGCAAAGAATATTGGCCTTTTATTCCCGCTTTAGTGTACCACCAAGGTGATATAGCACTTTAAGTCCCTAGCTATTGTTCAAACTTTCTTCAAACAGACTTGTTTATTCAGGTCTAGGAGAAGTTTTGGCCTAAAAATAGCATCGCCTTTCTGGATGAAAAGCAAAAACAACGAAATTTGAGGTTGAAAAGACATGGAAAATAAAGCGTCTTCCTTAAAAAAATTATCGCTATGGCAAGTGACAATTATTGGTATTGCCTATATGACCCCCATGACGGTTTTTGATACTTTCGGTATTGTTTCCGGAATTACCAACGGGCATGTCCCTCTCGCATATTTACTTGCTTTAGGTGCTATGTTGCTTACCGCTTGGAGCTACGCAAGGTTTAGTCAAAATTCGGAAAAATCAGGCTCAGCCTATAGTTATACTGCCGAAAGCTTAGGACCCAAAAGTGGTTTTTTTGTCGGCTGGTGCTCTCTACTCGACTATCTGTTATTACCACTCATCAATGTGTTACTGGCTGCAATTTATCTCACCGCACTAATTCCAAGTTTGCCTTATTGGTTTTGGGTGCTGGTATCGGCGGGCCTTGTGACTTTAGTCAACTGTTTCCGTATTCAGTTACTTGCCAACTTAAGCCTCGTGTTTGTGTTCGCACCCATTATCCTCATGGTCATTTTTGTATATTTAGTGGTCCGGGGTATTGGCTCTACTCAAGGTTACGAACATGTACTTACCTTGGCTCCGCTATGGCATGGTCAACAATCACTGTTACCACTTGTTGCTGGGGCCTCAGTTCTATGCTTTTCATTCTTAGGTTTTGATGCGGTCACCACCCTTTCAAATGAAACCAAACAACCCACCAAAAATATTCCCCGTGCAGTCATGTTAACCACACTTGCTGGCGGAGCTATTTTCTTCACAGCCGCTTGGTTTATTCAGCTTTATTTTCCAAATAATGTCCGTTTTCACCATCCTTCAGAAGCGTTACCAGAAATTGTGCTTTATGTCGGTGGTGCTTTGTTTCAGTCCATCTTCTTATGCGGACAAATTATGAACACTGTCGCCTCTGGCCTTGCCTCACATGCCAGTGCTTCGCGTTTACTGTATATAATGGGTACCGACAATATTTTCCCTAAAAAGTATTTTGGAACCATCCATAGCTCTTTAGGCACACCCTTTTTCTCGGTTTTATTTGTCGGGCTTATTTCAATGTCGGCTATTTTCTTAGATTTAGCTCAAGTTGTCAGTCTGATCAGTTTTGGTGCGCTTGTTGCGTTTACAGCCGTAAACTTCTCAGTTTTTATGAAATTTTATATTAAAGATAAACAACGCTCAGGTTTTAAAAATAAATTTCTAAACCTATTTTTACCGCTGTTATCGGTCATCAGCATTATTTGTTTATGGCTCAATCTCGACTCGTCTTCACTGACTTTTGGGTGCTTCTGGTTGGCTTTAGGCATTCTCCTATTCATTTATAAAACGATTAAAAAACAAAGTATTGCAATTAGTAATGCTTATTAATTTTTTAAGGAACTTCGTCATGAAAATTATTTCTAAACCTCAACTTTTAAAAGATGTGGAATACAAACCAAGTCAGTCTTTACAAGTGGGTAAAGAATGGAGCTGGTTAAATCCAAAACACGCGAAATTTGACGCAACCACGATTAACGGCACTTCGGTAGATAACCCAGCAAACTACTATGAAAGTTCCCTCTCGAATTGGCATACATTTGACAGTTTAAATGCTGACATCGAGTGTGATGTGGTGGTTATTGGTGGTGGCTTATTAGGTTCATCAACTGCCTTACATTTAGCTGAACAAGGTGTAGATACGGTTTTATTAGAAAAAAATCGTATTGGTAGTGCAGCTTCAGGTCGAAATGGTGGACAACTCACCCCAGGTTTAGCACGTTGGGAAGCTCAAGAAATGGCCGATCGACTCAGCTACGAAGATGCCAAAAAGCTATGGCATTTTACCTCTACTGAAGCGATGCAACTGATTGATGATATCTCTGAAAAATACCAACTCAACTTTGACCGTAAATACGGCCATATCACTGCCGCCGTTCATGAGGGACATTTGGTTGGCTTAACACAAGGTGCCGATGCCCGAAAATACTTAGGTGAAGACCATACCCGTATTGTGGGTAAACATGAACTCATGGACTTTATTAAGTCAGACTACTATACAGGCGGTTTAATTGATGAGTTAGGTGGACAAATCCATCCGTTGGCTCTAAACCGCGGCTTAATTTATGGTTTTTGCCAAAACGGCGGTACTGTTTATGAACAAACAGAAGTTATTTCAATAGAAGAAAAAGAAGATGGTATTTATGTTCACACAGCAAATGCAGTCGTGAAAGCTAAAAAATCTGTAGTTCTGGCAGTACACCATGCCTCGTTTAAACTTTTATCTGAACAGAACAATACCACTATTCCATTTTATACCTATGTCGCGACCACCGCCCCTTTAGAGCTTGATACCAAAGAGCTTCTGCCATTTGGACATCCGGTTTATGACACTCAGTTCCAGATTGATTACTACCGCCCTGTCTTTAATAACCGTTTACTGTTTGGTGGACAAGGTACAGGAACATGTTGGGGACCAGAGAAAACTCTAAATTATCTAGAGCATCGAATTCATACCGTATTCCCGCAAATTAAAAATCTAGAGATGGATTTCGTCTGGAGTGGAACTACCGATTTAACTGTTAATGGTGCAGTCGATAGCCGTAAATTTGGCAACAAGTTCCCGATTTATGCAGTTCACGGCTGGAGCGGTCATGGCGTAGCGCAGACAGTACGTATTGGTAAAGCCATTGCAAATGACTTTATTGGGCAATCGAATGACTTTGAAATGTTATCTAAAATTGACCATCAAAATATTATTTTTGGCCGTACGCTTGCCCCTGTCGTTATTCCACTCGCTAAAAGTATGTATGGCATCGGAGCAATGATTAACCCAGGCAAAATGGTTTCTTTCTAATTTATAAAAACGTCATTTTCTAAAAAAGGATTCGTACAGTTGTGAATCCTTTTTTAGATATTAATTAGACTTAGTTAAATAGGAATAGGTCTATTTATGTTTCAACTTGTTTATCAATATGATTCATTAAGACTTCTATAAGCTCATCTTGCTTACCGTCAGCTACTGGAATTAAGTATACTTTTTTGTCATTAGCAATACCTATACAATTAAAGTATTCCTTTTTAAAACTATTCCAATGCCCAATACGATATTGATCAGTAATAATATTAAAATTATTAAATTTAACAGTTTTTATTCCACAAATTTTCAATATCAAAAAATCTTTTTTAAAATAAAATCTAAAGATAGTATAACGATAATACTTAAAAAATTTTCCAAATAAATAAACTAGTCCACATATACCAATAGTGACAGGATACAAATAATACAATGATATATTAACACCAAATAAATCTGTTACCCATTTATTAGATTCAAAAAGAGCTGTCCCCAATATAAACATACAAAATAGGAGAAATATAATTCCCAGAATCTCTCCTTTTATTAGTTTCGTACAATCAGGATTTATAAGGCATTCATATTTATATAGTTCTTTACACTGCATTGTCTACTACCTTTATTCCCTTATTCAGCTTTATTCTTTTACGAATATAAATTTCTCTTGTTAATACTGTTAGAAATACAATATCCCACCAAAATTCATAGATAAAAGTATATCCAGTTTTAACAATCATCTTTACAGCTTTACTAGCTTAAAAGACTTACATAGAACTTTGTCATTTCACTCATCAACTTCTATTTTATTTGTATATCAAATAATTGTCTTCAATCATTTCAAATATTTGTAGTTTTCTATACTTGCAATTCATCACTGTTTTTCTGATTAGGCTAATGATGCACAATCCATTACAATAACGCCGGCTTCTTTATTCAGCGCATAGTATTTTGAGTAATTCATCTTCCCAACTAAAACGTGGACTTAAAAATCGTCACATCCAGTTAATCGCTATGGGTGGTGCTGTGGGCACAGGACTATTTTTAGGCTCGGCACAAGTCATTCAGTCTGCTGGTCCTTCAATCATTTTGGGTTATGCCATTGTCGGTTTGGTTGCATTTTTAATTATGCGCCAAATGGGTGAAATGATTGTCGAAGAACCTGTAGTCGGTTCTTTTAGTTACTTTGCACAAAAATACTGGGGAAGATTTCCCGGTTTTTTATCGGGCTGGAATTATTGGGTAGTGTACATTTTGGTTGCCATGACCGAGCTTACCGCCGTGGCTAAATATGTACATTATTGGTGGCCTCATATCCCTGCTTGGGTTTCAGTTTTATTTTTCTTTGTGCTGGTCACCTGCTTGAACTTAGGCAATGTTAAATTTTATGGCGAATCTGAATTTTGGTTAGCCATTATCAAGGTTGCTGCGGTCATTTCAATGATTGTATTTGGCTTATATTTACTGCTTACCGCGGGTAGTGACTCTATAGCTAGCTTTTCAAACCTATGGCAGCATGGCGGATTTTTCCCTCATGGATTCTCGGGCCTGTTTTATATGCTCGCTTTTTTAATGTTTGCCTTTGGTGGTATTGAACTCATTGGAATGACGGCAGCTGAAGCTGAAAATCCTGAAAAAAGTATTCCACAAGCCATTAACCAAGTCATTTTTCGAATTTTGGTATTTTATGTGGCTTCGCTGGCAATTATTATGTCGCTTATTCCATGGAATCAACTGGACCTCGGCGGTTTAGATAAGAGTCCATTTGTCATGATTTTTAGCCAACTGGGCATTGGTTGGGCAGCACATTTACTTAACTTTATTATTTTGACTGCTGCACTTTCTGTTTATAACAGTGGGATGTATGCCAATAGCCGTATGTTGTACGGGCTAGCAGTTCAAGGCAACGCACCTAAAGTTTTTGCAAAAGTAAGCAAACAAGGTGTACCTACATCCGCGGTTATCTTTTCTTCTATTCTAATTTTTGGGTGTGTATTACTTAACTATTTCATACCAGAAGAAGCTTTAAGCTATCTTATGTACATGGCTGTAGCAGCTTTGGTTTTAAACTGGGCAATTATTAGTTTTACCCATTTAAAATTTAAACGTTCGATGAAGCTTGAAAATAAAGTTGCCAAATTTCCTGCCCTATTTTCACCTTTGAGTAACTATATCGTTTTGACTTTTATTGGCATGATTTTATATATCATGTGGACTCAAGGCTTTGAAAAGTCGGTAATTCTTATTCCAATCTGGATCGCCTTTATGTTTGGGCTATATACAATTTTGAGTTGGAAAAAATCACTCTAATCTTCAAATAAGGCTTATTCAAACAGGATAAGCCTTTATTATTTTGGGGTTTACAAACAATTTGCCTTCAGAACAAACCAATTATGCCATATGCCTATTTCTAATTTAATTCACAATAATTAATTCTGAGATATTTTATGTATTCTTTATTCATTTTAAAACAAGCAATTAAATCATACTCAACAGATCATGATTAAAATACAAGTGTTTACATGATCTATAATTATTTGTGCTTATGTTCAGCTAAAATCGAGGCTGACAAAGTATATTGTTGCGATGCCTTTCTAGGAAAAAGACACTTCATCTAACACAGTGTTCTTTACCCACATATAGATTTCGCATTATTCACTGCGTCGCTCAATGATGAAAGACAGGAAAATTTTATGGAAAAAACACTGCAATGTCCGAAATGTGGTTCTACAGAAATTGAAACACGTGATCATGACAAATTACTTAAAACCACTGGCGGTGTTTTATTAACAGCTGCAGGCACTACGGCAGGTACTGTAGGCGGCGCCGCAACTGGTGCTACTGTAGGGGCAGCGATTGGTACTGTTGCCGGACCATTAGGTGTAATTGTTGGTGGAACTGTAGGAACTTTTGTCGGTGCAATTAGTGCAGGCATTACTGGCGGTGTGGTAGGTAATATTTTTGGTAAAAAAGCAGGCGTAATGATTGATAAAAATATATTTCAGGACTATCGCTGCTTGAAATGTAAATACCGTTTTAAACAGAAGAAATAATATGATTTCAATTGAATTAAGCAGATAAAATCAGTTTCTTAACTGTCTATTCTGCTTAGTTCAAAGTTTTTATAGAAGTGCTCCACATAGCAAATATATGAAGCAACTTATTTAAGAAATTAAGAAACTAGCTTGAGTTTAATTTACTTAGCTACGCCATCTTGTTGAAATTTAGGTGAACGTGGTCCGTATAATAACCCCATACCTGGATTATAATTAGTCGGGGTAAACAGTTGAGTATTGACCATACTTGCTAATGGATAAGCTCTATCATTAAAGCTGCCAGCAATCTGTTCAACTAAAGCCCCAACGACCATCCCTATTAAACCCGCATTACCATCACTACTCGCTTGAACAAGTTTTTTCTCACCTGTCCAAATCACATCTCCCGTTTTCAAATCAACAAGTTTTGCATCTGCACTTACTGTAGCAACACTTTGAATGACTTGATATTTAGAGCCATATTCTTTAATTCGAATATAGAGAGCAGCATCTGCGCCAAAAATTTCTTGTAATTTCTGAGGTGAAATAGACTGAGCATCGTTGCCATTAGTAACGCCATTCTCTTTAAACATGTTGTCTACAACAGAGATTGGAAAAACATAATAGCCAGCTTCTGCTACAGGTGCCACCACAGTAGGCCAATAACTATAGGTCGCTTTTACATCAGGTGAATCATTGACTGGTGGCAATACCAAAATTGACTTTGGCATATGGGCTTTATAGGCCGTAATATCTTTATTAGGTGGTGCAGTAACTGCACATCCTGTAAATGCAAGGCTAGAAATGACCAAGCTGGCAATGAGAAGTTTCTTAATCATGATTTTGCATTCCCACCATTCGTATTCATTTTTTGCAATAAGCGATCCATTAAAACGGTAGATTCTGGATATACTTGACGTTCAAGTTGGAAATACTCGATTGCTTTTTGAGAATTATTTTCTTGTAAATACAATAATCCTAAATGAGCAAATAACCCCGGTGGTACAGCTAGGCCCTTACCTTTGGTTTTTTCAATCTCTGCTTCTAATTTTGTGATCTGCGTATTTGGCGTTGCTTTTTCAGGTGCGTTATACATCAAATAGGTTTGATGAGTATAAGTTCCCCAATTGTATAAAGGTTGAGGACCAGCGGCACAACCCACCAAACTCATCGCAAGAAAACTGCTAAAAAGAATTTTTTTCATCTAACACATATCCAAAATTATTGAATTGACCAACGGTTATTTTGAATATCTGTCACAAGATTATTTACTGCTTCACGAACAGCTAAGTCGAGTACTTTACCATTTAACGTAGAATCGTAAGAAGCTGTAGTACCAAAGCCTAAAACTTCTCGTGCACCTAATGCATATTCACCAGCACCTTGTACCGAATGCACGACTTCTGATGTTTTTACATCAACAATATTTAAATTAACTTTGGCATAAGCAACTTGTTGTTTACCGCGTCCTAAAATACCAAATAACTGTTGATCGCCTACTTCTTTACGACCAAATTCAGAGACATCACCAGTAATAACGTAGCGAGCACCTTTAATAGATTGAGCAGTATTGCTATAACCTACTTCTTGTTTAATTTCTGATAGATTGTCACGGTTTAAAACTGAAAAATAGCCAGTTTGCTGTAAATGTGTTTCAAGAATAGTTTTCGCCTGCCCACCTAAACGATCGACATTATCAGAGAAAACACCCCTCATATAACTAGAGCGATTATCAAACTTACCAATAGAAATAGGAGTTTTTACTCCGGTATATTTTGTTGTAGCAGTAGCAGCAGTGACTTGTGGACTTTGTATCGTTCTTGAAGTTTCAGTAGTTGAACAAGCAATTAAACTGAAAGAACACGCCATAGTAATGATTAATATTTTTTTCATGTTTACTCTATAAAGATAAATAAATACAAAGAATACATATTATATACAAAAAGACTATCCAATAAGCGAATAAATTAGGACTCTGATAAAAAATTTACTTAATTCGTTTAAATAATTTTTAAAGAAGCAAAAAATTTATTCTATAGATAGTTAATTATATGAAACCTATTATTAGTAAATTAATTATGGTTTGCCGTGGTATAGAAAAACCTATCTATAATATAAAAATCAGTCATTTACTTTACGCTATTCATAAGATATGAAAGAATTGTGGCCTCATATAACTTTTGAAATTTAAAATGAAAAAATTATTACTTTTAAGCTTAGTTAGCATTTTCAGCTCATATAGTTTTGCAGAGGAAAATAGCTCGATTTATCGGGGACTTGGTACTGGTCCTGAAGATTTTTTAAAGTTTCAAATTCTTAAACAAAAAGGTTTCCTAGCCAAAAAACCTAATATTTCAAGAGCAGACTATAACGATATATACAAACTCAAAAAACCTTATGAATTTATGGGACAAAACGTTGTACTTATTTCAGATGAATATATGTCTGAATATGTGGGCTGTTGTGTGAGTGAAGGTTGGGGAGCTGTATTTAAGCAAACCACCAATTTAAAATTAATTGAAAAATTTGCAAAAAAGAATCAATGTAATATCGCTCCGATAGAAACCGATAGCACTTACTATGGGTTTAAAATTAGTTCTCTGCCAAAAGGTAATTATTATGAATTATCATGCCGCGAACGTGATTTAGATGAGTCTCAATAGATAGGAATTAAATTCTGAAAATAAGAGCCAAACAAGTTGTTTGGCTTAAAGAATCCAATAGGTAGAGGCTACCTTAAAGAGGAATAGCTTTTGATGCGACTTTTACCAAAGTACCTCCACCAGGAACAACTGTACTCGCCAATTCTGCTGAAAGCTCTACTAAATTTTCTTTAGTAAAAGCTTGATCAAAAGTATTTCTGAACCAATTTCCTTGTTCAATAACCTCGCCGGTAAGTCCATCAACTTCAATAACACCAATTTTATCTGCATTAGACCAAATATATTCAAACGCATAAACGGGGCGAAAATAAAGGTAAAGTTGAGTTATTTCTTCTGAATCTTCAATGATATTAGTTGCATGAACTTTTTGATTTTGTAGTTCTGACCTAACTATACTAGTAACTGAATCAAGAGAAAGTAATGGTTGAAGTACATTCTCAACTTCGACTTTCTCTACTTCGGTAAGTTCAAATTTTCTAATATATTCTGCTAAATGAGATGATTTAAGTTCACGCTGCAAGCCATCAAAATAATTTGAAAACTCTATTTTCCGGCTACACACTTCCTTCATTTGTAATTCTATTTTGCCTTTATCTTGTTGGCGTGTAACAGGATAATTTTTTTGTTCAGGATCTGTATAAACCTGAATCTGCTTCGCATGAGGATTATGTACAGGAATAGAATAAGTAACAACACAATCATAGTTTAAATTGCGTTCACTTGAAACAAACCAAAACGGTTCATAACGTAGAATATGATTTTTTAAATTTACAGTTTCTTCAGTAGGACGTTTTAGAAAATTAAATTTTGCCAACATTCCAAAAGCGTTGACCTTTTTCTTTTCAGCTTGTTGCTTAGCGGACTCAAACTCAAATATCTTTTTGAAAACAAAAATTTTATGGTTTTCGGCCTTTACTTCTAATTTTGACATAATGATATTAATGCTATTAAATAAACTTTTAAATTATAATTATTAAATCTCATAAAATAAACCTTTAAGTTTGTATATTTTATTTACTCCTATAATTAAATAAATTTATACCAAACTCTGTTTTATTCGAAAATAAAAATATATTATACGACATATAAGAATACTAAATTTTTCCTTTGCCCTCATTCAATTGCAAAGCCAGTTACTAATTTATTTTTTAATTTTCAACTAAATTCCACCTCCAATTTAGTTAAAAATTATTAAAAAATTCAAACACCTCATACATATAAATTAAATATAATCAATATATTCAACTTATATCTTGAAGAAAAAGACAACATTTAGATCTAACTTAGGTTTAATGAGCAAATTTAAAAAAATACTCCAACATCGTATCTCTTTCACTCAAAAAGCTGTTTGTATTTAAAAACCCAAAAATTAAAACCATCTAACAGGTTTTCCGAATATTCGTTACAAAAAAATATATACTTTGCAGAAAATAATATAGCTTTAATCAAAAATTAATAAACATTTTCTCATACTGAAGATAGAATGGGTTTAAACGAACCACTTCCATTTTCTATAAGAATAAAGTGGTAAACTTTGCAACAAGTTATGTAGTTCCTAATTGCTTTCAACATCAAAATACTCATGTTTGTATATTGCTCCATTATTCTCTATAAGTGGGAGCACTTCCTGACTTTTGAATTTCTTTGAAATAAGCACTCTCCTCTGCTTGAATATCTTCAATTTTCTGATCAGTTAAAGGAGTAGATATAGTTAAATATTTTCGTACGTAAATAGCATTAATTCTTTCCTTTTAAATAACACGTTCAATAATCAAAGCAATGCCTTGGCCCACACCAATACACATTGAACACAAGGCATAACGGCCACCTGTTTGTTCAAGCTGGTTTAAGGCTGTCGTTACAAGACGTGCACCTGACGCCCCAAGCGGATGACCTAAAGCAATGGCACCACCGTTTGGATTTACTTTGTCAGAGTTGTCTGGTAAGCCTAAGTCACGGGTCACTGTCAAAGCCTGTGCAGCAAAGGCTTCATTGAGCTCAATCACATCCATCTGATCTAAAGTCAGGTTGGCTTGTTTAAGTAATTTTTTAATGGCTGGTGCCGGAGCAAAACCCATAATGCGTGGTTCTACACCTACGGCTGTTGAAGCAATGATCTTGGCACGTGGTTTTAGGTTATAAGCCTGAACTGCCTCATCAGAAGCAATCAGCAGAGCCGCTGCACCATCGTTGATGCCTGAAGCATTACCTGCAGTGACTGTACCATCTGCTTTGACAACTGGTTTAAGTTTGCTTAAACCTTCAAGTGTGGTCGATGCACGTGGATGTTCATCGGTATCAATCACCACAGCATCACCTTTACGCTGAGGGATTTCAACTGCCACGATTTCTTTAGAAAAAAAGCCTTTGGCTTGCGCGCTTGCGGTGCGTTGTTGGCTCACCAAGGCAAACTGGTCCTGATCTGCACGATTGACG